>NZ_CP016756.1:309166-618333 GCF_001700965.1 Stenotrophomonas nitritireducens
GCTCGGCAGAGGCTTTACCGGTAGTGTCTAAAAGCCCCCCTCTCCCCAACCCCTCTCCCGCAAGGGGAGAGGGGCTAGCAATCTTCGAGCGCAAGCTTTGCCGGCAATTGCAGCCTTGGCCCCTCTCCCCTTGCGGGAGAGGGGTTGGGGAGAGGGGTAGCTCTTGATTTCACCCAAAACAAAAAAAAACGGGCCCAAAAGGGCCCGTTCTCCAAAACAAAAACCTAACTCCTTAAGCGCCGTGCGCAGCCAGCTGGCCCAAACGCTGCACCGCAACCGAAACGGTCGGGTAATCCAGCGTCTTCTGCTCGGCCAACTCAGCCAGCATCGCCAGGGTGAAGCGCAGGCCGCTGTCATCACGGCCCAACCACGCGGCCACCTTGGCCTCGGCGGTCGCACCCTTCATCGACAGCACCTGGCCGGCCAACGCACGCTGATGTGCAGCCAGCTCGTCGCGCAGCACGCCACGGGCAACCGCATGCCAACGGCCGTTGACCTCCAGCGCATCGATCTGCTCGAACAGCCACGGCATCTGCAGCGCTTCGCCCAGGCGGAAGTGGACCTTGGATACGTCCACCGGCTTGAGCTTGCGCGGACGCGCCAGTTCAATGATGTCGAACGCCGGTTCCAGGAACTGCAGCTCGGACAACTGCTGTGCCAATGCCGCCGGCAAGCCCTTCTCCTTCCATGCCACAACGCTGGCCTCGTAGGCCGGACGCTGCGAATCCGGCAGCACGCCCGAGGCGACACGGATGTCGTTGAACGGACCCTGGTAACGCTCCACCGCGGCGGTGATGCCCGGCATCGTGCCCGGACGGGTCAACAGCCAGCGCACGAACGAACGCTGCAGCTTCCAGATCACTTCCAGTGCATCCACCTGCACCGCTTCCGGCAAGGTGCCATCCAGGGCATCGATCTGCGTCCACAGTGCGCGTGCGTCCAGCGTTTCACGGCTTATGGTATAGGCCTTGGCGACCTCGGCCACAGTGCGGCCGGTGTCTTCCTGCATGCGCATGAGGAAGGTGGCGCCCATGCGGTTGATGGTCTGGTTGGTCACGGCCGTGGCGATGATTTCGCGCTTCAGACGGTGGCGCTCCATCGCATCGGCGTACTTCTTCTGCAGCGGCTGCGGGAAATAACGCAGCAGCTCCTTGGACAGGTACGGATCTTCCGGAATGTCGGATTCCAGCAGCTGCTGGAAGGCGACGATCTTGGAGTACGACAGCAGTACCGCCAGCTCCGGACGGGTCAGGCCCTGGCCGCGCAGCTTGCGTGCCGACAGCTCGGCGTCGGATGGCAGGAACTCGATCTGGCGATCCAGCAGGCCCTGCTTCTCCAGCGTGCGGATGAAGTGCTGCTTGGAGCCCAGACGCTTGCTACTCATCCGCTCCATCAGGCTCAGCGCCTGGTTCTGACGGTAGTTGTCCATCAGCACCAGCTCGCCGACTTCGTCGGTCATCGAGGCCAGCAGCTTGTTGCGCTGGTCGACGGTGAGCTTCTTGGCGCGCACCACGTCGTTGAGCAGGATCTTGATGTTGACTTCGTGGTCGGACGTATCCACACCGGCCGAGTTGTCGATGAAGTCAGTGTTGAGCAGCACGCCCACCTGCGCGGCCTCGATGCGGCCCAGCTGGGTCATGCCCAGGTTGCCGCCCTCGCCCACGATCTTGCAGCGCAGCTCGCCACCATTGACGCGCAGCGCGTTGTTGGCGCGGTCGCCGACATCGGCATTGGTCTCGCTGGCCGACTTGACGTAAGTGCCGATGCCGCCATTCCACAGCAGGTCAACCGGTGCCTTCAGCGCGGCATTGATCAGGTCGGTCGGGTTCATCGCCTTGATGCCGGCGTCGATGCCCAGTGCGTCTCGCACTTCCGGGGTAATCTCGATCGACTTGAGCGAACGCGGATAGATGCCGCCGCCCTTGCTGATCAGCTTGCTGTCGTAATCGGCCCAGCTCGAACGCGGAACCTTGAACATGCGCGCGCGTTCCTTGAACGAGCTGGCAGCTACCGGGTTCGGGTCGAGGAAGATGTGGCGGTGGTCGAAGGCGCAAACCAGGCGGATCTTCTCGGACAGCAACATGCCGTTGCCGAACACGTCGCCGGACATGTCGCCGACACCGACCACGGTGAAGTCCTGCTTCTGGCAGTCACGGCCCAGCGCACGGAAGTGGCGCTTGACCGACTCCCACGCACCACGCGCGGTGATGCCCATGCCCTTGTGGTCGTAACCGACCGAACCACCGGAAGCGAACGCGTCGTCCAGCCAGAAGCCGTGCGCACGGGCGATGCCGTTGGCGGTATCGGAGAACGTGGCGGTGCCCTTGTCGGCAGCCACGACCAGGTACGGATCGTCCATGTCATGACGCACCACGCCCTGCGGCGGCACGATCTTGTTGTTGACGATGTTGTCGGTGATGTCGAGCAGGCCGTTGATGAAGCGCTTGTAGCAGGCCACACCTTCGGCGAACCACGCATCACGGTCCACCGACGGGTCCGGCAGCTGCTTGGCGAAGAAACCGCCCTTGGAGCCGACCGGCACGATCACGGTGTTCTTCACCATCTGTGCCTTGACCAGGCCCAGTACCTCGGTGCGGAAGTCTTCGCGACGGTCCGACCAGCGCAGGCCACCACGGGCGACCGGGCCGAAGCGCAGGTGGGTACCTTCCACGCGCGGGCCGCACACGAAGATTTCGCGGTACGGACGCGGCTTGGGCAGGTCCGGCACCTTGGCGGCGTCGAACTTGAAGCTGATGTAGTCGGCCGGGCCGCCATCAGCACGCACGCCATCCTTGCGCACCATGTAATAGCTGGTACGCAGGGTGGCTTCGATCACGCCGATGAAGCTGCGCAGGATGCGGTCTTCGTCCAGGCTGGAAACGCCGTCGAGCAGCTTGACCAGCACTTCGTGGACCAGCGCCATGCGCGCTGCACGGTCACTCTTGCGCGCCTTGACCACGCCATCGAGCAGCTTGAGGGTGGCGGCATCGTCACCGGCCAGCTGCTTGAACTGGGCCAGCTGCGCGTCCAGCACCGCCTTGTCGGCCGACGGGGTCGGCTCGAAGCGGGCTTCGAACAGTTCCACGATCAGGCGCGCCAGCAGCGGGTAGCGGTTGAACGTGCCTTCCACATAGGCCTGTGAGAACGGCACGCCGATCTGCAGCAGGTACTTGCAGTAGCCGCGCAGCATCGCCACCTGGCGCCAATCCAGACCGGCACCGAGTACCAGGCGGTTGAAACCGTCATTCTCGGCATCGCCGTGCCAGACGCGGGCGAATGCTTCGCCGAACGCGGCGTTCGCACTGACCGGATCGATCGCACCGATGGTGGATTCGACCTCGAAGTCCTGCACGTAGACCGGCGCTTCATCGACCATCAGCTTGTACGGGCGCTCGGCGATCACGCGCAGGCCCATGTTCTCCATCATCGGCAGCACGTCCGACAACGGAATGTCTTCCAGCTGGCGGTACAGCTTCAGACGCAGGCCATCGACGCCTTCGCGACGGATGGCCTGCAGGCTCAGACGCAGATCGTCCGGGCCGGTCAGTGCGTCCAGCTGGGCGACGTCGGCCGCAGCGATTTCAGCGCTGGAGTCTTCGATGTAACCGGCCGGCAACGCCTTGCCGATACGCGAAGCAATACGCAGGCCTTCGCCTTCGCCATGGCTGTTGACCAGCGCTTCGCGCAGGTCGTCCTGCCAGTTGCGCAGCACGTGGGCCAGACGCTTCTCCATGCCTTCGACATCTAGTTCCAGGCTCTGCCCGGCCTTGGGCCGCACGATCAGGTGCACCTGGGCCAGCGGCGAGTCGCCCAGCACTACGCTGGAATCGACGTATTCGCCCTGCAATGCATCCTTGAGCATGCTCTCAACGCGCAGGCGCACGTCGGTGTTGAAGCGCTCGCGCGGCAGGAACACCAGCGCCGAGATGAAACGGCTGAACTTGTCGCGGCGCAGGAACAGGCGGCTACGCACGCGCTCCTGCAAGCCGAGCACGCCCATCGCAGTGCGGAACAGTTCGTCCTCGCTGGACTGGAACAGTTCTTCGCGCGGCAGCGACTCCAGGATATGACGCAGCGCCTTGCCGCTGTGGCTGGACAGGCTCAGGCCCGAACGTGCCATCACGTTTTCATAGCGCTGGCGCACCAGCGGGATTTCCCACGGGCGGCGGTTGTAAGCGCTGGAGGTGAACAGGCCGAGGAAGCGCTGCTCGCCGATGATCTTGCCCTTGGCGTCGAATTCCAGCACGCCGATGTAGTCCATGTAGCCACCGCGATGGATATGCGAGCGGGCATTGGTCTTGGTCAGGATCAGCGCGTCATGCAGGCTGCTGGTAGCGTTCAGGCCTTCCGCCGCCAGACCCTTGACCGGGCGCGCGACCATGGTGTCCTTGCCGCGCATCAGGCCCAAGCCGGTGCCGTTCTGCGCGACCAGCACTTCTTCCTTGCCCTTCTTCTCGACCTTGTATTCGCGATAGCCGAAGAAGGTGAAATGGTTGTCGGCGGCCCAGCGCAGGAACTCCTGCGCCTCGGCACGCGACGCCTTGGTCACCGGCAAGGTGCGCTTGCCCAGGTCCTCGGCCAGCGCCAGCGCCTTGTCGGTCATCGGCTGCCAATCGTTGACGATGGCGCGTACGTCGTCCAATGCGGCGGTGACACGCTTGGCCACCGCGTCCAGCGCGTCGGCCGGCTGGCGATCAATCTCCAGCAGCATCACCGACTCCAGCGCGCCGTTGCCAACGCTACTGAGCTTGCCGGCCTTGTCGCGCGCGATGCTGATCACCGGATGGCCCAGCACGTGCACGCCAATGCCCTGCTCGGCCAGTGCCAGCGTCACCGTGTCCACCAGGAACGGCATGTCGTCGTTGACGATCTGCAGCACGGTATGTGCCGATTCCCACCCATCCGCCTTCAGCGTCGGGTTGAAGGCACGTACGTTGGCCTTGCCCGGCTTGCGCGTGCGGGCGAACTCGAGCATGCCAGCGGCGAGCACCGCCCAATCATCGGCCGAGTGCAGCTTGAACTCGTCGGCCTCCATGCGCTTGTAGAACGCCGTAGCAAAAGCCACTGCCTGCGCCTGTGCGGCTGCAGCGGGATAACGCTTCCGCAAGGCTGCAAATACCGGTTCTAGCGAGAGGCCGGCGTCGGCGATGTTCTGCTTTACAACCGGTTTGGATTTCGTCTTTACGGACTTGGCAGCACTGTTTTGCGATTTCATGGCAGAGCTTTGGGTGTTGCTCGGTTGGAGAAACCGCGATTGTATCGCTGGTAACAAAAAGAACCTTGCTGCAGGGCCGCATTATCTGCGGTGCAAATTTTCGTGCAGACAGTGGCGATAGCCTTGTCTGCGGAGATATCGGCTGCCGCAACAATGTCCGCCACCTGAATCTCGCTTGCTCACCACCACAGCGAAACACGAATTACGTTGCGGCGTTTCTGAACTGGACGGTATAGTCCACCGCTTATGCCAAACCCTTCTACCAGCCCCGCGCCTGTCGACGCGCGTGATGAGCGCGTGTTTGAAGCAGTGCGGGAACTGTTGGCGACCCAAGGCATACGCTTGAGTATGGATGCAGTGGCCGCTGCCGCAGGGTGTTCCAAGCAGACGCTGTACAGCCGCTACGGCTGCAAACGCGAGCTGCTGCGCCAGGCCATGCAGCTGCATGTGAACACCACCACCGCTGCACTGGTGGTGGACGAAGACAAGCCGTTGCGCGAAATCCTGCTCGATTTCGCCATCGGCTACCTCGAACACCGCAACAAACCCAATGCCCGCCGTACCGCCCAGCTGATCGGCGCCAGCGCGCATGAGTTCCGTGACGAAGCGCAGTACATGTACCAGGGCAGCAGCGAGGCCTTGCGCAACCACGTAGCTGAATGGATGCACACCGAAACCCGGCGCCGACGCCTCAACCATGACGACCCGCATTTCATGGCCGAGCTGTTAATAAGCATGATTGCTGGCCAGGATTTTGAACGACAGCGTTTCCACGCCCCCCACCGCGACGATCCACTGCACCGTCGCCGCTGGGCCGAATTTGCCATCGATGGTTTCCTGCGCGCGTTCGCGCCAGCACAGGAAGCTCCCACGGCCTCAAATAAAAACAACACCCGGAGTTTCTCCTGATGACCGCCTCACTCCGTATCCTCGCTCTCACCTGTGCAGCGACATTGAGCCTTGCCGCCTGTAAAAAGCCGCAGGAGCAAGCCGCTCCGCCTCCGCCAGAGGTCGGCGTGGTCGAGGCCAAGCCACAGACCCTGCCCCTGCAGCGCGAACTGGTGGGCCGGTTGTCTCCGTTCCGCTCGGCGGACGTCCGCGCCCGCGTGGCCGGCGTGCTGCAGAAGCGCGTCTACGAAGAAGGCAGCACGGTCAAGGAAGGCCAGGTGCTGTTCCTGATCGACCCGGCACCGCTGCAGGCCTCGCTGGCCTCTGCCGAAGGTGCGCTGGCCTCCGCCCGTGCCTCCTACGTCAACGCCCGCGCCACCGCCAGCCGGGCGCGCTCGCTGGCGCCGCAGAGCTACGTATCCAAGTCCGACCTGGACAACGCCGAAGCCGCCGAACGCTCTGCGGCCGCCGCCGTGCAGCAGGCCGAAGCCGCCGTCACCAGCGCTCGCATCAACCTGGGCTATGCACGGGTCACCGCCCCCATCGCCGGCCAGGCCGGCAAGCAGCAGGTCACCGAAGGCGCGCTGGTGGGCCAGGGTGATGTGACCCTGCTGACCACCGTCGACCAGATCGACCCGCTGTATGTGAACTTCTCGATGACCGCCGACGAACTGAGCCTGCTGCGCGCAGCCCAGGACAAGGGTGCGGTGGCACTGGCTGGCGACGGCAAGACCACCGTGCAGGTCAACCTGCCAGACGGCAGCGCCTATGGCCATGAAGGCAGCCTGGACTTCTCCTCGACCACGGTCGACCCGGCCACCGGCACGGTTTCGCTGCGTGCGCAGCTGCCCAACCCGGACCACATCCTGTTGCCGGGTTCGTTCGTCAGCTTCAAGGCCAACCTGGGCGAGCGCCACAATGCGTTCCTGGTGCCGCAGCAGGCCGTGCAGCGTGACACCCAGGGCGGCTACGTGCTGATCGTGGGCAAGGACGGCAAGGTCGCCCGCAAGAACATCATTCTGGACAACCAGCAGGGCAGCAACTGGCTGGTGTCTTCCGGCCTGGCGGCCGGCGACCAGGTAATTGTCTCCGGCGTACAGAAGGTCAAGGAGGGTGCCCCGGCCGCTGCCAAACCGTGGCAGCCCGACGCCGCCAAGCCCGCTGCTGGCGCGCCGGCAGCGGCCCCGGCAAAGAAAGAATAACGGGACTCCACCATGCCTAAATTTTTCATCGAGCATCCCGTCTTCGCCTGGGTGGTGGCGATCCTGATCTCGCTTGGCGGCGTGATCTCGATCCTCAACCTGGGTATCGAGTCCTACCCCAGCGTGGCGCCACCGCAGGTGACTGTCACCGCCAACTACCCGGGCGCGAGCGCGTCCACCGCGGAAAAATCTGTCACCCAGGTGATCGAGCAACAGCTGACCGGCATCGACAACCTGATGTATTTCAGCTCGTCGTCGGCATCGAACGGGCGGACCACCATCACCCTGACCTTCGACAGCGGCACCAACGCTGACATCGCCCAGGTGCAGGTACAGAACAAGGTATCGCTGGCAACCCCGCGACTGCCTTCGGAAGTGACCAAGCAGGGTGTGGTGGTGGCCAAGGCCAACGCCGGCTTCCTGATGGCCGTTGGCGTGCGCTCGGATGATGGCAACGTCGACCGTGACGCCCTGAACGACATCGTCGGTGCACGCGTGCTGGAGCAGATCTCGCGCGTTCCAGGCGTCGGCAGCACCCAGCAGTTCGGCTCCGAGTACGCCATGCGTGTATGGCTGAACCCGGAAAAGCTGCAGGGCTACCACCTGTCGGCGACCGACGTGTACAACGCCATCGGCACCCAGAACCTGCAGTTCGCCGCCGGCTCGCTGGGTGGCGATCCGGCCCCCAATGGCCAGGCCTTCACCGCAACCGTCGCCGCCGAAGGCCGCTACAGTTCGCCGGAAGAGTTCGAGAACACCATCCTGCGGGCCAATAGCGACGGCAGCCTGGTCAGGCTCAAGGATGTGGCCAAGGTTTCCTTCGGTGCTACCAACTACGGCTATGACACCAAGTACAACGGCAAGCCGGTGGCGGTGTTCGCCATCCAGCTGCTGCCCGGCGCCAACGCACTGGACGTGTCCGAGGCGGTGCGCGCCAAGATGGACGAGCTGGCACCGAGCTTCCCGCCCGGCGTGAGCTGGTTCACCCCGTATGACAGCACCACCTTCGTCACCATCTCCATCGAAGAAGTGATCCACACCCTGGTCGAGGCCATCGTGCTGGTGTTCCTGGTGATGTTGATCTTCCTGCAGAACTTCCGCGCGACGATCATCCCCACCCTGGTCATCCCGGTGGCCCTGCTCGGCACCTTCATGGGCATGCTGGCGATCGGCTTCACCATCAACCAGCTGACCCTGTTCGCGATGGTGCTGGCGATCGGCATCGTGGTCGATGACGCCATCGTCGTCATCGAAAACGTCGAACGCATCATGAGCGAGGAGAAGCTCGGCCCGAAGCCGGCCACGCAGAAGGCCATGAGCCAGATCACCGGTGCGGTGGTCGCCATCACCGTGGTTCTGGCAGCGGTGTTCATTCCGTCTGCCCTGCAGCCGGGCGCCTCCGGCGAGATCTACAAGCAGTTCGCGCTGACCATCGCCATGGCGATGGGCTTCTCGGCGCTGCTGGCACTGACCTTCACCCCGGCGCTGTGTGCGGCCTTCCTCAAGCCCACCCACAACGAGCGCCCGAACTGGGTCTACCGCACCTTCAACAAGTATTACGGCAAGCTGGAAAAGAGCTACGTCGGCACTGTTGGCGGCGTCATCAAGCACACCCCGCGCTGGTTGATGGTGTTTGCGTTGCTGCTGGTGCTGTGCGGCTTCCTGTTCACCCGCCTGCCGGGCAGCTTCCTGCCGGAAGAAGATCAGGGCTATGCACTGGCCATCGTGCAGTTGCCGCCGGGTGCTACCAAGACCCGTACCACCGCCGTATTCGACCAGCTGCTGGGCACCTTGCAGAAGGAAGATGCGTTTGAAGGCCTGATGCAGATCACCGGCTTCAGCTTCATCGGTTCCGGCGAAAACGTCGGCATGGCCTTCGTCCGCCTGAAGGATTGGAGCGAACGCAACGAAACCGCGCCTGAGTTCATCCAGAAAATGAACCAAAAGGCCTACGGCATCAAGGACGCGCAGATCTTCTTCGTCAACCTGCCAACCGTGCAGGGCCTGGGTCAGTTCGGTGGTTTCGACATGTGGCTGCAGGACCGTACCGGCGCCGGCCAGGAGGCGTTGATGAACGCCCGCAACACCTTGCTCGGTGCTGCGGGGCAGGACAAGTCGCTGGTCGGCGTGCGTCCCAACACGCTGGAAAACGCACCGCAGCTGCAGCTGAAGGTGGATCGCGTGCAGGCCCAGGCCATGGGCGTGTCGGCCAATGACGTCTATACCGCCATCCAGATGATGCTGGCACCGGTCTACGTCAACGACTTCTTCTATGGCGGCCGCGTCAAGCGCGTCAACATGCAGGCCGATGCGGCCTACCGCACTGGCCCGGAATCGCTCAACAGCTATTTCGTGCCCAGCTCACTGAGCAAGGACGCCACCGGTCAGCCGGCGATGATCCCGCTCAGCGCGGTGGTCAAGTCAGAGTGGATCTATGCCCCACCGGCATTGAACCGCTACAACGGCTACTCGGCGGTCAACATCGTCGGCGCGCCGGCCCCGGGCAACAGCTCCGGCCAGGCCATGAGCACCATGGAACGGCTGGTGCGTGACGACCTGCCGGTCGGCTTTGGCTATGACTGGTCGGGCATGTCCTACCAGGAAATCATCGCCGGCAACGCGGCGACGCTGCTGATGGTGTTGTCGATCGTGGTGGTGTTCCTGTGCCTTGCCGCGCTGTATGAAAGCTGGTCGATCCCCGTCTCGGTGCTGCTGGTGGTGCCGATCGGTATTCTCGGCGCGGTGGTGTTCTCGCTGCTGCGTGGCCTGCCGAACGATCTGTATTTCAAGATCGGCATGGTGACGGTGATTGGTCTGGCGGCGAAGAACGCGATCCTGATCGTGGAGTTCGCAGTCGAGCAGCGTGCTGCCGGCAAGACCCTGCGCGAGGCCACCATCGAAGCGGCGCATCTGCGCTTCCGCCCGATCCTGATGACCTCGTTTGCGTTCATCCTCGGCGTGCTGCCGATGGCCATCTCCACCGGTGCCGGCGCCAACGCCCGTCATTCGCTGGGTACGGGCGTGATCGGCGGCATGTTGTTCGCCACCGTGATCGGCGTGCTGCTGATCCCGCTGTTCTTCGTCAGCGTGCGACGCATGCTCGGTGACAAGCTGGACGAACAGTCCAAGGAGTACATCGAACAGCACAAGGTACGCGCGGTGCAGGAAGACCGCTGATACGAAAAGCCCCGGCAATGCCGGGGCTTTTTTTGCTTGTTTGGGGGGGCTTCCCCCTCTCCCCAACCCCTCTCCCGCGAGGGGAGAGGGGCTTTAAAGCTGCAGTTGCAATTTATGCCTGCACTCGCGGGGCCATAGCCCCTCTCCCCTCGCGGGAGAGGGGTTGGGGAGAGGGGGAAAGTTGGACGAAGGGAAACCCTCAGCGCACTCCAGTCTCGTTGCGCGCAATCACCAAACGCTGGATCTCCGACGTACCCTCATAGATCTCGGTGATCTTGGCATCACGGAAGTAGCGCTCCAGCGGCATTTCCTTGGAATAGCCCATGCCGCCGTGGATCTGAACCGCCTGGTGGGCAATCCACATCGCCGCCTCCGAAGCGGTCAACTTGGCTACCGCGGCTTCGGTTGAAAAGCGCTTGCCCTGCGACTTGGTCCACGCTGCGCGCAGAGTCAGCAGCATCGCTGCGTCCAGCTTGCACTTCATGTCGGCGATCTTGGCCTGGATCATCTGGAAGCTGCCAATCGGCGCACCAAACGATTTGCGGTCCTTGACGTAGGCAAGCGAGGCTTCATAGGCGGCACGGGCAATGCCCACTGCCTGCGACGCAATGCCGATGCGGCCCGAATCCAGCAGGCTCATCGCGATCTTGAAGCCCTCGCCTTCGTTGCCGATCACGTCTTCGGCAGCGGCAACGTAGTCCTGGAACTCGATCTCGCAAGTTGCCGAAGCGCGCACGCCCAGCTTGGGCTCGGTCTTGCCACGGCCGAAGCCGGGCTTATGGGTGTCGATCATGAACGCGGTGATGCCGCGCGAGCGCTTGTCCGGGTCGGTCATCGCGAACAACACGATGTAGCGGGCCACCGGGCCCGAGGTGATCCAGCTCTTCTGGCCGTTGATCACAAACGAACCATCAGCCTGCTTGACCGCGCAGCAACGCATGGCGGTGGCGTCCGAACCGGACTGGGACTCCGTCAACGCGAAGGCGCCGATCTCGGCACCTTCAGCAATCGCACGCACATAGGTCTGCTTCTGCGCTTCGGTGCCGTAACCCAACACCGCGTTGCAGAACAGCGAATTGTTGACCGACATGATGGTGGCATGGGCCGCATCAGCCGCCGAGACCTCGATGATCGCCAGCACGCTGGAGATGGGATCCATGCCGGAGCCGCCGTATTCCACCGGCACCTCGATACCCATCAGGCCGTTCTCGCCGAGCAGGCGGATGTTCTCCAGCGGGTACTCACCAGTGGCATCGAAGTGCTCGGCACTGGGGGCGATCTTTTCTTTGGCGATACGGCGTGCGACGTCCTGCAGCATCAGCTGCTCGTCGGAAAAACTGAAGTCCACTACACCCCTCCCAGGGTTTATCAAGTTGCGATTGTAACCATCGCGACCCCATTCAGCCTACGCAGGATCTTGACCGGAACTGGCAATACAACGAAAATATCTCTATATCGCGATAGGTAGATATTTAATGGATCTGGAAGACTGGTCGACCCGTCTGAAAGTGTTCGCCGATGCGACGCGCGTGCGTCTGTTGACGCTGCTTGAGCAGGAAGAACTGACCGTGGCCGAACTGTCGGCCATCACCACGCTGGCACAGCCACGCGTGTCCACCCATCTGGCCCGGCTCAAGGAAGCCGGCCTGGTGCGCGACCGCCGTGCCGGTGTCTCGGCGTATTACCGCTTTGACGAAGCCGCACTGGATTCGGCGCAGCGCGCATTGTGGCATGCCCTCAGCAGTGGCAGCGACGATCCGCTGCTGCGCCAGGACGCCGAGCGCGTGCCGGCGGTGCTGGCGATGCGCGCGGCCGACCAGAACTGGGCCGACAGCGTCGCCGGCGACATGGAGCGCCATTACTCGCCCGGCCGTACCTGGGAAGCCATGGCGCGCAGCGCCCTGCCGTTGCTGGAAACCGGTGACGTGCTGGACATCGCCTCCGGCGACGGCGTGCTGGCCGAGCTGCTGGCCCCGCATGCAAAGCGCTATGTCTGCATCGACACCAGTGCCCGCGTCGTGGCCGCCGCCAGCGAGCGCCTGCGCAAGCTGCCGAATGTCGAGGTGCTGGAAGGCGACATGCACAAGTTGCCGTTCGCCGATGCCAGCTTCGACCTGGTGGTGCTGATGCACGCCCTGACTTACTCCAGCCAACCGGCCAAGGCCGTGGCCGAATGCGCGCGCGTGCTGCGCCCGCAAGGCCGGCTGATGCTGTGCAGCCTGGCCCGCCATGAGCACAAGGCCGCAGTGGAAGCCTACGGCCACGTCAATCTCGGTTTCACCGGCAAGGAGCTGCGCAAGTTCGTGGAAAAGGCCGGGCTGGAAGTATCCAGTCTGGAGACCGTCACCCGCGAAAAGCGCCCGCCGCACTTCGAAGTGATCTCGCTGATCGCGCACCAATCCTGACACAAGCACCCGGCCCGCCCTATGCAAGCCCTCCCCTGGCTCCACCCCGATCGCGTCCGCAAGCTGCTGGATGCCCTGGCCCAGCGCATCCTGATCATCGATGGTGCGATGGGGACGATGATCCAGCGTCACCGTCTGGAGGAAGACGATTATCGCGGTACGCGCTTTGCCGAGGGTTTCGACAGCCAGCATGTCCACGGTGCCGGTTGCGGGCACGACCTGAAGGGCAACAACGATCTCCTGCTGCTGACCAAGCCTGAGGTGATCGCCGGCATCCACACCGCCTACCTTGAAGCCGGCGCGGACCTGCTGGAAACCAACACCTTCAACGCCACCTCGGTCAGCCAGGCCGACTATCACCTGGAACACCTGGTGTATGAGTTGAACAAGGCCGGTGCCCAGGTTGCACGCCAGTGCTGTGATGCCATCGAAGCCAGCAACCCGGCAAAGCCGCGCTTCGTGATCGGCGTGCTCGGCCCGACCAGCCGCACCGCCTCGATCAGCCCCGACGTCAACGACCCCGGCTTCCGCAACACCAGTTTCGACGAACTGCGCGCAACCTACCGCGAGGCCATCGAAGGCCTGATCGACGGCGGCGCCGACACGCTGATGGTGGAAACCATCTTCGACACGCTCAATGCCAAGGCGGCGCTGTTTGCCATCGAGGAAGTATTCGATACGCGCGGTGGGCGCCTGCCGATCATGATCTCCGGCACCATCACCGATGCCTCCGGCCGCACCCTGTCCGGGCAGACTGCCGAAGCCTTCTACGCCTCGGTCTCACACGGCCAGCCGCTGTCGATCGGCTTCAACTGTGCACTGGGTGCCACCGACATGCGCCCGCATGTGGAAACGCTGGCGCGGATTTCCAGTGGCTATGTCAGCGCGCATCCGAATGCCGGCCTGCCCAATGCCTTCGGCGAGTACGACGAGACGCCCGAGGAAATGGCCACCACGCTCAAAGAGTTTGCCCAGTCCGGCCTGCTGAACCTGGTGGGCGGTTGCTGCGGCACCTCGCCCGAGCATATCCGCGCCATCGCCGAAGCGGTCGCCGGGTTGCCGCCACGGGCGCTGCCGCAGGCTGCGGACAAGGCCGCATGAGGACTCCGCGATGAAGAAGATCCTGCTGGTCGGTGCCAGCGGCACCCTGGGTTCGGCGGTTGCGCAGCATCTGCAGCAACAGCATCAGCTCATCACCGCGTCGCGCTCGGACCCGCTGCACAGCGTCGATCTTGGCAGCGACGACAGCGTGAGCGCGCTGCTGCAGGCCGTCGGCCCACTCGATGCCATCGTCGCCACCACCGGCAGTGTCCACTTCGGGCCGTTGTCGGAAATGAGCCCGGCACAGTTCGCCCAGGGCCTGCACGACAAACTGCTGGGCCAGATTCGGCTGGCCTTGTTGGGCCAGCAGCATCTGCGTGACGGCGGCAGCATCACCTTGACCACCGGCATCCTGACCGAACAGCCGATCGCGCAGGGCGCCAGCGCCACCAGCGTCAACGCCGCTATCGAAGGCTTCGTACGCGCTGCTGCACTAGAACTGCCGCGTGGCCTGCGCATCAACGCGGTAAGCCCTAGCGTGCTCAGCGAAGCGCTGGATGCCTACGGTGATTTCTTCCCCGGCTTTGAACCGGTCTCCGCCGCCCGCGCCGCACTTGCCTACCAGCGCAGCATCGATGGCATCGCCAATGGACAGGTTTTCAAGGTCTGGTAATGAGCAACGACACCGCAACCCACTACACCCGTCTGTCCGGCCTGGAACCACTGGTCATCACCCCGGACCTGTTGTTCATCAACGTCGGTGAGCGCACCAACGTCACCGGCAGCGCGCAGTTCCGCAAGCTGGTCAAGGAAGAACGTTACGAAGAAGCCGTCGAGGTCGCCCGCCAGCAGGTTGCCAGCGGCGCGCAGATCCTCGACGTCAACATGGATGAGGGCCTGATCGACTCCGAGAAGGCGATGACCCGCTTCCTCAACCTGATCATGTCCGAGCCGGATATCGCCCGCATCCCGGTGATGGTGGATTCGTCCAAGTGGAGCGTGATCGAAGCCGGCCTGAAGTGCCTGCAGGGCAAGAGCGTGGTCAATTCGATCTCGCTGAAGGAAGGCGAAGCCGCGTTCCTGGAACATGCGCGGTTGGTACGCCGCTATGGTGCCGCCGCGGTGGTGATGGCCTTCGACGAAGTCGGCCAGGCCGACACCTGCGAGCGCAAGGTGGAAATCTGCACGCGCGCCTACCGCATCCTCACCGAAGAAGTGGGCTTCCCCCCGGAAGACATCATCTTCGACCCCAACATCTTTGCCGTCGCAACCGGCATCGAGGAACATGACAACTACGCGGTGGACTTCATTGAAGCCACCCGCATCATCAAACGCACCCTGCCGCATTGCCATGTATCCGGCGGCGTGTCGAACGTTTCGTTCTCGTTCCGCGGCAATGAAACCGTGCGCCAGGCGATCCACTCGGTGTTCCTGTACCACGCCATCAAGGCCGGCATGGACATGGGCATCGTCAATGCCGGCGCCATGCCGATCTACGACCAGCTCGATCCGGAACTGCGCGAGCGCGTGGAGGACGTGATCCTCAACCGCCGCCGCGATGGCACCGAGCGTCTGCTGGAAATCGCCGAACGCTACAAGGGCAAGAAGGGCGAGCAGAAGGTCGAGGATCTCGCCTGGCGCGAACGCCCGGTCCGTGACCGCCTGGCACACGCGCTGGTGCAAGGGCTGGATGCCTGGGTTGAAGAAGACACCGAAGAAGCGCGGCAGCAGTCCAGCCGCCCGCTCGACGTGATCGAAGGCCCGCTGATGGACGGCATGAACGTGGTCGGCGATCTGTTCGGTGCCGGCAAGATGTTCCTGCCGCAGGTGGTCAAGTCCGCCCGCGTGATGAAGAAAGCCGTGGCCTACCTGCTGCCTTTCATCGAAGAAGAAAAGCTGCGCACCGGCGAAGTCGGCAAGACCAACGGCAAGATCATCATGGCCACGGTCAAGGGCGACGTGCACGACATCGGCAAGAACATCGTCGGCGTGGTGCTTGCCTGCAACAACTTCGAGGTGGTCGACCTCGGCGTGATGGTGCCGGCACAGAAGATCCTCGACGCGGCGCGTGCCGAGAACGCCGACATCATCGGCCTGTCGGGCCTGATCACGCCCTCGCTGGAGGAAATGAGCCACGTCGCCAAGGAAATGCAGCGGCAGGGCTTCGACATGCCGCTGATGATCGGCGGCGCGACCACTTCGCGCGCGCACACCGCACTGAAGATTGATCCATTCTATGACGCCCCGACGGTATGGGTGAAGGACGCATCGCGCGCAGTTGGCGTGGCGCAGTCGCTGATCTCCCGCGACCTGCGCGAAAGCTTCGTCGCCGCCAACGATGCCGACTACGCCGATATCCGTCAGCGCCACCGCAACCGTGGCGACGCCAAGCGCCTGGTCTCGCTGGAACATGCGCGCGGCCAGCGTTTCAACTGCGACTGGAGCCAGTACACGCCGCCGACACCGAACCAGCCCGGCGTACATGTATTCGACGACTACCCGCTGCAGGATCTGATTCCGGTCATCGACTGGACTCCGTTCTTCCAGGCCTGGGAACTGGCCGGCAAGTACCCGGCGATTCTGACCGACGAGATCGTAGGCCCGCAGGCCAGTGATCTGTTCGCCGATGCGCAGGCGATGCTCAAGCGCATCGTTGACGAGAAATGGCTGACCGCGCGAGCGGTGTTCGGCCTGTGGCCGGCGAACAGCAGCGGAGACGATGTCGTGCTCTCCGTGCTCCCGCTCGCGGGAGACAGTGCCGCTTCTTCCCTTCTCCCGCCTGCGGGAGAAGGTGCCCGAAGGGCGGATGAGGTCAAGCTCTCAGCTTCTTCGCTTGTGCCAAGCACCCTCACCCCAACCCCTCTCCCGCAGGGAGAGGGGCTAGATCAACAGCGCACCCTGCACTTCCTCCGCCAGCAGGTCGACAAGCCGGCCGAGCGCCCGGACTTCTGCCTGGCCGACTTCATCGCACCGGCAGACAGCGGCAAGCAGGACTGGATCGGCGCGTTCGCGGTGACCGCAGGCATCGGCATCGACGCCCACGTCGCGCGCTATGAAGCCGACCACGACGACTACAACGCCATCCTGCTCAAGGCCTTGGCCGACCGCCTGGCCGAAGCCATGGCCGAACGCCTGCACCAGCGCGTGCGTACCGAGTTCTGGGGTTACGCCAGCGGTGAGCAGCTCGACAACGAGGCACTGATCGCCGAGAAGTACAGCGGCATCCGCCCCGCCCCGGGCTACCCGGCCTGCCCCGAGCACAGCGAGAAACAGGCGCTGTTCGAACTGCTGGGCGCTGAGGGCATCGGCATGTCGCTGACCGAGAGCTTCGCCATGCTGCCTACCGCGGCCGTCTCGGGTTATTACTTCAGTCATCCGCAGAGCCAGTACTTCGTGGTCGGCCGCGTGTCGCGCGAACAGGTCAACGACTACGCCAGGCGTAAGGGCGTGGACCGCGCCCAGGTCGAACGCTGGCTGGCCTCCAACCTCGATTACGATCCGGAATGATCCTGCCCCTGCCAGCGGCGACAAGGCCGCTGGCAGCCACTATCCTGCACGCTGCATTCCTGGCCGCCCTCCCATGCCTAGCCGCAACGCCGAGCTGATCCGCAAGCATGCCGCCCCCGGCCGCATCGGCCTGTGCGGCACCGACGACTGGATAGGCAAGGCCATCCGCAAGGCGCAGGCGCCGTTGACCCAGGACGGACACCGCAGCCTGTGGTCGCATGCGTTCCTGTTCAGCGAACAACGCCTGGACGGGCACTGGTGGGTGCTGGAATCGGACCTGGACCTGCGCAATCGGCAACTGCGTCTGGGCGCCCAGGAAAACCGCGCGGATCGCTACTTCGACGACGAGGCCTTCCCCAACCTGGCCATCCTCGATTTCGGCCTGGACGCAGCGCAAACCCACAAGGTGCAGATCGCCGCGCTGGACCTGCTGTCCGGCCTGTCCAGTTATTCGCTCAGCGAACTGGTCGGCACCCTGTTCGCCATGCACAGCACCCGCCTGCGCCGCCGCAGCAACCTGCTGTCCAAGGAAGGCGCCTTGTACTGCTCGGCGATGGTGCAGCACTGCTATGCGGCGGCCGGCATTGACCTGATGCCCGGCGTGCACGGCAAGAACGTCGCGCCGCAGGACATCTACAACTCGGCGCTGGGGCATACCACCCACTCGCTGATCCGTGACCTGGGCATCTCCAGCCTGCGCCGCTTCACCCACAGCGCCAAAGAGCTGCTGGACACGCCGGTCGAAGACCTGTTCTGAGCGCGGCCCGGCTCACGCCATTTCCTGCTCCAGCATGCGTAGCAGCAAGCCAGCCAGCACCCTGGCTTCCGGTTCCAACGCGGCACGGTGCAGCAACGCCAGTTCAATGCTGTCGATCAGCGGCAGGCCGGTTTCCGGCCCCAGTACCTTGTGCCCAGCCGTCACCGCGCGCGCTGGCAACAGGCTGATACCCAGACCATCGGCCACCGCCGACTGGATGCCGCCCAGGCTGGAGCTGGTGAAACTGATGTGCCAGCGCCGGCCCAGGGCCTCGACCGCATCGATCATGTCCTCGCGATACATGCCTCGCGGCGGAAACGCCACCAGCGGCACCGGGCTAAGAAGCAACGACGGCGCGCTGAAGCTGTCCACCCAGCACATCGGTTCGGGCCAGCACGCCACCGCCTCGCGGCTGCCGCGCCGTTGCTTGACCAGGATCAGATCCAGCTCGCCGCGGTCATATGCTTCGGTCAACGCTCGGCTCAAGCCGCTGCTGACCTCCAGCTTGACCTGCGGATGGGTGCGGCTGAACTCGGCCAGCATGCCGGTGGTGCGCCCGGCCGCGAAATCCTCCGGCACGCCCAGGCGTATCACCGTCGCCGCGCCCGCACCGGCCAGCACTTCGCCCAGCTGTTCGTTCAAAGCCAGCATGCGCCGCGCGTAGCCCAGCACGGTTTCGCCGAT
Organism: Stenotrophomonas nitritireducens; assembly: GCF_001700965.1. NCBI lineage: Bacteria > Pseudomonadati > Pseudomonadota > Gammaproteobacteria > Lysobacterales > Lysobacteraceae > Stenotrophomonas > Stenotrophomonas nitritireducens. The sequence continues at coordinate 328,043 of NZ_CP016756.1, forward strand.
GTCGGTGGGCCTTACGTCGCGCACGCCGCGGTCGAGCAGGCGATGTCCCGCCAGCTCTTCAAGCCGACGCAGCTTCTGGCTGACGGTGGATTGGGTGGAATGCAGGCGCGTCGCCGCCACGGTGAAACTGCCGCAATCAGCCACCGTCACAAGCGCCCGCAACAGATCCAGTTCGTAATGCACCCTATTTGATTTTCCACTGATCCTTACCATTACATTTAATTTCTAGATGCAGAGCTGTGCTTGTAGCATCGCTGCAGAGATCAGGCCAATCCCCCGAGCGCTGCCAGCGCCCTCAGCGCGGCGCTCCAACAAGGCATGCAGTGAACATGAACACGCCGCACACCACTGGAAACCCCATGAACAAAACCCTCTGCCTGCTGATGTCGGCCATGCTCGCCGCCAGTACACCGGCGCTTGCTGCCCCTTCCCGCGCTGACCTGTTGATCCGCCACGCCACCGTCATCGATGTGGAACAGGGGCGCGCACTGTCCGGGCAGACGGTGGCCATCCGTGGCACCGACATCCTTGCCGTCGGCGCGGATGCAGAACTGGCCAAGCAATGGACGGCCACCGAGACCATCGATGCAGGAAACAGGTATCTGATCCCCGGTCTGTGGGACATGCATGTGCATTTCGGCGGCGGCCCGGCGCTGATCGAGGAAAACAAGGCGTTGTTGCCCCTGTACGTGGCGCATGGCATCACCACCGTCCGCGACGCCTCGGGCGACCTCGCCGAGCAGGTGTTGTCCTGGCGCGGACAGATCGCCAGCGGCCAGTTGTTCGGCCCGCAGCTGTTCACCTCCGGCGCCAAGATCGAAGGTATTGCCCCGGTCTGGAAGGGCACCCTGGAAGCAGGTGACAAGGCCGGCGTGGATGCCGCGCTGGACCGCGAGCAACGCGACCAGGTCGACTTCGTCAAGATCACCGACAGCACGCTGTCGCCGGAGCTGTTTCTTTATGCCGTGGGCCAGGCCAAGCAGCGCGGCCTGCGCACTTCCGGGCATATCCCGATGGCGCTAACGGTGAGCCAGGCCGTCGACGCCGGCATCAGCTCGATCGAGCACCTGGACTATGCCTACAAGGCCGGAGTCAAGGATGAAGCCGCCATTGCCGCCGATTTCGCCGCCGGCCGCATCGACCGCGCCGAAGCCAACCGGCGCCTGCGCAGCGGCTTTGACCGCGCCACCGCGATGCAGGCCTACGAGCGATTCGCCAAGGCCGGTGTCGCGGTGACGCCCACCCTGGACGGTGGCCGCATCATCGCTTTCCTCGATGTCGAGCCGCGTGACCAGGATCCCTATCTGGCCTATATCGGCCCCGGCCTGCGCGCCACCTATGCCTGGCGTGTGGAGCGCGCCGCCAAGGCCACACCCGAGCAAATCCAGGCTCGTCACGCGCACTACACCGAAGTAGCCGCGGTGCTGCCGATGCTGCAGCAGGCCGGTGTGCAGATCATGGCCGGCACCGATGCAGGCTTTCTGAACTCCTATAATTTCCCCGGCATCGGCCTGCACAACGAGCTGGCGCTGTATGTGCGCGAAGGCCTGACGCCGCTGCAGGCGCTGCAGTCGGCAACCCGTGCCGGCCCGGCCTGGTTCGGCAAACTCGACCGCTATGGTGCAGTGAGCGCGGGCAAGGCTGCCGATCTGGTACTGCTGGAGCGCAACCCGCTGGAGGACATCGCCGCTACCCGCGCAATCACCACCGTGGTGATGCGCGGCAAGGTTTACGACCGCGCCGCACTGGACCGGATGCTGTCCGACAGCAAGGCCCAGGTTGCCGAGTGGAATGCGCAGGCCACCCGCTAACGACGGCGCTGATCTGCACGGTAGCCCGGGTAAGCGCAGCGCACCCGGGGCTGTTCGCGCCATGCCAAGGCGACCTATTGACTGCCACTTCCCGGGTGCGCTGCGCTTACCCGGGCTACAGGCGCTACATCGGGGGCATGAGCAGTTTTCAAATCGCTGATCCGCGAACTGCCATCAAAGGCCAGCAAAAGGCACAATAGCGGCGGCGGCAAACGCCGCGCCCCCTCTGTTGCCCAGCGCCCCCAGCGCCCATCCATGACGTCCCCTGCCCTGCCATCCCGGACCGTGCCCACCGCGCGGCTGTCCAGTTTCTATTTCTTCTACTATGCCGCGCTGGGTGCGTTCACTCCGTACTGGAGCCTGTACCTGCAATCGCGTGGCATGACCATCACCGCGATCAGCGTGATGATGAGCCTGTGGTATGCCACCCGCGTGGTTGCGCCCAGCACCTGGACCTCGCTGGCGGCGGTATCGCCCCATCCAATACGCTGGCTGCGCATCGGCTGCGTGCTGACCATTGCCTGCTTTGCCGGCTTCCTGGTGCCTGCGCCGCAATGGACGCTGTACGCGGTGATGATCGCGTTCTGCTTCTTCTACAACGCGGTGATGCCGCAATTCGAGTCGATCACGCTCACCCATCTGGGTACGGACAGTCATCGCTACGGCATGATCCGGGTATGGGGCTCGCTGGGCTTCATCCTGGTGGTCACGCTGTTTGGCTGGCTGATCGAGAAACATGGCGCCAGCAAGCTGCCGTGGTTGATGCTGCCATTGTTCGTATTGATGACCGGCTCAGCCTTCCTCAACCGTTATGCCCGCAACATCGGCGCGCACAGCCAGTCTGCCGGCGGCTTCTGGAGCATCGTGCGGCAGAAGCCGGTGATGGCGTTCTTCATTGCCGCCTTTCTCGAACAGCTCTCGTTCGGCCCGTACTACACGTTCTTTTCGGTCTACATGGACCAGCACGGCTACAGCACCTCGCTGCTGGGCCTGATGTGGACGGTAGGCGTGGTGTTCGAGGTTGCGGTGTTCTTCCTGATCGCCCGCTTCTTCCGCCGCTGGGATGCCAGCTGGCTGCTGATCATTTCCATGGCCAGTGCGGTGCTGCGCTGGTGGGCAACCGCGCTATGGCCGGACAACCTGCCGGTGATGCTGGTCGCGCAGACCACCCACTGCCTAGGCTTTTCAGCCTTCTTCGCCTCGGCCATGCAGCTGTTGGCACGCTATTTCCCAGGCAACCTCAACGGTCACGGCCAGGGCCTGTTCTATGGCTTCTCGTCAGGTCTCGGCGGCGTGCTTGGCGCCTTGATCGCCGGCCAGCTGTGGCAGTTCGGCGACGGCAAGGTCGCCTTCCTGGTCGGCGGCTGCTTCGCCCTGCTGGGCACCTTAATCGCCTGGTACTGGGTGCCGCCTTCACGCAAAAATCGCTGACACGCGCCCAGTTGTCACCGGCCAGTCCCGCAACGCCGGCAGCAACAGTGACAGCACGAAGGGATTGATAGTTGCCCTTGAAGGAATGCAGGGCCCGCGTAGCGATGCGCCTGACCCATGACCCGACGAACTCGCCGCCCCATGCACCGCACATTCGGAACAGGACGCCGCCGGACGGCTCTTGCAAGCCGTGTCCTGCGATTGACATCAAGCGTTATCGACTCAACGTTGTCTGGTGGGCGCGGAAGGAAGGCAGCAACATCCGATTGCCGTGACCACTGAGGTGATCGCCGTCGAAGAACAATGGTTTTCCGCCATCATCAGGAAGACATTCCGGCCCCGGGCACAGCACAGGCAAGGGATCCCAGACACTAGCGCCCGGCAAGGCCTGCGCCACCTGCTGCAGGCTGGACAGTGCCGGTGCGCGCAGTGCCTCCATTTGTTCGCGCGACACCGTCATTCCGTGTACACAGATCGGATTGTGCCGATTGAATGCATCTGAACAACGGAAAGGCGGCGCTCCCAATACCGGCTTGGGCGCCTCCAGCACAATACGCACGCCACGCTCGGCCAAGGGCTTCAACTCGGCGATGGCTGCTTCGACGTCAGCCTTTCGCTGCGCGACAGATGCATCACTGTTTACCCTGAAAAACGCCTGCTCACGATCAAACAGGCTGTATTGTTCAACCAGCCGCGGCACACGCAGACCAGGCAACAACAGCACATCGCCTGCTTGCGCATGTGCAGTGACGTCCGCCAGTGTATTACGCACATACGCATCGCAGGCGGAATCGGCTTGTCGGCGCCCCTGCAGGTCGATGAAGGCGCAACCTGCGCTGGCGTACAGTCGCGCCTGCCCACCGTCGAGCAGAACCAACCGCCGGAGCATCTCCCCGTAAGCCAGTGCATGCGAATCCCCGGCAACGAACAGGCGCTGAGTAGTCCCCTTGCCATCCGCGCACTGGCCTCGTTCGAACTGCTGCACCTGGCCGCCGGCAACCGGCAGGCGCGAGAAAACCAGCTCACAGTCGGGGAATTCCTTCTTCAAGCCCTTTGAATATGGATACCAATCCAGCGGGTGCCGGCTGACGGTGCTCAGCGAGACGTATTTGGCTGCACGTTCCACTTGCTTCTGCAGCCCCATACCCAACAACAACACCAGTGCACCACCGGCTACCAAACGCAGATCCGAGCCACGCCAGCGTCGGCCGAAGCGCGCAGGCTGTTCTACACAGCGCCAGGATGCCCAAGCTAAAAGTGCGGTGCACAGCAGCGCCAACGTACCAGTAAGCAGCGACCCCAAACCCACGGTCCAGCGGAACAGAACGAACACTGGCCAATGCCAGAGGTACAACGAGTACGACATACGCCCAACCACAACCATGGACCGCAGCGACAAGCAGCTGCCAATCCAGCCCGACGCGGAACGTTGCAGCAGTGCCAGCAAGCCCAGCGTACCCAATACCGGCCATAAGCCATCGATCCAAGGTGAATGGCCAGGCCGTGCAGCCCACAAGCCGTACCCAAGCACAGCAGCGCAAGCGCCCAGCAGTAGTGAATGCCAAACCCCCGGTTGCCCATCAGCGGCATTCAATCGCCCTCTCATGGACAGAAGTTGGAACAACAACACACCCACGCCCAATTGCCAGAACCGCGTCGTCGTCTGATAGAAGGATTGAATCTCGTAACCGCCCTGCAGCGCGCGACTGATGGCAAAAGCCAGCGACCCGGCCGTTGCCAAGGCGAACAGCAGCATGGACAGCCCGCGTCCCTTCCCTCCTTTTTCCCAGCCCAGAAACAGCAACGGGAACAGCAGATAGAACTGCTCCTCAACACCCAGCGACCAGGTATGGGTGTAAGGATTAAACTCGCTGCGCGGCGAAAAATAGTCATTGCCGGTGCCGGCCAACACCCAGTTGCTCAAGCCGACAAAGGCCATGCGGCCGGTTTTGCCACTGGTTTCGCTGAGCCAGGATTCGGGAATGAAAAACGTGCTCAACAGCCCCGTTGCAAGCAGGCAGACGAGCAGCGCCGGCATGATCCGGCGCATGCGTCGCGCATAGAAACCGAGCACACCCTTCCAGCCTTCCAGACGGGAAGACCGTGCTACCGACGCACTGACGACAAAACCGGATATGACGAAGAACACGTCCACACCAGTGAAGCCACCCGGCAACCAATTAGGATTGAGGTGGTAGAAAATGACGGCAAGCACGGCAACAGCGCGCAGACCGTCGATATGAGGGAAGTAGCCTTCCTGCTTCAGATGTCCCTGCATTGCATTCCCTTTCATGACAACGGGCGCCACTGGCGCCCGTTGTCTGCATCAAATCGAATCGGTTACCAGACCAGATCGTCCGGCACCTGGTACTGCGGATCGGCATACGGGTCGGCATCGGCCGGCGCATTCGGATCAACCTTCAGCGCCACCGCCTGTGCGAACACCTGTTCGGCCTCGGCCAGCAGCTGCGCCGTCACCAGCAGGTAGCGGCCGTTCTGCTGCAGCACGCCCAACTCGCCGGCGTTGAGCGCCTTGAGCTGTTCGGCATTGACGTAGATGCGCTTGATCTTGCCGCCATACGGGAAGTGACGGGCGATGTCGGCGTTGGGATCGTTCAACCCCTTGTCCTTGATCAGCTCGTCGAGCTTGGCACGGGCCTCGCGGCGCAGGCGTGCTTCTTCCTGCTTGAGCCGCTCCGCTTCCATGCGCTCGTCCTTTTCCTTCTGCGCACGGATCGCATAGGCCTTGGCAAGGTCGATGTCTTCCTGCGAGCGCGGCTTGCGCGGGCCTTGCGCGGGCCGGCCCTGACTTGGCCTGCCAGGATGTGCGGGCTTGCCGGCGTGGCCAGGCTTGTTGCTGCCTGCATGTGCCGGTTTGTTGCTGCCCGCCTGAGGCCGGCCTTGGCCGGGCGTGCCCTGCGGGCGCCCATCGCGGCGCGCCTCGGGCTTGCGTTCCGGCTTTGGAGCAGCTTTGAAACCCAGCCCAAGCAGCTGGTCGCGAATATTGTCACTCATAGGAAATATCAGTAGTGCGGGGGCGGTGGTTCATCGGCGGCATCGGCGTACAACGCCGTGCGTACCTTGCCCAGATCGTCAAGGAGATGGCGCAGCAGATCGGCATTGCGCGACCCCTGCATGCGGGCGTCGGCCAATGCCTCGCTCATCTCCGCCAAAGCCTGTTCCTGGAAGGAGACTCGCATCTCCAACTCGACCAGACGGGCTTCCAGCGCCTGTTCGCGCTGCTCGGAAGGTGACTCATGCATGTACAGAACGTCCTCGCCCAATGCCGTAATACGCCAGCCCTGCAGCTTCAATCTCTACCGGGTCGTACAGGTTACGGCCGTCAAATACCACCGCATCTCCCAGGGCCTCGCGCATGCGCGCGAAATCCGGGCTGCGGAACTGCTTCCACTCGGTGATCACCACCAGCGCATCGGCATCATGCAAGGCTGCAAACGCCGAGTCGCAGAAAACCAGATCCTCGCGCTCGCCAAAAATGCGCCGCGCCTCGGCCATGGCTTCCGGATCAAACACCTGCACCTTGGCGCCAGCCTCCCACAACTGCGCCAATACCCGGCGGCTCGGCGCCTCGCGCATGTCGTCGGTGTTCGGCTTGAATGCCAAGCCCCACACCGCGAAGGTCTTGCCACGCACGCCTTCGTCCTCGCCGCGATCGTAATGACGCTGGATCAGCTCGAACAGATGGCCCTTCTGCGCCGCGTTGACCGCTTCAACTGCATTGAGCAGTTGTGGCGTGTGGCCATGCTGGGCCGCCGTGCGCGCCAGGGCCTGTACGTCCTTGGGGAAACAGGAACCGCCGTAGCCAGCGCCGGGGTAGATGAAGTGCCAGCCAATGCGCGGATCCGAACCGATGCCTTGCCGCACCCGTTCGATATCGGCGCCCACACGCTCGGCGATATTGGCAATTTCATTCATGAAACTGATCTTGGTCGCCAGCATCGCGTTGGCGGCGTACTTGGTCAGCTCGGCCGAACGCACATCCATTTCCACCACGCGGTCGCGGTTGCGGTTGAACGGCGCGTACAGGCGACGCAGGACCGTCACCGCGTGCGCGCTGCTGGCGCCGATGACAATGCGATCCGGGCGCATGCAGTCAGCGACTGCATCGCCTTCTTTCAGGAATTCGGGATTGGAAACCACATCGAAGGCGATTTCCTGGCCGCGCGCCGCCAGCTCTTCGGCAATGGCGGTGCGGACCTTGTCGGCGGTACCCACCGGTACCGTCGACTTGTTGACCACCACCGTCGGCCGCGCCAGATGGCGGCCAATGGTGCGCGCCACCGCCAGCACATATTGCAGGTCGGCGCTGCCGTCTTCATCGGGCGGTGTACCCACCGCGATGAAGATGACTTCGCCATGGGCGATGGCCTGCGCAGCGTCGGTGGTGAAGGCCAGCCGCCCGGAGGCGTGGTTGGCCTTCACCATCGGTTCCAGGCCGGGCTCGTAGATCGGGATGATGCCCCGCTCCAAGCCGTCGACCTTGGACTGGTCGATATCGACGCAGACCACATCGTGCCCTACTTCCGCCAGGCAGGTCCCGGTGACGAGACCCACATAGCCAGTGCCGAAAATAGCTACACGCATGGTTGCGCCTACTCCGTACCCAGCCTTACGGCATGATGCCCAGCAACTCGACGTCGAAGGTCAGCGTTGCGTTCGGGCCGATCGGGCCGCCCTGGGTGCCGGCTTCGCCGTAGGCCAGTTCGCCCGGAATCCAGAAGCGGTACTTGGAGCCGACCGGCATCAGAGCAACGCCTTCGGTCCAGCCCTTGATGACCTGGTCCAGACCGAAATCAACCGGCTGACCGCGGGTATAGCTGCTGTCGAACACTTCGCCGTTGAGCAGCTTGCCTTCGTAGTTGACGCGCACGCGGCTGCTGGCAACCGGGCGCTCGCCGCTGCCGGCGCGGATCACCTGGTACTGCAGGCCCGACGGGGTGGTCACCACGCCCGGCACGGTCTTGTTCTTGGCAAGGAAGGCATTGCCTTCTTCACGGTTGGTCTGGGCGGCCTTGCCGGCCTCGGCCTTCATTTCCGCTTCCTTGGTGCTGCTGAAGGCCTGGAGCACGGCCTGCGCCTGCTCGTGGTTCATCAGCGGGGTGCCCTTGGAGAACACGGTGGTGACCGCCTGGAACACCGAATCCAGATCGATGTCCTTCTGGATGCGTGCCAGCGACGGGCCCACCGCGAAGCTGCCCAGCATCAGGCCGACCTTTTCGCGGTCAACCGACGGCGGCTGGCTGCCCGGCGCCATGCCCGGCACCTGCTGGCCCGAACGGACCATCATCAAGGTGCGCAATGCCTGGTCGGTCTTCTGAGCTTCTTCCTGCGACAGCAGCGGCTGGCCGCCAGCGAACGCGTTTTCCACGCCGCGGCGCAATGCAGCCACGTCTACTTCCGAGGCAATCGGCTCAAACGAGCTGGCCACGTCGATACCGATAGCGTAACCAATCTTTTCACGATCCGAGGTCAAAACAGACTTCTCCTTGGTCGCCGCCGCAGCGGCAGGTTGTTGCGAAAAAACGACCCCTGGGGCCGCCATCGCCAAAATCAGAAGCGACGCAACCGCGCCACGCTTTCCCATCTTCATTCGCTGCATTCCTGGAAGTGAACAAACGCCACCGGCGGCGCGAGGGGCGACATTGTCGCATGCGCGCCGCAGATGTCGAGGCGCGTCAGCGCTGTGGTGCCGCTGCGGCCAGCGCGCGGTCGATTGCCGCACGCAGTTCCGGGTCATCCGGCTTCACCTTGCTGGGGAACTGGGCCAGCACCCGCCCATCGCGGGAGATCAGATACTTGTGGAAGTTCCAGCCCGGCGCCACGCCACTGAGACGGGTCAGGTCCTGGTACAGCGGCGTCGCTTCCGGACCGACCACGTGCACTTTTTCGAACATGGGGAACTTCACCCCATAGGTAAGCGTGCAGAACTCCTGGATCTGCGCCTCGGTGCCCGGTTCCTGGCCCCTGAAATCATTGGACGGAAAGCCCAACACGGCAAATCCACGGGGCGCCAGTTCCTGCTGCAATGCTTCCAGACCTTCGTACTGTGGGGTGAACCCGCATTTTGAGGCGGTATTCACCACCAGCAGCACCTTGCCGCCATATGCACGATTCAGGTTCACCTCCTCTTTCCCGGCCAGGGAACGGTAGCTGCGGTCCAGCAATGGGCCGGCCACCGCATCCAGCGCGCCACCTGCAGAAGCAATAAATGCAATTGAAATCAATACATTACGAATATTCACCAGCGTCTCCTGAGTGCGGCAAGCCGTTTGAGATGGCATAGGCCATCAGTTGGGGCAGAACCAGTTGCATCCCGGCGTGTCGGTGTTATAGTTGCATACAACACCAGCCACCCTACACAGGGGCCTTCATGAACACCAAGCACGGCAGACACGCTCTCCACGCACTGATGGTCACAGGCACCTTGCTGTTGCTGGGTTGCTCGACCTCGCTCGGCAATGGTCTCGCCGTTGCCAGCGATTATGCAGCCCAGGTGGGCGGTGATGGACAGGACGCCGACGATACCCCCAAAGCGAAACGACCGGCTCGACGGATGCGGACCAGCCTTTCGATGCCTTACTTTTCTTTCGCACAGCTGAATTCGCGGAGCTGACCCATGAGCGATATCCAGTGGAGCGATGGCGCTCCCATTTACCGCCAGCTGAAGGATCGCGTGATTGCGATGATGCTGGACGGAATCCTGAAGCCGGGCGACGCCCTGCCCTCGGTGCGCCAGGTTGCGGCCGAATACCAATTGAACCCGATCACCGTCTCGCGCGCCTACCAGGAGTTGGCCGACGAGAACCTGGTCGAGAAGCGCCGTGGCCTTGGCATGTTCATGACCGAGGAAGCTGCGCAGAAACTGCGCGGGAACGAGCGCGACCGCTTTCTCAATGACGAATGGCCGGCCGTGCTGGAGCGGATCCAGCGGCTGGGCCTGACAATGAAAGATTTGCTGCCACCGGGGACCACTCTATGAACGCCGCCGTCGAAGCCGTCGTTTCCGCCAAGGGCCTGCGCAAGGCCTACAAGCAGAAGCCAGCGCTGGACAACACCAGCTTTTCCATTGAACCGGGCCGCATCGTCGGTCTGATCGGCCCCAACGGTGCCGGCAAGACCACGGCGTTGAAAGCCGTGCTCGGGCTGACCTCGTTCGACGGCGAGCTGAAGGTCCTGGGGATGGACCCACGCAGCCAGCGCGACGAGTTGATGAATGATGTCTGCTTCATCGCCGACGTGGCGGTGCTGCCACGCTGGCTGCGGGTGAAGGAGGCGATCGACTTCGTCGCCGGCGTGCATCCGCGCTTCGACCGCGCCCGCTGCGAGCGCTTCCTGGCCAATACCAAGCTCAGCCCAAAGCAGCGCGTGCGCGAGATGTCCAAGGGCATGGTGGTACAGCTGCACCTTGCCCTGGTGATGGCCATCGACGCCAAGGTCCTGGTGCTGGACGAGCCCACCCTGGGCTTGGACATCATGTACCGCAAGGAGTTCTACCAGCGTCTGCTGGAGGATTACTTCGACGAGCAGAAGACCATCATCATCACCACCCACCAGGTGGAAGAAGTCGAGCACATCCTCACCGACGTGCTGTTCATCCGCGATGGCAGGATCGTTTTGTCCTCGGACATGGAAAGCCTGGCGGACCGCTACACCGAACTGCTGACCTCGGCCGACACGGTGCATGCCGCGCGCGCACTGGCACCGATCGACGAGCGTGCCCTGCCCTTTGGCAAGACCGTGCTGCTGTTTGATGGCGCGGACCGCAACCAACTCGCCGGCATGGGCGAAATCCGCACCCCCGGCCTGGCCGACCTGTTCGTGGCCACCATGAAGGGAACCTACGCATGAACGCCACCCACCACAACATCACCCCGCTGGGCAAATTCAAGTGGCTGCTCAAGCGTGAGTACTGGGAAAACCGCGGCGGCTTCGTCTGGGCCCAGGTCATCACCGGCGGCATCGCCATCCTGTTCGCCATCATCGGCGCCCTGATCGGTGCGTTCGCCGCGCGTAATTCGGACGGCATCAACGAGATCGGCGATGTCAGCGAATACCTGAAGGTCATGGGCGCGTTCGGCGATGGCCTGCTGCTGGCGGGCATCTTCCTGGCCTCGCTGATACTGGCCTTCGTGGTGTTCTTCTACGCGCTTGGCAGCCTCTACGACGACCGCCGCGACCGCAGCGTGCTGTTCTGGAAATCGTTGCCGGTTTCCGACACCCAGACCGTGCTGTCCAAGGCCCTGTGGGCACTGGTATTGGCACCGTTGATCGCGATGGCGATCGGCCTGATCGTCGGCCTGGTGCTCTGGGTGGTTGCCATGATTGGTGCGGCCGCCGCCGGTGCCACCAGCCCCTGGGCCATTGCCACACACTCGCACCCGTTCCGGATCCTGGGCCTGGTCCTGAGCACCTTGCCGGTAAGCCTGCTGTGGGCACTGCCGACCGTCGGCTGGCTGATGTTCTGCTCGGCGCTGGTACGTTCCAAGCCCTTCCTGTGGGCGGTGCTGCTGCCACTGATGGCCTGCACGATGATCAGCATCCTCGGCGCCATGCCAGGCGTGAAACTGCCTCTGGGCTTGATCTGGTACACCGTGGCCTACCGCGGCCTGCTCAGCGTGTTCCCGTCCTCTTGGTTGCCGCGCGGGCTGACCGACACCAATATCGGCAACGATGACATCCAGAGCCCTGCCGACCTGGTGCAGTGGCTGCTGCAGCACCACAGCCTCAGCAAGGTACTGGCCGATCCCGACATCTGGATTGGCGCAGTGATAGGTATCGCCCTTATCGTTGGAGCGGTTTATCTGCGCCGCCGTCGCGACGACATCTGACACTCGATCAGGAGAATGTTCATGTACAAGACGTTTCTACTGGCCGCGTTGCTGGCGGCACCCGGCGCCGCCTTCGCCGCCCAGCCCTGCGCGATAACCGCACCAAAGTCGCTGAATCTGGACCTGGCCGGCAGCAAGATCGTGGTTTTCGAGGTCAACAGCCATGACCTGCGCCTGCAGGCCAGCCCCGGTGCCAAGGCCGCCCTCAGCGGACGTGCCTGCGCCTCGACCCAGGAACTGCTCGACCAGCTTTCGCTGAGCCAGCGCAAGGAGGGCGACAAACTGGTGGTGACGCTGGAGCGCAGGAACCAGGGCCTGCATTTCAACTTCGGCAGCAACTACGCCTACCTGGACCTGACCGGCAGCCTGCCTGATGACGTGCTGGTACAGCTCAAGGTCGGCTCCGGCGACGCCTCGCTGGCCGGCGCGCAGAGCATGAGCGCCGATGTCGGCTCGGGCGATGTCAGTGCCCGCGACATCAAGGGCCTGGCTACCGCCGCAGTGGGCTCGGGCGATGTCGAATTCAACAATATCGGCTCGCTGTACGTGTTGTCGGTGGGCTCGGGCGACGTCAAGGCCAATGGTGTGCGCGGCAATGCCCGCGTCGGCACCGTGGGCTCCGGCGATGTCGAGCTGCACGGCGTGCAGGGCGCGGTAAGCATCGAGAGCATCGGCTCGGGTGATGTGGACATCCGTGACAGCCGCGGCGCTGTGAGCCTGGGCGCGCTGGGCTCGGGTGACCTGGACGTGCGCGGTGCCGCCAGCCTGAAGGTGGAACGTGTCGGCAGCGGCTCGGTCAACCATTCCGGCATCACCGGCGCAGTCGATCTGCCAAAAAAACGCTGATTTCCCTCTGGACGCAACGGAACGCACATCATGAAGATCCTCAAAGCCCCCCTGCTCGCCCTGGCCCTCGTGCTCCCTCTGACTGCCTGCGGTGAAAAACAGGCCGCCAGTACGCCGTCCGCCGAGAGCACCATCGGCGCAAAGGTCCGCGAGGCCACCGACCAGGCCCGCAAGGAAATGGCGGCAGGCAACGTCAGCATCGGTCACGATGGTGCCAACGTGGAGCTCACGCCCAGCGGCGACCTGCTGATCAACGGCACCTCCATTCCGCTCAACGACAGCCAGCGCGCCATCACCCTGCGCTATCGCGCGCAGATGCTCAGCATCGCCGAAGCCGGCATCGATATCGGCGTGCAGGGCGCCAACCTCGGCGCCAAGGCAGCCGGTGAAGCGATCAAGGGCATTTTCTCCGGCAACTCGGAGAAGATCGAAGAGCGCATCAATGCCGAAGCGGACAAGATCAAGGCCAGTGCGACCAAGCTGTGTGACCAGCTGCCAGCCTTGATGGTCACCCAGCAGCAGCTGGCTGAGGCGGTACCTGCGTTCAAGCCGTACGCGAAGATGGACCAGGGCGACATCGACGACTGCCGCAACGGCAACTCGCAGTCGTTCTGACCTGCACAGGCGGGGGCGGTAGAATGGCCGCCCCCGCCGTTGTTGTTACCTGCCGCCATGAACAAACTGCTGTTGCTGATCCTCGTTGCCGTCGCCACCCTGGCCACCGGCTGTGATCGCGAAAAGTACGCTGAGCACCGCAGCGAGCGCAGCAAGCCCAAGACCGAAGTCACCCTGGAGCGCATCGCCATCCGCCGCGCGCCCTACCCGAACCTGGACATCCTGCCGGACGGCCGGTTGCGTGTGGATGACATCGTCATTCCCTTGAATGCCGAACAGCAGGCGCTGCTGCAGACCAGCTACGTCAAGCTGCAGATCCTGCGCCAGAACACCCTGGTGGACGCCGACCCGGCGTTGGCACAGGAACGTTCGCTGCCACTGCAGATCCCGGAAGGCCAGTCGCCATTCCCGCCGGACCTGGCCAAGCAGATCCCCGAGTTCGAAAAGTACGGCGAAGCCCTGGCCAACCTGCGCGCGCTGCGCTGAGCCCGTAGTGCCGAGCCATGCTCGGCAGAAGCCTTACCAAAGATCCAAATGTAGTGCCGAGCCATGCTCGGCAAAGGCCTTACCGGCCAAACCTGCCCTCACCCCAACCCCTCTCCCGCACGCAGAAGAGGGACTCAAGCCATGGTGTCGACCAGGGGGGCGGCACTGCGCTCCTCAATGATCGTGAATACCACCCAGCGTCAACGCCGCCGGATCCAGCAAACGCTTCAACTCGGCCTCAGACAACCCACTGTCCTCCAGCGCCACGTCCAGCACTGGCCGCTGTTCCTTGTAGGCACGCTTGGCAATCGCCGCCGCCTTCTCGTAACCGATGATCGGGTTCAGCGCGGTCACCAGGATGGGATTGCGCGCCAGTGCCTCACGCACACGTTCCTGCTTGACCAACAGCCCGACAAACACCTTGTCGGCCAGCAGGTTCATCACATTGGACAGCAGCTGGATCGAGTCCAGCAGGTTGGCCGCGATCAGCGGCAGTGCCACGTTCAACTGGAAATTGCCGGTCTGCCCGGCCACGGTGATCGCGGTGTGGTGACCGATCACCTGCGCGGCCACCATCACCGTCGCTTCGGGGATCACCGGATTGACCTTGCCCGGCATGATCGAACTACCCGGCTGCAACGCCGGCAGCTCCAGTTCGCCCAGCCCAGCCAAGGGCCCGGAATTCATCCAGCGCAGATCGTTGGCGATCTTGATCAAGGCCACCGCCAGCGCATTGAGCTGGCCGGACAACTCGACCGCATCGTCCTGTGCAGCCAGGCCCTCAAACTTGTTGGCCGCGCTCTCGAACTTGACCCCGGTAGTGGCCGACAGCGCCCGCGCCACCTTGCCACCAAAGCGCGGATCGGCATTGATGCCGGTACCAATGGCGGTGCCGCCCAGCGGCAGCCGGCGCAGTCGCTTGAGCGCGTCTTCAATGCGGCCCTCAGCCGAGGCCAACTGTGCCGACCACGCGCCGAATTCTTGGGCGAAGGTCAGCGGCATGGCGTCCATCAGATGGGTGCGGCCGGTCTTGACCACCTTGCCCAGGGTGCGGGCGCGCTTGTCGATGGTCTTGCGCAGGTGTTTGAGGGCGGGCAGCAGCGATTCCACCACCTCGAGCTGGGCCGAGACGCGGATGGCGGTCGGGATCACGTCATTGGAGCTCTGCCCCAGATTGACGTGGTCATTGGGGTGCACGGCGGTCTTGCCGGCCTTGCCGCCGTTGTTGGCCAAGGTGGCGATGACCTCGTTGGCGTTCATGTTGGACGAGGTGCCCGAACCGGTCTGATACACATCAATCGGGAACTGGCTGTCATGGGCACCGATGGCCACCTCGGTGGCCGCCGACTGGATTGCCTTGCCCACGCCCTTGGGCAACAACCCAAGGCCGGTGTTGACCTCGGCCGCTGCGCCCTTGATCAGGCCCAGCGCACGGATGAAGGCGCGCGGCATGCGCTGCCCGGATACCGGGAAGTTCTCTACCGCACGCTGGGTCTGCGCGCCCCACAGGGCCTCGGCAGGCACCTGCAGTTCGCCCATGCTGTCGTGTTCTGTCCGAAAACCACTATTGGAAACCTTGCTCATCATCAACTCCGCACAATCTCATTGTTGGGGAAGGGAAAGCTGCGGCTGGCGGTGGGCAGACTTCCCGGCTGGCGTCTTGCACCACCATACCCGCCCGCCCCTGCAAAGACATCCGCGGCCGATGGGATACAACGGCCCAGCAACGGCAACGCCCCCGGCAGCGTAGAATATGCGCCCCCGCCACTGCCCAACTGCCTGCCGCCATGACGGATACATCCCGCCAAGAAGCCGCCCTGCTTGCCCTGTCCCCGCTTGATGGCCGTTATGCCGGCAAGGTCGACGCATTGCGCCCGATCTTCTCCGAATATGGCCTGATCAAGGCCCGCGTGAAGGTCGAGATTGAATGGCTGCTGGCACTGGGCGCCGAGCCGGGCATCACCGAGCTGGCCGACTTCTCGGCCGCCGGCAAGGCCAAGCTGCGCGCACTGGCGGACGATTTCTCGGTCGGCAACGCCGCCCGCGTCAAGGAAATCGAGCGCACCACCAACCACGACGTCAAAGCCGTGGAGTACTTCATCAAGGAACAGCTCAAGGACGACGCCGAGCTGGCGCCGGCCCTGGAGTTCGTGCATTTCGCCTGCACCAGCGAGGACATCAACAACCTGTCCTACGGCCTGATGCTGGCAGAAGCGCGTGAAAAGGTGATCCTGCCAGGCTATGCCGGCATCGCCGCCACGCTGCGCACGCTGGCCCACGCCCAGGCCGCCCAGCCGATGCTGTCGCGTACCCATGGCCAGACCGCCTCGCCGACCACGCTTGGCAAGGAACTGGCCAACGTCGTCGCCCGCCTGGAACGGCAGATCCGCCAGATCGGCGCGGTCGAGCTGACCGGCAAGATCAACGGCGCGGTCGGCAACTACAACGCTCACGTCGTGTCCTACCCGGATGTGGACTGGCCGGCCTTCGCCGAGCGCTTCGTCACCTCGCTGGGCCTGGTGTTCAACCCCTATACCACCCAGATCGAGCCGCACGACAACGTCGCCGAAATCGGCGACGCCGCGCGCCGCGCCAACACCATCCTGATCGACCTGGCCCGGGACATCTGGGGCTATATCTCGCTGGGCTATTTCAAGCAGAAGCTCAAGGAAGGCGAAGTCGGCTCCTCGACCATGCCGCACAAGGTCAACCCGATCGATTTCGAGAATGCCGAAGGCAATTTCGGCATCGGCAATGCCTTGTTCGAGCACTTCAGCGCGAAGCTGCCGATCAGCCGCTGGCAGCGCGACCTGACCGACTCCACCGTGCTGCGCGCCGTGGGCACCGCCTTCGGCCACAGCCAGGTCGGCCTGGAATCGCTGGCCAAGGGCCTGGGCAAGCTGACCGTGAACCCGGAGCGCCTGGACGCCGACCTGGATGCGGCCTGGGAAGTGCTGGCCGAAGCCGTGCAGACGGTGATGCGCCGCCATGGCCTGCCCAATCCGTACGAGCAGCTCAAGGCGCTGACCCGTGGCCACGGCATCACCGCCGATTCCATGCGCGCTTTCATTGAAACCCTGGAACTGCCGGCCGATGCCAAGCAGCGCCTGCGCGAGCTGACCCCGGGTGGCTATGCCGGCCTGGCAGCCGAGCTGGCGAAGGCGATCTGAGCGCCGAAGCCCAGAAATCCGAGAGCCCCTCTCCCGCCTGCGGGAGAGGGGTTGGGGTGAGGGCAAGCTTCTGGATGTAGTGCCGAGCCATGCTCGGCATGGGCTTTCCTGGTAGAGCCTGTTGCCGAGCATGGCTCGGCACTACAGTGCATTGCTGGTACAGCCCCTTGCCGAGCACGGCTCGGCACTACAGTGCATTGCTGGTACGACCCCTTGCCGAGCATGGCGCGGCACTACGGTGCATTGCTGGTACGGCCCCTGCCGAGCATGGCTCGGCATTACATTTGATTCAGATCAGTCGCATGCCGTGCGCATTGCCGCCAACAAGGGGACAATGGGGGCCTGTGCGCTACGCGCACCCCTGTTCGACCTCCGTTGCAAAGGATTTCCCCCATGGCTGCACGCAAGCAAAAGACCTATCCGATCGAAGTACAGGCCCGCGCCGGCCTGCCGCTGGGCATGGCCCCGGCCACCTTCCTGCGCGACTACTGGCAGAAGCGTCCGCTGCTGATCCGCGCCGCTTTCCCTGACTTTGAAACCCCGGTGCTGCCCGAAGACCTGGCCGGCCTGGCCTGTGAAGAAGGTGCGCTGGCGCGCATCGTCAGCCATGACCGCGCCACCGATGGCTGGGAGCTGCGTACCGGCCCGTTCCAGGAAGAAGACTTCCCCGGCATGCCCGACCACGACTGGACCCTGCTGGTGCAGGACGTGGACAAGTGGGACCCGGAAGTGCGCGCCCTGACCTCGTACTTCAACTTCCTGCCGCGCTGGCGCATGGATGACGTGATGATCAGCTTTGCCGCCACCGGCGGTTCGGTTGGCGCCCACGTCGACCAGTACGACGTATTCCTGCTGCAGGCCCATGGCCAGCGCCGCTGGCAGATCGACGCCAGCGAGTCGACCAAGGGCAAACGCCCGTCGCTGGAGTTCCGCCCCGACGTGGAACTGAAGCTGCTGAAGAAGTTCAAGGCGACCCACGATTGGGTGCTGGGCCCGGGTGACATGCTGTACCTGCCGCCGAATGTGCCGCACAACGGCGTTGCCGTGAACCCCTGCCTGACCTTCTCCTTCGGCATGCGTGCGCCGTCCTCGGCCGAGCTGATCAGCGATTATCTGGACGATCTGGTCGCCGATGCCGACGAATCCATCCGCTTCCAGGACCCGGACCTGAAGCTGCCGGAAGACCCGAACGAGATCGACGCAGCCGCCATGAAGCGCGTCGTCGCCGCGCTCAACGCCCTGCGCATGAACGACCCCGACCGCCTCGGCAACTGGTTCGGCCGCTTCATCACCACCTACCGCGCCGCTGGCGACATCCTGCCCTCGCAGGCCCCGCCGTCGCCGGAAGAAGTGACCGCCGAGCTGGAAAACGGCGGCGTGCTTGAGCGCCACCCCTGGGCCCGCCTGGCCTGGCGCCGCGCCACCCGTGGCGCCTCGCTGTACTGCTCCGGGCTGGCCTTCCAGCTGTCGATCAAGGACGCGCAGACCCTGGCCGGCGCCGAGCAGATCGATATCGCCCTGTTCAACAAGCTCGGCAACAAGGGCCGTGACGCCCTGATGGAGCTGATCACCGGCGGCCATTACCAGCTGCTCGACGTTGAAACCATTGCCGCCATGCTCGCCGAGCAGGATGCACTGGAAGTGCTGGAAGACGCCGAGCAGGACTTCGACGACGAAGAATTCGATGACGAGGCCGATGCCCCGGAAGTGGAAATCGAAGTCATCGAGTACAGCGAAGCCGGTGACGGCGAGCCTTCCAGCGCCAGCATCGAGACCGTGCTGGTCAGCGAGGAAGGCGTCGAGGTCGTGGTGATCTGCGACGACGGTGATGAAGAAGACGAAGACGACGCGGAAACGCCGTCGGCATGAGTCAAACCGCGATCTTTCACGTAGAGATCGCCGACTACGCCGTGCAGCAGGCATTGCTGCACGGCGTGCGTCATACGGTGTTCGTAAGCGAACAGAACGTTCCGGCCGAACTTGAGATCGATGCCCTGGATCCGCTCAGCGACCACGCCTTGGCGCTGGACGCGGACGGCCAGGCCATCGGTGCCGCCCGCCTCACCCCGGACCAGCGCATCGGCCGCATGGCGGTACTGTCCGCCTGGCGCGGCAAAGGCGTGGGCCAGGCCTTGTTGAACGCCCTGCTGGCCACTGCCCGTACTCGCGGCTGGGGCGAGGTCAGCCTGCATGCCCAGTTGCATGCCCGCGACTTCTACGCCTGCAACGGCTTTCTGCCGGAAGGCGCTGAATTTGAAGAGGCCGGCATCGGCCACCAGAGCATGCGCCGTCGCCTGGACGGCGCCATGCGCGTGCAGGACCCGGCGCAGGCCCGCGCCGCAACCGCGGCGGTGATCCACGCTGCACGTCGCCGCCTCTGCCTGCAACTGCGCGGCAATGACACCCTGCTCGCCCAGCCACTTGTAGTGGACGCCTTGCGCCGTTTTGCCACCGCCCGCCACGACAAGCAGGCGCAGCTGCTGCTGCACGAAGCCGACCTGCCCGCCCTGCCTGCGGCCTTCCTGGCCCTGGTGCAGCGCCTGCCCAGCGTGTTCCAGCTACGCGAACCGGTGGATCCGGCGGATTGCCAAGTGGCGTCGGCCGCCATCAGCAATGACCGTGGCGACTGCTACTTTCGTCCAATAGGCGCCCGCATCGAAGGCGAGCTGTGGCTGGATGCACCCGCCCGCGCGCAGCAGCAGGAAGCGCAGTTCAAGCGCATCTGGGAGCGTTCACGCGTTTGCAACGGGCTTCGCGTATTGGGTGTGTGAGCGCTGACCCGGCCAGGACAAGGCCCAGTCAGGTATTAATGCGCGGGACAGTGTGCATGCCCCTTCCTGTCCACTGAGGGGTATAATTCAGTGGTTAGAACACGCCCGCGCGGGACGCTGAAGCAAGGTCCGCCGGTTCCCAGAACTACCCCACAAGTGAATCCGACTCTCCATCGTGGACAATCTACTGAAGCAGTTTGCGCAATCATCGCAGCTCGCCGGCGGCAACGCCTCCTATGTCGAGGACCTGTACGAACAGTACCTCGTCTCCCCGGACAGTGTGGACCCCAAGTGGAAGTCCTACTTTGACGGCTTCAAAGGCCGCGAAGCGGGCGATGTGCCGCACTCTGCCGCCATCGCTCACATCACCGAAGCCGCCAGGAATGCCGGCAAGGTCGGTGGCAATGCCGGTTCCGGCGATGAGCGCGAGCGCAATGTCGGCCGCCTGATCACCGCCTACCGTTCGCGCGGCCATCTGGGTGCCAATCTTGATCCGCTGGGCCTGACCCCGCCGGTCAACCCGCCAGACCTGGGCCTGCCCTTCCATCACCTCAGCGATGCCGACCTCAACGACGAGTTCAGCACCGGTGGTGTGGGCGGCCAGCCGCGGATGAAGCTGCGCGATCTGGTTGCGCGCCTGAAGGCGACGTATACCGGCTCGATCGGCGCGGAATTCATGTATATCGCCGAAGTCGAGCAGCGCCAGTGGCTTTACCAGCGCCTCGAAACCGCCGGTGGCAACTACAACCTGGATGCCGACACCAAGCGCCGCACCCTGGAGCGCCTGACCGCGGCCGAAGGCCTTGAGCGTTACCTGCACACCAAGTACGTCGGCCAGAAGCGCTTCTCGCTGGAAGGCGGCGACTCGCTGATCCCGATGATGGATACCATCATCCGTGACGCCGGCAAGGAAGGCGTCAAGGACGTGATCATCGGCATGGCCCACCGCGGCCGCCTGAACGTGCTGGTCAATACCCTCGGCAAGAACCCGCGCAAGCTGTTCGACGAGTTCGAAGGCAAGTTCGAGCACGACGACCGCGCCGTGGCCGGTGACGTGAAGTACCACATGGGCTTCTCGGCCGACGTTGCCAGCGATGGCGGCCCGGTGCACCTGGCCCTGGCGTTCAACCCATCCCACCTCGAAATCGCCGATCCGGTGGTTGTCGGCTCGGTGCGCTCGCGCCAGGAACGCCGCAACGACACCGCGCGCAAGCAGGTGATGCCGGTCCTGATCCACGGCGACGCCGCATTCGCCGGCCAGGGCGTGGTGATGGAACTTTTCCAGATGTCGCAGGCGCGTGGTTTCACCGTCGGCGGCACCGTGCACATCGTCATCAACAACCAGGTGGGCTTCACCACCTCCAACCGCGACGACTCGCGCTCGACCCTGTACTGCACCGACATCGCCAAGATGGTCGCTGCCCCGGTCCTGCACGTGAACGGCGACGATCCCGAAGCCGTGGTGTTCGCGGCCAAGCTGGCCTATGACTTCCGCCAGCAGTTCAACAAGGACGTCGTGATCGACCTGGTCTGCTACCGCCGCTGGGGCCACAACGAAGCCGATGAACCGGCGATCACCCAGCCGCTGATGTATCAGGTGATCCGCAAGCACAAGACCACCCGCGAGCTCTACGCCGAGCAGCTGGAAGCCGCAGGCGTCATCGCTGCCGGCGCCGGCAAGGAGATGGTCGACGCTTACCGCAACAAGCTGGACTCGGGCGAAGTCACCACCGAGCTGGCCAAGGTCGAAAAGACCCCGGCCACCAGCAAGATGTACGTGGATTGGTCCAAGTACCTGTCGGGCAAGCTGTCCGACCCGGTCAGCACCAAGGTCGACATGGGCAAGCTGACCCAGCTGGCCACCCTGATCAACACCATTCCGGAAGGCGTGGAAGTGCATTCGCGCGTTGCCAAGGTGTACGACGACCGTCGCAAGATGGCCGCCGGTGAAATCCTGGGCGACTGGGGCTTTGCCGAAAACCTGGCCTATGCAACGCTGCTGGACGAAGGTAATGCGCTGCGCCTGGTTGGCCAGGACGTCGGCCGCGGCACCTTCACCCACCGCCACGCGATCCTGCACGACCAGAAGACCGACAACTACTACCTGCCGCTGCGGCAGCTGGTCGAGTCGCCGGAACAGGCCACCATCATCGATTCGCTGCTCAGCGAAGAAGCCGTGATGGCGTTTGAATACGGCTTCTCCACCACCGATCCGAACACCCTGTGCATCTGGGAAGGCCAGTTCGGCGACTTCGCCAACGGCGCCCAGGTGGTGATCGACCAGTTCATCGCCTCCGGCGAAGCAAAGTGGGGCCGTATCTCCGGCCTGACCCTGCTGCTGCCGCACGGCTATGAAGGCCAGGGCCCGGAGCACAGCTCGGCGCGCCTTGAGCGCTTCCTGCAGCTGTGCGCGCTGGAGAACATGCTGGTCTGCGTGCCGTCGACCCCGGCGCAGGCATTCCACATGCTGCGTCGCCAGATGCGCATGGACACCCGCAAGCCGCTGGTGGTGATGTCGCCCAAGTCGCTGCTGCGTCACAAGCTGGCCGTGTCCAGCATGGACGAAATGGCCAACGGCGAGTTCCAGCATCTGATTGGTGATGCCAAGGCCGATGCGAAGAAGGTGAAGCGTGTTGTGGTCTGTTCGGGCAAGGTCTATTACGACCTACTGGAAGACGTGACCAAGCGCGGCCAGGACGATGTTGCGCTG
Organism: Stenotrophomonas nitritireducens; assembly: GCF_001700965.1. Taxonomy (NCBI): domain Bacteria; kingdom Pseudomonadati; phylum Pseudomonadota; class Gammaproteobacteria; order Lysobacterales; family Lysobacteraceae; genus Stenotrophomonas; species Stenotrophomonas nitritireducens. The sequence goes on from NZ_CP016756.1 coordinate 350,732, forward strand.
GTCCGCGTCGAACAGCTCTATCCGTTCCCGCGCCCGGCGCTGGCCGCCGAACTGAAGAAGTACGGCAAGGCCACCGACGTCGTGTGGTGTCAGGAAGAGCCGATGAACCAGGGTGCGTGGTACCAGATCAAGCATCACCTGCAGGCATGCGTGGCCGATGGCCAGGCGCTGCACTATGCCGGTCGTCCGCGTTCTCCGTCGCCTGCTGTTGGCCACATGTCCGATCACCTGCGCGAACTCGCACAGCTGCTCGCCGACGCGCTGGTCAACAAGATCGACGACAACTACGCCGAATAAGCCCCCTTTTCCACAAGAAAACGAAACCAGGAAATCAGCCAAATGGCCACCGAAGTCAAAGTACCGGTACTGCCCGAATCCGTCTCCGACGCCACCATCGCCACCTGGCACAAGAAGGCTGGCGAGGCCGTCAAGCGTGATGAGAACCTGCTCGACCTGGAAACCGACAAGGTCGTGTTGGAAGTACCGGCGCCGGTTGATGGCGTGCTGAAGGAAATCAAGTTCCAGGAAGGCGACACCGTCACCTCCAGCCAGATCCTGGCCATCATCGAGGAAGGCGCGGTTGCCGCTGCCGCCCCGGCCGCTGCTGCCGAAGCGCCGAAGGCCGCTGCCCCGGCACCTGCCGCTCCGGCCGCAGCCCCGGCTGCCGCTGCTGCACCGGCCCCGGCTGCCAAGTCGGCTGCCGACAGCCTGCCCCCGGGCGCCCGCTTCTCGGCCATCACCGAAGGCGTGAACCCGGCTGACGTGTCCGGCACCGGCCGCCACGGCGCGGTGACCAAGGAAGACATCGTCAACTTCGCCCGCAACGGCGGCGTCGGCAAGGCCGGCGGTGCACGTCCGGAAGAACGCGTGCCGATGACCCGCATGCGCAAGCGCATTGCCGAGCGCCTGATGCAGTCGAAGAACTCGACCGCCATGCTGACCACCTTCAACGAAGTCAACCTGTCCAAGGTCTCGGCTGCGCGCAAGGAACTGCAGGAAGAGTTCGTCAAGGCCCACGGCATCAAGCTGGGCTTCATGAGCTTCTTCGTGAAGGCTGCCGCCAACGCACTGCAGCGCTTCCCGCTGGTCAATGCCTCGATCGATGGTGACGACATCATCTATCACGGCTACTCGGACATCTCGATCGCCGTGTCCACCGAAAAGGGTCTGGTGACCCCGGTGCTGCGCAACGTCGAGCGCATGTCGTTCGCCGACATCGAAAAGGCAATTGCCGACTACGCCAAGAAGGCCCGTGACGGCAAGCTGTCGCTGGAAGAACTGCAGGGCGGCACCTTCACCGTGACCAACGGTGGCACCTTCGGTTCGCTGATGTCGACCCCTATCGTCAACCCGCCGCAGAGCGCCATCCTCGGCATGCACGCCATCAAGGACCGTCCGATCGCCGAGAACGGCCAGGTCGTGATCGCGCCGATGATGTACCTGGCCATGTCCTATGACCACCGCATCATCGACGGCAAGGATTCGGTGCAGTTCCTGGTGGACATCAAGAACCAGCTGGAAAACCCGGGCCGCATGCTGTTCGGCCTGTAAGAGCTCTGAGCCCCTCTCCTCCGGGAGAGGGGTTGGGGTGAGGGCCACGGCCCTCCCGCACCCTCATCCGGCGCTACGCGCCACCTTCTCCCGCAGGGAGAAGGGATTGGTACCAAGGAATCTCAAATGGCTGAACAATTCGACGTAGTCGTCATCGGTGCCGGCCCGGCCGGTTACCACGCGGCCATCCGCGCCGCACAGCTGGGCCTGAAGACCGCCTGCATCGATGCAGCGCTGGGCAAGGACGGCAAGCCTGCCCTGGGCGGCACCTGCCTGCGCGTGGGCTGCATCCCGTCCAAGGCGCTGCTGGACTCCTCGCGCCAGTACTGGAACATGGGCCACATCTTCGATCAGCACGGCATCAGCTTCAACGACGCCAAGATCGACGTGAGCAAGATGGTCGGCCGCAAGGACGCCATCGTGAAGCAGTTCACCGGCGGCATCGCCCAGCTGTTCAAGGCCAACAAGGTTGCCACCTACTACGGCTTCGGCCAGCTGCAGGCCGGCAACGTGGTCAAGGTCAAGCAGCACGACGGTTCGGAAGTCGAGCTCAAGGGCACCAACGTCATCATCGCCGCCGGCTCCGATTCGATCGAGCTGCCGTTCGCCAAGTTTGATGGCAACCTCATCGTCGACAATGTTGGCGCGCTGGACTTCACCGAAGTGCCCAAGCGCCTGGCCGTGATCGGCGCTGGCGTGATCGGCCTGGAACTGGGCAGCGTGTGGAAGCGCCTGGGTTCGGAAGTGGTGATCCTGGAAGCACTGCCGGAGTTCCTGGCCGTGGCCGATGCCGAAGTGGCCAAGGTTGCCGCCAAGGAATTCAAGAAGCAGGGCCTGGACATCCGCCTCAACGCCAAGGTCTCCAAGACCGAGATCAAGGGCAACGAAGTCATCGTCAGCTTCACCGATGCCGAGGGCGACAAGACCCTGACCGTCGACAAGCTGCTGGTCGCCGTTGGCCGTCGCGCCGCCAGCAAGGGCCTGCTGGCCGAAGGCACCGGCGTGCAGCTCAATGAGCGTGGCCAGATCGTGGTCGACGACCATTGCCACACCGGCGTCGACGGCGTCTGGGCGGTGGGTGACTGCGTGCGCGGCCCGATGCTGGCCCATAAGGGCTTTGAAGAAGGCGTCGCCGTGGCCGAACTGATTGCTGGCCTGCCGGGCCACGTCAATTTCGACACCATTCCGTGGGTGATCTACACCGAGCCGGAACTGGCATGGGTCGGCAAGACCGAAGCCCAGCTCAAGGCCGAAGGCATCCCGTACAAGGCCGGCAGCTTCCCGTTCGCCGCCAACGGCCGCGCCGTCGCCATGGTCGAGCCGGCTGGCTTCGTCAAGGTGCTGGCACACGCCGAAACCGACCGCGTGCTGGGCATGCACCTGGTTGGCGCCAATGTCTCCGAGCTGGTGCACGAAGGTGTACTGACCATGGAGTTCAGCGGCTCGTCCGATGACCTGGCCCGCATCTGCCACGCCCACCCGTCGCTGTCCGAGGCAGTACACGACGCGGCCATGGCGGTCAGCAAGCGCGCCATCCACAAGGCCAACTAAGCTCCACGGCCTGTGACCTGAAGGCTCCGCTCCGGCGGAGCCTTCTTGCTTTTGTATTCCCCGGTCTGCGCGCCTGTTCAGCGGCCACAGAACGACCACCTCTTCCCATTCACCAGGAACAACACATGAAGTCCATCTGCGTCTACTGCGGCTCCAACCCCGGCGCCAAGCCCCTCTATGTCGAACGCGCCACCGAACTGGGCAAGCGCATCGCCAACGAAGGCCTGCGCCTGGTCTACGGCGGCGGCCGTACCGGCCTGATGGGCGCGGTGGCCGATGGCGTGCTGGCAGCCGGCGGCGAAGTCACCGGCGTGATCCCGCAGCACCTGGTGGACATGGAAGTGGCGCACAAGGGCGTTACTTCGCTGGAGATCGTCGGCTCGATGCATGAGCGCAAGTCGCGCATGTTCGACCTGTCCGATGCCTTCGTTGCCCTGCCCGGCGGCTTCGGCACCGCCGAGGAAATCTTCGAGATGCTGACATGGCGCCAGCTCGGCATCGGCCACAAGCCCTGTGCCTTCCTCGACATCGACGGCTTCTACCAGCCGCTGATCAACATGATCGACACCATGGTCAGCGAGCGCTTCCTGCACCCGGAACAGCGCGAAGACCTGTGGTACGGCGACGACGCCACGCAGATGCTGGAATGGATGCGCAACTACTCGCCGGCCCAGGCCGACAAGTGGTTCGACGAGAAGAAGCGCAACGCACTGCGCTGAGGCACCAGCGAGCCTTTGCCTTTGTAGGAGCGGCGTAAGCCGCGAGGCCGGCGCACTCGCCGCGTCGATGAAGCCGCAACTGCAACAGCCCACAGCACCCCTCCCCAACCCTCCCCTTTGCTACGCAAAAGGGAGGGAGTAGAAGCTGTAGGAGCGGCATAAGCGGCGAAGCTCGTACCCTGCACAGACCTCAGGGCTTTGAGGCAGGCAACAGCAACCACCACCCTGCATCGTGCAATTGCAGCTGACGCGCGGCGGCAACAGTTCCAGCTTCGCGGCTAACGCCGCTCCCACAAGGAAAAAAGCCAGCGATTACGCGCGCAGCAGGGTTTCTTCGCGTGGTGCCGGATAACCAAGAAGATAGCCTTGGCCAAAATTGCAGCCCAGGTCCTTCAAGGTCTGCAGTTGGCGCTCGTCTTCGATGCCCTCGCCGATGGTTTCGATGCCCAGCGTACGCGCCAGTGACAGCACCCCTTCAACCAGGGCCAGCGTGCTGTTGCTGCCCTCGTCGTACAGGCCGGCCACAAAGCTGCGGTCCACTTTCAGTGCACTGATCGGGAAGCGGTGCAGGTAGGAAAGCGCCGAATAACCCGTGCCGAAATCATCCAACTGCACAACCACGCCGCGCTCACGCAGTTGATGCAGGGCGCGCAGCGTGCGCGGCTCATCCTCCAGCAACGCCATTTCGGTGATCTCCACGCGCAGGCGTTCCGGGTCGGCGCCGGCCGCATCCAGCATCCCCAGCAAACGCGGGGCGAACTCGGCCGAACGGAAATGCCGCGGCGACACATTCACCGAGATATAGCCAACCGCCGAGGTCGCCATATCCGCCACCACCTGCTCATAGATCTGCCAGTCCACCTGCTCGATCAGGCCACTCTCCTCGCCCAGTGACAGGAACTGCCCCGGCAGCAGCACGCCGCGCCGTTCGTGCCGCCAGCGCAGCAATGCTTCGTGGCCAACCACCGTTCCATCCGCCAGTGACACGATGGGCTGGTAGTACGGCAGGAAATCGCACTTCTTGATCGCCCGGCGCAGGTCCGCTTCCAGCTCCAGGCTGCGCATGGCTTCATCGTGCATCGCGCCGTCGAACATCACGCAGCGGTCCTGGCCCTTGAGCTTGGCCCGATACATGGCCGCGTCGGCATCGCGCAACAGATCCGCACCAGAGGTGTAGCGCGCATCCCACACGGCAATACCGATGCTTCCGGAAGGGAACAGCTCGCGCCCGTCCACCCACATCGGGGCTTCCAATGCCTTGAGCAGCCGCCGCCCCAGTTCCATCGCCGCGTTCGAACCACGTTCGCACGGCACCAGCAACGCAAATTCGTCACCGCCCAGGCGCGCAACCACATCCTCGCCACGCACCAGGCCGACCAGCCGCCGCGCCACTTCCACCAGCATCTGGTCACCGGCCGCGTGGCCGATACTGTCGTTGACCCATTTGAAGCGGTCCAGGTCGAGAAACAGCAATGCAAAATGTGGGGCGATACCGAGCTCTGCGTTCTCGATGGCGCGTTCCAGGCGGTCCTGCAGGTGCAGGCGATTGGGAAGGCCGGTCAGCACGTCATGCATCGCCAGGTGGGTCAGGCGCTGCTCGGCGCGCATGCGCTCGCCAATCTGCCCCAGCAACTTCTGGTTGACCTCGCCCAGCTCGCGGGTACGCTCGCTCACGCGCAGCTCCAGCTCGGCATGGGCCTGCACAAGGCGCTGCTGGTCACGCTGGCGGGCCAGGCTGTTGCCGATGGTGCGGGCCACGAATACCAGCAGCCGCTGATCGTCCGCGGTGAAGACAACCTGTGGGTTGTAGCTCTGTACCGCGATGACGCCGACCACTTCGTCGTCGCTGAACAAGGGCACGCCCAGCCAGCATTGCGACTTTGCACCGAACTCCTGCAACGCCCCGGCCGCGATCAGCAGATCGATATCGGCGCGCGTCAGCAGCACCGGCTCGCGCCGCTGCAGCGCGTACTCGGTCAACCCATCACTGAAGGCACGCGAGGCGCGTTCGCGATTGAAGCGGTCAACCGAATAGACGAACTCGATGCCGCCCGCGTCCTCGGTCACCATTGCCACATAGAAATTGCTGGCGTCGAGCAAGCGGCCGATGATCTCGTGCACCTGCGCATAGAACTCGCCGGCTGCCTTGCCGCTCATCGCCAGTTCGGAGATGTTGAACAGCGCCGCCTGCAGCAGTTCCGCACGCCGGCGCTCGATGATCTCGCCCTGCAGATGGCCGTTGATGTGCTCCAGGTCCTGGGTGCGCTGCCACACCCGCTGTTCCAGCTGCGCGTGTGCCTGGTGCCGGTCCATTGCGGTAAGAATATGCTTGGCGACGAAATTCAGCAGCGCCCGCTCTTCCTCGCCATAGCAGGCATCGGCGACATAGCTCTGCACCACGATGGCACCGCAGACGCGGTTGTCGCGCCACATCGGCACGCCCAGCCAGTCGGTGCTTTCAACCCCTTCCACCACGTCGTACTCTTGCTCCAGGAACTTGAGCAGCTCGCGCGAAGGCCCACTCATCGCCCTGCCATTGCGCAGCACCGCGAAGGTCAGGCTGGCCGGCATTTCCTCGTAGCGGTAACTGCGGCCAGGATCGGGCCGGTAATTGTCCTGGGTGTCGACGAAATACAGGAACTTGAGGCTCTGCTGGTTCTCATCGCACTCCACCATGTAGCAGTTCTCGGCGTACATGAGCGAACCAAGAATGCGATGGAAGTGCGCCATCATCTCGGCCATCGCCAGGTCGGCGCCGGCCAGATCGGCGATCTCGAACAATGCCTTCTGCAATTGTTTGGAACGCTGCAGTTCTTCTATCTGCAATCGCTGTCGCATCAGCTCCATGGCCGAGCCGATCAGTACCCGCGCAGTGCCCTGCCAGGCTTCGCGGCGCACCATCGACATGCTTTCTTCACTGTCTATCAGCACCACGCACTCGGCACCGAGCTCGTGGTTCCAGGCCAGCGCATGCACCGTGGGCGGCAGATCAGCCGCTGTCCCGGCCAGGCATTCGCGCGCCAATCGGCACAAGCGCTCGCCTGGTTCCGGGTAACTGCAGCTGCCTTTGCCCAGCACGCTGTCGCGCCACGCCAGCGCAACACTGCTGGTGCGGGGCAACAAGCCCTGCAATGTCGCCAGCACCTTGGTGACCGGCGAAAACGTATCGGCGCGCGTGGAATCGGCCCGCGCCTCAAGCTCGCTATACGACATCTATCCGTTCTCTCTGGGTTCCGGTAACCCGGAACTCCCCCCTGATCCCGAAGCATACCTTTCGCAGAGGTCAAGGGCAGTGGGTCGCAGAAAAAAGATTATTTTTCACAACTCTGAATAAGCGCCGCCTGCATGATCGCCCCAGCTAGGCAGAATCCGACCCAGCCACTACGCTTGGCAGGTGGATACCGCTGTCCAGACCCCTACCGACGAAGTGTTGATGTTGGCGTATGCCGAGGGCGACAGCGATGCGTTCTCCGAGCTGTATGCCCGGCATCGGGCGCGCCTGTTCCATTACCTGCTGGGCCAGCTGCGCGACCGGCCGCTGGCCGAAGAGCTGTTCCAGGACGTCTGGCAGAAAATGATCAATGCCCGGACCGGCTGGAAGCCCGATGCGGCCTTCGCCACCTGGTTGTTCCGCATCGCCCACAACCGGCTCAACGACCATTGGCGCGCTGCTCGCCACCGGCCCGCGGCGCCGGCCGATGCCGACGAACGCACTGCCAGCCTGGCCGATACCTGCACCCCCGAATTACTGGCGGACGAACACGCCCAGCGCCTGCAACTGCGCCAGGCCTTGGCCGAGCTGCCAGCCGAACAACAGGAAGTCGTGATCCTGCGACTGGAACAGGAACTGAGCCTGGAGGAGATCGGGCAGATCACCGGCGTTGGCCGGGAAACCGTCAAGTCGCGGCTGCGCTATGCGATGGACAAGCTGCGCGCGAGGTTGAGCGAATGAAGACCGCAGACATGCTGACCCCCGAAGAGCGCGAGCTGGCCCGCCTGCTGGGCCGCCCTGGCAGCGCCGCCGCTGCGCCCAGCGCCCAGCTCGACGCGCGGATCATCGCCCTGTCCAAGGCGCCACCGGCGCCGAGCACCACCGCCGCTGCCCAGCCCAACGACCAGGGCGCGGCCCAGGCTCACGCCAGCTCCCCCACTGCCTTGCCGCCGTCGGCGGCACGCGGGCGCGGCTGGGGCCGTCGTCGTGGCCTGGTGTCCTCACTGGCGGTGGCTGCATCGCTGGTGCTGGTGGTTGGCCTGGCCTGGCAGCTGCGGCCACTGGATGCGCCGCCGTCCGCGCCAGCCTCGGCCGAAGCCCCTGCACCCGTTGCTGCCGATGCTTCCTCGAGCGGCGCAGCGCCGGCGCAAAGCCCGGAACCTGCTGCCGCGCCCATGCTGGAGCAGCCGACCGACCCAGCCACCGCATCAGCGCCCGTCGCCGCCGCGCCGGCGAAGCAAGCAGCAGCCAAAGAACGGCAGGCAGCGACGTCTGAGCCTGCGCCTGCCCGTGCATCACGCAAGGCCGAAGCCAGCGTCGCCGAGTCCGCCGCCAGCATGACGGCGGACGAGCCCGCCCCGCGCGCGTTCTCGGCAGCTCCTGCAAGCGCGCCTCCCGCGCCGCCGGCCCCACCGGCACCGGTAACCATGCCGGCGCCCATCGCGGCACCGGCTTACACCGAGCAGGCAAACAGCGCCGATGCCGCGCAGAACCAGCTCTATCGCAGCCAAAGCCCACCGGCACGCACGGCGCCACCGCGCCCAGCGTTCACCGGGCCCGCACCGATTCCGCATGCCGGCGCCAAGGCCGTCACAAAGGCAGCCGAAGCGCGGCGCCAGCGTGCCGCAGCCATCGCTGCAGACAGCACTGCAGACATCGAAGCCGATGCCATGCTGTCGCGACGCCAATGGCTCAAGCGCATCCGCGAGCGGCAGGAGGCCGGTGATATTCCCACCGCCAAGGCAAGCCTGCGCCGCTTTGCCCATGACTACCCGGAAGCACGCATTCCGCATGACCTCAGACCGCTGCTCGAGGATTGAGCCGCATCCGCTACCGCGTTGCAGTGCTGCCACTAGAATGACAGCAATGCTCGACACCCTTGCCGCCCCCGCCAGCCACGAGCTGGACATCAAACACAGCCGCTTCCTCGCCAGGGCGGCGCCCATCAGTGGCGCCGACCAGGCAATGGCGTTCATCGCCTCGGTGTCGGTTACCGACGCCACCCACAACTGCTGGGCCTACCGGCACGGCAACGAATACCGTTCCAGCGATGACGGCGAACCCGCAGGCACCGCCGGCCGTCCGATCCTGGCCGCCATCGATGGCCAAGGCTACGACCGCATCGCGGTGGTGGTGACCCGCTGGTACGGCGGCATAAAGCTGGGCGCCGGCGGCCTGGTCCGTGCCTATGGCGGCACCGCAGCCGAATGCCTGCGGCTTGCCCAGCGCAGCCCGCTGGTGCCAATGACCGAGCGCATCCTGCAATGCGGCTTCGAGGACATGGGCATCGTGCACACCCTGCTGGGCAGCGCCGGTGCCGAGAAGCTTGAAGAACAATTCCTGCCCGAAGGCCTGCGCCTGCATGTACGCCTGCCGGCAGACCAGATCGATGCGCTGGCATTGCGCCTGCGCGACGCCACCCGCGACCGCCTACGCCTGAGCGAACCTGTCGACCATGACTGATACCCCGTCCCCCGCACCGCGCAAGCTGCAGAAACTCGGCAGCCTGAAAACCCTGTGGCCGTTCGTCCGCCGCCATGCCGGGCTGTTCAGCGCCTGGCTGGTCGCGCTGGCCATTTCTTCCACGGCGACGTTGAGCCTGCCGATGGCGGTTAAGCAGATGATCGACCACGGATTCTCCGGCGGTGGCGAGATCAACCGCGCCTTCATGCTGCTCTTCATCGTCGCGGTGGTGTTGGCCTTGGCCACCGCCGCGCGCTTCTTCTTTGTGTCCCTGCTGGGCGAAAAAGTGGTCGCGGACCTGCGCGCCAAGCTGTACACCCACCTGATCGGACTGGATGCCGGCTTCCACGACCGCACCCGAAGCGGTGAGCTGGTCTCGCGGCTCACCGCAGACAGTGAACTGCTGCGCAGCGTGATTGGTTCGACCATGTCGGTTGCCCTGCGCAGCAGCGTCACTGTAGTCGGCGCGATGGTGATGCTGTTCGTCACCAGCCCGCGGCTGGCGGTGTATTCGCTGATCGGCATTCCATTGGCCGTGCTACCGATCGTGCTCGGCGCGCGCCAGCTGCAGAAAATCTCCCGCGCCAGCCAGGACCGTGTCGCCGATGCCAATGCCCTGGCTGCGGAAACCCTGGGCGCGGTACGTACGGTGCAGGCGCATGCGCGCGAGCCTTACGAGCGCGGCCGCTTCGAGGCCGCGCTGGCGGTGTCAGTGGCCACCGCAAAACGCCGCATCCGCACCCAGTCCTTCGTCACTGCCATCGCCATCGTGCTGGTGTTCGGGGCGATCGTCGCGGTGTTGTGGTCCGGCGCGCATGACGTGGTGGATGGCCGCATGAGCGCCGGCACGCTGGGGCAGTTCGTGCTGTACGCCCTGATCGGCGGCGGCTCGGTGGGCGCCTTGGCCGAGGTATGGAACGAACTGCAGCGCGCTTCCGGCGGCATGGGCAGGATCGGCGAACTGCTGGCCGAAACCCCGCAGATCACCTCGCCAGCGCAGCCGCATCCCTTGCCCACGCCCGTTCGCGGCGAAATCCGTTTCGAACATGTTTCCTTCCACTACCCGCAGCGCCCCGATCATCCGGCGCTGGATGATTTCAGCCTAACCGTGGCACCGGGCGAAACCGTGGCGTTGGTCGGGCCTTCCGGTGCCGGCAAAAGCACGGTGCTGTCATTGCTGCTGCGTTTCCATGACCCCGATGCAGGCAGCCTACGGCTCGATGGCATCGACCTGCGCGAACTGGACCCGGCGCAGCTGCGCCAGAGCATCGCCCTGGTGCCACAGCAACCGGCCCTGTTTGCCGCCAGCGCCGCCGACAACATCCGCTATGGCCGTCTGGAAGCCAGCGACGAGGAAGTGCGCGCAGCTGCCCGTTCGGCCGAAGCCGACGACTTCCTGATGCAGCTGCCCGAGGGCTATGACAGTGACCTGGGCGAGCGCGGTGCACGCCTCTCTGGCGGCCAGCAGCAGCGCGTGGCCATTGCCCGCGCTCTGCTCAAGGATGCACCGGTACTGTTGCTGGACGAAGCTACCAGCGCGCTCGATGCGCAGAGCGAACGCGCCGTGCAGCAGGCACTGGAACGCTTGATGGCGGGCCGCACCACGCTGGTCATCGCGCATCGCCTGGCGACCGTGCTCAAGGCCGACCGTATCGTCGTGATGGACCACGGCCGCATCGTCGCCCAAGGCACCCACGCCGAACTGCTGGCACAGGATGGCCTCTACGCCGAGTTGGCGCGCCTGCAGTTCATTGACTGAACGCGCTCGAATCACGCCGGCACCGCAGGGCGAGCCGGCGTGCTTCACAGCCTGTGTTTGCGTGCCAGGCAAGGGACAGCGGATGCTGATCTTGCAGCAAGCACTGCCTGTGCTGGCTGGACGGTGAAGCCGGGCTTGCGCCACCGCATGCATGCACAACGCCTGCGAAGTGTGACCACCAAGGCCACTTCTCTCACCCGCCTAACGCTGCGCTGACGCATGCCTAACAGCACCGTCGGCAAGCTCGGTACGTGGTCGTAGTGGATGCAGTGCGGCCACCTTTCTAGCCCAGGAGGCGAGCGATGGCGTTCCGACAATTTCCGGCAACCACCCGCGATGGCGAAAGCTGCATCGTCATCGAGTTCCTCGACGAACCCGGCAGCAGCCAGGACAGCACCAGCCCTCAGACACCGCGTTACGAACTTGCCGATGGCCGCCCATTGTTGCGGCGTGGCAGCACGCTGTTCAGTGCTGATGGCGAAGTCAACCTATCGATGAACCAGCCCTACCGGGCCTGATGGCTTGTTCCGCAGCGCGCCGTGACCCATCCCGGCGCGCTATTGGGCGCTCGCGCTGCGGCGTGATCCGGTAATTCTGAATACGCTTTGCCGATTCGGCCTGCGGCTGATCAAATTTTCACCAACCATCTTGACACCCTTGTGCCCCAAGGAATGCCAGCGATTATCCACATGCTTGCGCACACTCCGCTGTGGATTAAGTCGCAGCCTGTGAGACGCGGATGGGGTTGACTCCTCCCTCTACACAGGCTGGGGCGCTGACTGCAGTGGCTTTTGTTGGAGCGGCGTAAACCGCGAAGCTGATAACCCCGGACGCGCAGACCACCCCAGCGATTGCAATGCGCTATCGGCTTCGGCCAGTGATGTGGCTTCGCGGCTTACGCCGCTCCCACAAAAAAACCCGAAGCCTTGTAGGAGCGGCGTAAGCCGCGAAGCTGACAACCCCAGACGCGCAGAGCACCCCGGCAATTGCAATGCGCTATCGGCTTCGGCCAATGATGTGGCTTCGCGGCTTACGCCGCTCCTACAGGCTTACGCCGCTCCCACAAATGCTTTAGCGCTCCAGCACGCGGCCAATACCGCTGCTGTTGATTTCCCCGGCCGCCGCTTGCAGCACGTCGGCGGCATAGGCCTGCACGAAACCCATGCGGAAATGCACTTCACCACTGGGCGTACGCGAGGAATGGATCGACGCCAGGCTGATGCCGTGGCGCTCGAATACATGCAGCAGTTCACGCAAGGAACCGGCGCGATCTTCCGGTAGATGCACGCTCATCGCGCGCGTGTCGGTCAGATCGGCCAGCAGGTAGCCGACGCGCTCGAAACTGTAATTGCCATCGCGCAGGGTCTGCTCATCCACGGCCGCCTTGTTGTCGGCCAGGTACTGCTTGCGGAATACCGCACGCGCGGCGTCATCGCCCTGCCCCACCAGCCCACGCAACTGCTGCAGCTGCTGCAACAGGTGGTCGAGCACTTCGCCAGCGTGTGGATTGCCGAACTGTATGTCTTCGTAGATGGCCGGGTTCAACGACAGGATGCGTGAGATCACTGCCGCATCCAGCTCGAAGGCGGCCGAACGGTAAGGCATCAACTCGGCGAGCGAACCCAGCATCGGCGCGTACTCACGCAGCACGCCGGCCTGGGCCAGATGGGTGGCGTGCACCATCGCCTGCACCAGCGCCATCACCCGGTCGTGATGTTCTGCGCTGCCGCGCACGCATTCGGCCTGCAGGGCGATGCACAGTTCGTCCAGCCATACCTGCCAACGCGCATCCAGGCGCGCCTCGCAGACCACCATCACCCTGCCCTTCAAGGTCGGCGCCTTGGGCGGTGCGGTCATCGGGTGCAGGCCGGCCACCGAGGCCTGCGATTCCAGCATCGCAGCGACCGGCTCGGCCTTGATCGAGGTGACATCCAGCCACAGCTTGCCGCGCTCGCGCCCAGCCGATTGCTGGATGTACTGACGGATCAATGCCGGCGTATGCCGGATCGGTGCGGAGAACAGCAGCACATCGGCCTGTTCCAACAACTGTTCTGGCGTCTGCGAGGCAGGATCGATCGGATCATGGCCGATCACCTGCAGACCCATCCGCGATTCGAAGAAGCCGCGCAGCCAACGCCCGAAGGCACCGCCGCTGCCGACGATGCCGATGACCGGGCGCAGACTCACGCCAGTCGCTCGGCGCGGAACCGATACGGCGTACCCAGGGCAGCCGGTGCGGCCGCCAGCACGTCGAACTCTTCCACGCCGGTGGCCAGGGTTGCCTCCAACGCCGCATGCACGCCGGCGATGGCGCGGCTTACCGCATCCTCGAAGCTATGGCCCTTGAGCAAGAACGCGACCAGCAACGACATCAACACGTCACCGGTACCGGCCACGTCCACTGGCAGATGCGGTGAGGTCCAGCGCCAGATCTGTTCGCGACCGATGGCCAGGGTCACCAGCTCGCCGGGGTCGCCGGACACCGAATGCGCGATCACCCATTCCGGGCCGCGCTCCAACAACTTGCGCGAGGCCGCGATGGCGTCGTCCTGTTCCAACGCCGGCATGCCGGTCAGGCGGCCCAGCTCGAAGGCATTGGGCGTGACCAGCCAGGCGTGCGGCAGCAGTCGTTCAATGAAGATTTTTTCCAGCCCGGGCTCGACATAGGGGCCGGTATGGGTATCGCCGATCACCGGATCGAGGCAGTAGCGCAGCTGCGGCGATTGCGGCAGAACCTCATCCAGCCAATCGGCGAAAGCGGCACCGTTGGCGACACTGCCGAAGTAGCCGGACACCAAGGCCCCGGCGCGTTGCGGCAGACCGCGCTCGGTGGCGCCCTGCAATAGCTCGGCAAACCAGTCGGCTGGCAACACGCGCCCGCGCAATGTCGCGTAGAACGGCGCATTGCTCAGCAGCGTGGTGGGAATTTCGGCAACGCGCAGGCCTAGCGCCCGCAACGGCGGCACCGCCGCGCTATTGCCTGCATGGCCGTAAACCAGTTGGGATTGCACGGAGATCACGTCCACCGGCGACGGCCCATCCGGGCGTTGCCGACGACCGTGCACGAGATGGCTGTGGTCGACTTCGTTCATCGCCCTATTCTACGTCCGCAGCACAAGACGCGAGTGCATACGCTTGCGCGCGCAACCAATCGCCGATGCCATAACGACAAAAGCCGCAGCAAGCTGCGGCTTTTGAATCATGTAGTGCCGAGCCATGCTCGGCAGGGGCATTACAAGCAATCCCCGTAGTGCCGAGCCATGCTCGGCAGGGGCTCTATCGGTAAAGCCATTGCCGAGCATGGCTCGGCACTACAGTGAGGCTCAGGACTTCATGCGTTCCCAGAAGCCTTTCACGCCGTCGATGAAGGTGGCCGACTTCGGCGAATGCTTGCGCGCATCTTCACCGCTGAACGTGGATTCAAACTGCTCCAGCAGCTTGCGCTGCTCGGCGGTCAGGTTGACCGGGGTCTCCACCACGACGCGGCAGTACAGATCGCCTTCGGTGCGGCTGCGCACCGATTTGACGCCCTTGCCACGCAGGCGGAACAGCTTGCCGGTCTGGGTCTCGGCGGGGATGCGGATTTCCGCCTCGCCGCCCAGCGTTGCTACGCGGATCGAATCGCCCAGCGCTGCCTGCGAGATGCGCACCGGCACTTCGCAGTGCAAGTCGTCACCGTCACGGGTGAAGATCGCATGCTCACGCACGCGCACTTCCACATACAGGTCACCGGCCGGTGCACCCGCCGGGCCGGCTTCGCCTTCGCCCTGCAGGCGGATACGGTCACCGGTGTCCACGCCTGCCGGCACCTTGACCGACAACACCTTGTCTTCCTCGACACGGCCATTGCCGTGGCAGGTCTTACACGGCTTGCTGATGATCTGGCCACGACCATCGCAGTTATGGCAGGCCTGCTGCATGGCAAAAATGCCACGCTGCACGCGCACCTGGCCGCGACCACCGCAGACATTGCAGGTCTCGACCTTGCGGTCTTCCGAGCCACTGCCGTCGCAATCACCGCATTCGGCCAGGGTCGGGATCTCGATGCGGCGTTCAACACCGGCCACGGCTTCTTCCAGGTCCAGCTCCATCACGTAGCCGATATCGGCCCCGCGACGCGGCTGGCGCGGGCCACCGCCACCTCCGCCAAAAATATTGCCGAAGATGTCACCGAAAATATCGTTCATGTCCGGGCCGCCGGGACCACCGCCGCCGCCCATGCCGTGCTCGAACGCGGCGTGGCCGTGGGCGTCGTACATGCGCCGCTTATTGCCGTCGGACAGGGTTTCGTACGCCTCCTTGCATTCCTTGAAGGCAGCTTCGGCGGCGGCATCGCCCGGGTTGCGGTCCGGGTGGTGCTTCATCGCGCAACGGCGATAGGCCTTCTTCAGCTCTTCATCGGTTGCGGTGCGGGCTACGCCCAGTACTTCGTAATAATCGCGTTTCATCGGCACATGAGGTTCTGGAATCGGGGTTGGAAATCAGGACAGAAAGCTGGGGATTGCAGATACCGGAAGGGGACCCGGGAGCCGGAGCATCAGCTCCGTATCCCGAATCCCCAGGCACAACTCCGGCCTTGCTTACTTCTTATCGTCCTTGACTTCGGTGAACTCGGCGTCCACCACATCGTCATTGGACTGGGCGCCAGCGTCGCCGCCCGGAGCCGGGCCAGCCTGCTCACCGGCCGAAGCGGCGGCAAACAAGGCCTGGCCGGCTTCTTCCAGCGACTTCGACTTGGCTTCAATCTGCGCCTTGTCGTCGCCCTTCATTGCCGTTTCCAGGTCGGCCAGCGCGGCCTCGACCTTGCCGATGACGTCGCCGCCAACCTTGCTGCCATGCTCGGTGATGGCGCTACGGGTGGCGTGGATCAGGCCATCAGCCTGGTTGCGGGTCTGCACCAGCTCGTGGAACTTCTTGTCTTCTTCGCGGTTGGCTTCCGCGTCGGCGACCATGCGTGCGATCTCGTCCTCGGACAGACCCGAACCGGCCTTGATCTCGACCTTCTGTTCCTTGTTGGTCTTCTTGTCCTTGGCCGACACGTGCAGGATGCCGTTGGCGTCGATGTCGAAGGACACCTCTACCTGCGGCATGCCACGCGGGGCCGGCTCGATGCCGGACAGGTCGAACTTGGCCAGCGACTTGTTGAAGCGGGCCTGCTCGCGCTCACCCTGCAGCACGTGCACGGTCACGGCCGACTGGTTGTCCTCGGCGGTCGAGAAGGTCTGCGAGGCCTTGGTCGGGATGGTGGTGTTCTTTTCGATGATCTTGGTGAACACGCCACCCATGGTCTCGATACCCAGCGACAGCGGGGTCACGTCCAGCAGCAGCACGTCCTTGACGTCGCCGCCCAGCACGCCGCCCTGGATCGCAGCACCCAGTGCCACGGCTTCGT
The DNA here is from genome assembly GCF_001700965.1 of Stenotrophomonas nitritireducens. Classification (NCBI taxonomy): domain Bacteria; kingdom Pseudomonadati; phylum Pseudomonadota; class Gammaproteobacteria; order Lysobacterales; family Lysobacteraceae; genus Stenotrophomonas; species Stenotrophomonas nitritireducens. The sequence goes on from NZ_CP016756.1 coordinate 367,378, forward strand.
CCGGGTTGACGTCCTTGCGCGGTTCCTTGCCGAAGAACTCGGTCACGGCCTGCTGCACCTTCGGCATGCGGGTCTGACCACCGACCAGGATCACTTCGCTGATGTCGCTCGAACGCAGGCCGGCGTCATTCAACGCAACGCGGCACGGCTCGATCGACTTCTTGATCAGCTCTTCGACCAGGCTTTCCAGCTTGGCGCGGGTCAGCTTGATGTTCAGGTGCTTCGGACCGGAAGCGTCTGCGGTGACGTACGGCAGGTTGACTTCGGTCTGCTGCGCGGACGACAGCTCGATCTTGGCGCGCTCAGCGGCGTCCTTCAGGCGCTGCAGGGCCAACGGATCCTTGCGCAGGTCGATGCCCTGGTCCTTCTGGAACTCTTCAACCAGGTACTCGATGACGCGGTTGTCGAAATCTTCGCCGCCCAGGAAGGTGTCACCATTGGTGGCCAGCACTTCGAACTGCTTCTCGCCGTCAACGTTGGCGATCTCGATGATCGACACGTCGAAGGTGCCGCCGCCCAGATCGTAGACAACGATCTTGCGGTCCTTGTTGTCACCCTTGTCCAGGCCATAGGCCAGGGCAGCGGCGGTCGGCTCGTTGATGATGCGCTTGACGTCCAGACCGGCAATGCGGCCTGCGTCCTTGGTTGCCTGGCGCTGGCTGTCGTTGAAGTAGGCCGGCACGGTGATGACCGCTTCGGTGACCTTTTCACCGAGGAAGTCTTCGGCGGTCTTCTTCATCTTTTCCAGCACGCGCGCGGAAATTTCCTGCGGTGCCATCTTCTTGCCATCGCTGGTCTGTACCCAGGCATCGCCGTTGTCATGCGCCAGGATGCCGTACGGCACGTGGGCGATGTCCTTCTGCACTTCGGCGTCGGTGAACTTGCGGCCGATAAGGCGCTTCACCGCGTAGAAGGTGTTCTTCGGGTTGGTGACAGCCTGGCGCTTGGCCGAGGCACCCACCAGTACTTCGCCGTCCTTGGTGTAGGCGACGATGGAGGGCGTGGTGCGGTCGCCTTCCGAGTTTTCAATGACGCGGGCCTTGCCGCCGTCCATGATCGCCACGCACGAGTTGGTGGTGCCGAGGTCGATACCAATGATCTTGCCCATGGGGGACTCCTGAGGATTCGTTTGCCGGCAGCCGCCGGGGATGAATGGGATATGGGGAAGGACCTGATGACATTCAAGTCATCCCCGGAACACTGTTTGCCGGCGGCCGCGCCGGTTTAGGCGGCGGCCAGCCAGCGGGGGCCGGTCAATCGGCCTGGGCCACCACCACCAGCGCCGGCCGCAGCAGGCGCTCGTTGAGCAGGTAGCCCTTCTGGAACACGGTCACTACCGCGCCCGGGGCCACACCAGCCGGCGCCGGCACCTGGCTGATGGCCTGGTGATGCTCCGGATTGAAGGCCTGGCCGGCCGGGTCCAGCAGGACCAGACCGTTGTCAGCAGCCACCTTGAGCAGCTGCTTGTAGGTCAGCTCCATACCTTCGCGCAGCGGGTTGGGCTCGCCGCCAGCGGCGGTCAAGCCCGCATCGAGGCTGTCGAACACCGGCAGCAGGTCGCCGAGCAGCTTCTCGTTGGCGAACTTGCGGGCCTGCTCGATGTCGCGGGCCACACGCTTGCGCTGGTTATCCAGATCGGCGCGTTCGCGCAGCGATTCGGCCTTGACCTGTTCCAGCTCGGCGCGCAGCGCCTCGATCTGGTCGTGGTGCGCGTCGTCACCGCCGGTGGCGGCGTTTTCGGGGTCGAATTCAGTGTGCTCTTGGTTCATTTCCGGTTTCCCTGACGGATGATCTGCCGTCTACCACGCCCCGTATGTGGGCTGTACTGGAAGTTTCAAGGCTCCGACTCACTCTGTGAGACGCATTGTTCCTAATTTGGGCAGGCCATCGCCTCGCCTACATTGACCTGCCCGGCACGCGTGCTAGTTTTGCGCGGCCCCTAGACCTGCCAGCCATGCTCAGACATCTATCGATCAAGGATTTTGCCGTTGTGCGCGCCACCGAACTGGAGTTCGGCCCAGGCATGACTGTCGTTTCCGGCGAGACCGGTGCCGGCAAGTCATTGATGGTGGACGCTTTAGGCTTTCTGTCCGGCCTGCGCGCCGACTCCGGCGTGGTCCGCCACGGCGCCAGCCGCGCCGAGCTGTCGGCCGAATTCAGCCTGGAAGACGACGCCCCGGCACGCGGCTGGCTGCGCGACAACGAGCTCGACGACGAGGAGCAATGCCAGCTGCGACGGGTGATCCGCGCCGACGGCGGCTCCCGCGCCTTCATCAACGGCCGCCCGGTACCGGTATCGCAACTGTCCGAGCTGGCCAGCTTCCTGGTCGAGATCCATGGCCAGCACGACCAGCAGGCGCTGCTGTCGCGCCCCAGCCAGCTGGCCCTGCTTGATGCCTTCGCCCGCAACGAGGCCGAGCGTGCCGCCGTGCGTGGCGCCGCCAGCCAATGGCAGGCGCTACTGGACGAGCGCGATGCGCTGTCCCAGCAAGGGGATGTTTCCGACCGGATCGGCTTTCTAGAACACCAGCTCGGCGAGCTGCAGCGCGAGGAACTGGAGCCAGCAGCGATAGTCGCGCTTGGCACCAGCCATCGCCGCCAGGCCCATTCAACCGCCCTGATCGAGGCCTGCCAGCGCGCCGGCGGCCTGCTCAATGGCGACGAGGACGGCCCCTCCCTGCTGTCCCTGCTGCAACAGGTGCGGCACGAGCTGGGCCGGGTCAGCCAGCACGACGCCCGCCTTGGCGACGTCGACGCCATGCTCGATGCCGCCGGCATCCAGCTGCACGAAGCGCTTGCCCAGCTGGACCGGGTCCAGGACGACCTGGACAGCGACCCGGACGCCTTTGAAGACATCGAACGCCGGCTCAGCCGGCTGCACGACCTGGCCCGCAAGCACCGCGTACCCATGGAAGAGCTTGCCGCCACCCGTGACCGCCTGGAAACCGAGCTGGAACAGCTGCGCGGCGCCGACGAGCGCCTGGCCAAGCTGGCCGGCGAGATCGACAAGGCCGCCGCCCGCTGGCAGGCCGTGGCTGCGATGCTTTCCAACAGCCGCCAAACCGCGGCGAGTTCTCTTTCAGACACCACCACCGCGCTGATCGGCGAGCTGGGCATGGGCGGCGGCCAGTTCCGCATTGAATTGGAGCCACAGGCACAGCTGCGCCCGGATCCGAATGGCGCCGAGCGGGTCGAATTCCTGGTCGCCGCCAACGCCGGCCAGCCCGCCCGCGCCCTGCGCAAGGTGGCCTCGGGCGGCGAGTTGTCGCGCATCTCTCTGGCGATCGAAGTAGCCGCCCTGGGCCTGGATGCGGTGCCGACCATGGTTTTCGACGAAGTGGACTCAGGCATCGGCGGTGCCATTGCCGACATCGTCGGCAAAAAGCTGCGTGCCCTGGGTGAGCGCCGCCAGGTGCTCTGCGTCACCCACCTGCCGCAGGTCGCCTCCAAGGGCCACGCCCACTACCGGGTAAGCAAGGCCCCGGTGGAAGGCATGACCCAGAGCGCGGTGGAGCTGCTGGACAGCAAGGGCCGAGAAGAAGAACTGGCGCGGATGCTGGGCGGCGCTGAGGTCAGTAAAGAAGCCCGGGCGGCCGCGCGCAAGCTGTTGACTGAGGCCTGAGGACGGTAAAGCAGGCTTGGCTTTGGCTCTAGCTTGAGCTTTAAAGCCCCTCTCCCGCCTGCGGGAGAGGGGTTGGGGTGAGGGCAGCTCCTGGCTCTTCAAGCTTGGCACCCAAGGCCCCTGCCGAGCATGGCTCGGCACTACAACGGCCCTGACGGTGGCTCGGGAAAGCCCCTGCCGAGCATGGCTCGGCACTACAGCGGCCCTGACAGTGACTCGGGAAAGCCCCTGCCGAGCATGGCTCGGCACTACAGCGGCCCTGACAGTGACTCGGGAAAGCCCCTTGCCGAGCATAGCTCGGCACTACCGCCCCCCAGGCCTTCCGCGCGGGGACAAACAAAAACACCGGCCTTTGGCCGGTGTTTTTGCTTCAACGGCAACAGCCCAAGGGCCGTGCCGCAACTGCCCTACTTACGCTTTTTGCGCACGTACAACACCAGCGAGTGTTCTTCCAGCTCAAAACCATGCTCCGCAGCGATCTTCCGCTGCAGCTCCTCGATTTCCGGGCTTTCAAACTCGATGATCTTGCCCGAGTCCACGTCCACCATATGGTCGTGGTGGCCGCCGCGGTCCAGCTCATAAACCGCCTGGCCGCCTTCAAAGTTGTGTTTGAGTACCAAGCCCGCCGCTTCGAACTGGGTCAGCACACGGTAAACCGTGGCCAGCCCGATCTCATCACCGCAATCAAGCAGCTTGCGGTAGATGTCTTCGGCGGTGAGGTGGTGCTGATGGGGGGTGTTCTGCTCGAGCAAAGCAAGGATGCGCATCCGCGGATGCGTTACCTTCAAGCCGACTTTGCGCAGGTCATTGGATTCCATGGCCATCGTGTTCATTGGCGGTTTAACGCCAGTTATCTCCGGTCAGATCGCGCTGGGTGCCGGGGAGTGTATCATCGACCTGATTTCCTCAACCGCCCTACCCAATGCGCAACCTCCTGTTGATCGCCGTTGTCGCCCTGTCCACTACTGGCTGCGGCATCATCTACAAGCAGCCCATCTATCAGGGCAACCTGATCCGCGAACAGTCCGTGGCGCAGTTGCAGGTCGGCCAAAGCAAGCAGCAGGTGAATGCGCTGCTGGGCACGCCGTCCATCGCTGACCCGTTCCACGCACAACGCTGGGATTACACCGCCAGCCAGCGTGTGAACCGCCTGGGCAAGACCGAGGTGAAAAATTTCACCGTGTTCTTCGACAACGACCAGGTCACCCGCTGGGAAGGCGACTACTTCCCGACGCAGGATGCTGACCTGGCCCGCAACAGCGTGCGTCAGTTCGGCCGCAACCTGGCCAAGGACAAGAAAAAGGGCCGCTGATCCAGCGCCCCTGCCGCAGAATCAATCGCCGCCGCGCGCCCGCCGGCGGCGATTTTCTTTGGGGTCGGCGAGCAACGGGCGCAGCAGCTCGATCCTGTCACCTTCCCGCAGCAGCTGCTGCGGCGGTGCAAGCACGCCATGCACCGCCATCGCCACGGCCTCGGCAGCGCCCTCCAGCGCCGCTGCGGCTACCGCGTCGGCAACCGTGCAACCTTCGGCCAGTTCAAGCTGACGCTGCTGGTAACGGTCCGGCCAGGCCAGCACCACTTCCACACGTATCACTCAAGGCTCCTGGTCAGCCACGCGCACGAAGTCGTTGACCATGCGGTCAGCCAGGCCCTGGAAACCCAGCGCCAAGGCCGGCCCGAGCAGGCGCGAGGTCGGCTCGAACTCCAGTTCCAGCGTCACCTTGCAGGCGCTTTCAGACAGGGCATGGAACTCCCAGCGGCCATGCAGCCGCTTGAACGGACCATCGCGCAGCTTCATATCGATGCTGTGCGGGCGTTCCAAGGTGTTTTCGGTCATGAACCAGGTACGGAACGAACCCAGCCCGAGATCGAGCCGGGCAACCAGCCGCTGCTCACCCTGCTCCAGGATCTCCGCCTTGTCACACCAGCGGAACCGGCCCGGGTAGGCGGCAACATCATTGACCAGGTTGAACATGCGATCGGCGGAGTGTTCGACCAGCGCGCTGCGACGAATGGTAGTCATGGCTATACAGAAAGTGTTCGGGGAGCCCCCGAATCGGAGACAATACGGAAATGAGCACGAAACAAAGCAAGGATAAAGCAAAGAACGGGACGGCCGACAAAACCATCTCGTTGAACAAGCGCGCGCGCCACGAGTACCACCTGGAAGATCGGGTGGAAGCCGGTCTGGTGCTGCAGGGCTGGGAGGTCAAGGCCATCCGCGCCGGTCGCGGCAACATGACCGACGCCTACGCCTATGTGAAGGATGGCGAGATCTACCTGATCGGCGCGCAGATCACGCCGTTGATCCAGGCCTCCACCCACACCGTTCCGGAAGACCGCCGCCAGCGCAAGCTGCTGCTGCACCGGCGCGAGATCGACAAGCTGATCGGCCGCGTCGAGCGTGACGGCTACACGCTGGTACCCACCGCGATGTACTGGAAAAAGAACAAGATCAAGATCGAGATCGCGCTGGCCAAGGGCAAGCAGAATCACGACAAGCGCGATACCGCCAAGGAGCGCGACTGGGACCGCGAGAAGCAACGCGCAATGCGCGCCCACAACCGCAACGCCTGATGTCGGCGCAGCTTCCTGCAGTGCAGGCCGCAAGCCCGCAGGAAGTACAGGCGCTGTGCGCACGGCTGCTGGCCTTCAACCGCAAGGCCAGCGGCAACAGTTTCGACGAACTGCCGCTGCAGCTGGCCAGCCACAGCGACGATGGAGCCCTCTGCGCCGGGCTGCTCGGCGATATCTGTGCCGGCTGGCTGGCGATCCATGTGCTGTGGGTTGACCCACAACTGCGCGGCCAGGGCGTGGGCAGCCAGCTGCTGCGGCAGGCCGAGCAACACGCCAGGGCCGCAGGCGCGCACAGCGTGGTACTGGATACCTTCGACTGGCAGGCGGAAGGCTTTTACCTGCGTCATGGTTACGAGGTTTTTGGCCGGCTGGCCGATTTCCCACCCGGCCATGCACGCATCTATCTGCGCAAAACGCTCTAACCCGGCAACACCCGGCGCAGGCGCCGACGCTGCACAGCGGGCGACTGCAAGTTCGCGTACAGCACGCTCAGGCTGACGACCTCGGCCAGTTCAAGCGCCCTGCAGTCATCGCCCGCCAGCCATTGCCGCGCAGCTTCCACAGCATCCGGCGGCAGCAAGGCGAGGATGGCCGCATCGTCCATTTCGCCTGCTTGGAGCTGCAATGCCCGCGCGAGCCGTAGCAGCCGCACGGTGTAGATCAGAACCTGCGCCAAAGCCAGGGCCATCGCCATCAGCGCGACCCGCTGCACGCCCGCCGGCTGCAAGCCCGACCAAGGCGACTGCAACAGCAGCAACAGCGCCACCGCGGACAGGTAGATGCCCAGCCAGCGCCGCCGCACCGAGCGCATGCGCCCCACCATTACGCCGCAAAGCAACAGCACGAAAGGCGCCAATTGTGGCCAATGGCTGCGCCCGGCCATGGCCGAGATCACCACCATCGCGGCCAACAGCAGATAGAACAGCATGGGTGCCAGCGTCCGCCGCCGGAAACCAGCCCCAACGCCACCCGCCAACAATTGCAGGCTGCGCGTGCCGCGCTGCTGCATGGTCATCCTCGCCTTCACAAAACCAGGGCGACATGGTCAAAGAGCAGACGTCGCAGAAAGGTCGGCGGGAGGTTAAGCCCAGCGCGCGTCCGCGATCATGGCAATGGCGCCGAGGCATCCCACGTTGAGGAAGGCAAAGTGCATGAGCGGCGCGGGCAGCCGACCGGGGGTGGCATGCCAGCTATCAAAAACAGGACCTTGGCAACACGCTCACTTTGCGCATGCCTACCTCTCTGGCCGGGGCGCTGGCCAATTGAAGCTGAACCCCGCGCACGGGGCATTTCCTGCCCGTTGCGCATCCGCCGACAACATCTGCCCGGACAGACCAAGGTTGACCATGGGCGCGCTGAGTCATACCAGACCGCTGCCGTGATCAAGCGCCGCGCAACGGATCACCTCATCGCGTTCGCCCCTTGCAGCTCGACCGCTTCCCATTGTGAACACGATGGGCCAGCACGGTTGGCCGAGGGACTGCGCCCCTATCATCTACCAGCGCTGCGTGCAGCGCCCCATCGTCGTACGTGCTTTCCAAGAGGTGTTGATTGAGTGCAGTAAACAAATCCAAAGACCTGATGACCCGGATCACCTACCAGTTGCGACCACCGCAGATGACCACCATGGCGCCCTGCCGTGTCTGCGCAAGGCCGAGCCCTGGTGGACAGCCCTGCTCGGAATGCCTGTGCCTCGAGTTGGCAGACCTGATCAACAACAAAGGTGCGGTCATGCGATGGGCAAGCTCGATGAAGGCGGCTATTCAGGACCAGGCCACCATTCTCTTCTATGCCGAGAAGCGCCCAGAGCCGCATTGACAGCCCCGCCCTGACCGGAACGCGCTGCTGCGCACCCTCGGGCTGCATCCTCACATCTGGCCACAGATAAGCGTCTATGGTGTAAGGATTGAGCGCGCTCCGTGCTCGGGATGAAACCATGAACTACGAAGAAGCAAGAGCCGACCTCGACGATCTCGTAGTTGAACTGGCCAAGCCCGCCAATTCATCAAATTATTCCCAGCGCTGCAACACGCTCCGCACCTTGGCCATCATCTCCCGGCGCGCCCTCCGCGCCACAGCCGGGATCGAAAACGAGGCCGAGCATCGCAACGAGATAGAAGCGGTGCTGGACAGGATCAAGAGCATGCTCGCAACCACCGAGCAACTCGAGAAACTGAAAGAAATCTACCGCCACTGAGCTTGATCCAGCAGTGCAGCGCGCCTGGATCCTGATAGTTGTGCAGGAACCGGAATGTTGCGCGGAGTGCTGTAGTGAGGCGCTGTTTCCGCCGGAACCGCGCAGGATTTTTTGGCTTTCCAATTGCCCTTGAGTTGGCTGTAGCCAGCAGCCAATAGTTCACTGCCCGCCTGCCAGGCGCTTTGAACGACAAACGCACGGCGACGGCCCATGCGTCATCCAGCGGCACGGCCTGCCTGGACTTGGCAGCCTCCCTGCAATGCCCTGTTTCTGTCGTCGACCTCCATATGATGGCGCTGGGCGAGACTGCTGCGCAGCTGGCTGCTTCCGCGCCCGCTGCGAGCTCGGGTTTTCCTGTCGACTCCCCGTATTTCAATGCCAGGCTAAATTAGAGGTTTCCGGTTCGTGGTACTGGCGGAATTCGGCGGGCGTCAGCCCGCCGAGGCTGTCGTGAGGTATCTCGGTGTTGTAATTGGCCAGCCACTGCTCCGCCTGTTCGCGTACTTCTCCGAGATTGCGGAAGACGTGCATATTCAGCACGCCACGTCGGAAGCTGCCATTGAAGCGCTCGATGAAGCCGTTCTGCATCGGCCGTCCTGGCTCGATGAAATCCAGCGCGATGTTCACGCCAAACACGCTTGTGATTCCAGACCAAACCGCGGCGACGAATCAGTTGAAATGGCTTGCCGAAGCCGCGCTCCGGAAAGCGCTCAGAGAGCGCGGCCAGTAACGCGATCACCTCTTCGTCCCGATCCGGCCGATGGCGGTAGCGTGCCGTTGACCGAGGCATCCCAATCGCCGCACAGGCCCGGCGTTCGCTCCAGCCATGGCGGTCCTGCAGCCAGGCCAAGAGCGGGCGCTTGTGCGCCGGGTCTAAAGCTTTTTTGCAATCAGATCCTTCAACGCATGATTCTCCATCGCCAGTTCGGCATACATCCGCTTGAGCTTTGCGTGCTCGGCTTCAACGTCGCGCAACCGCTGCACGTCCGAAGCTTCCATGCCGCCGAACTTGGACTCCCAGACGTAGTAAGTCGCATCGGAAATGCCAAGCTCACGGCAGACATCCTTGACCTGCCTTCCAGCCTCAACTTGCTTCAACGTGGCAACGATCTGACTCTCGGTAAATTTGCTCTTGCGCATCGGTGGTCTCCTTGGGGCTAGTGTGCCCGGAGACCTCTAAGAATGCCTGGATCAAGTTTACGGGCAGGCGACATAAGCAATTTCGCAAAAGCTACCGGGCGCTTTAGCCAGCCCCGCCCCCTCCAGCGCCAAACTGAAACTAGCGATCGGGCAGATTCGGCAAACATAAATATGTTAATTCAGGATATAAAGAGATTTCTGAACATTCATTCATGATTGAAGAATTGAATCTAAGTGAAATAATCATTAATTAAAAGGATGGATGTGTCCAAAATTTTAACAAGGATCATTCTGAGCTCAGCACTAAGCTTGATTTCGATCGCCGCTTACGCTGAAGAAATGATCCTGTGCGACGACTGTAATCTAGGAAAACGTCAAACCATCTAGCGGGATGGCGGCGAGGGGGATTACTATTTCTGGGATCTGAAGAATCGCCGCCTCTATCACATGAACGTCACCGGCCAGGCGACCCAGATGAGAGCGGTGGGCGGGCAAAAAATTAAAGAAGTTGCACTCACTGCGGACGAACAAAACCTATTCGCCACGGGGATGCGTTTCTATGACGCGAATGGCGGGAACGCGGTATACAAGCACATCCAGCCGCCTGTAACCGTGAGCGTAACACTAGACGGCAACGGCAATCCAACCACTGCAGCAGAGAGCAGGATCGCCGCACGCTCAAACGGGCCGACGCCCTATCCGATGAACGCAATGGATGCCGTCACCACTCCGGCCCTCCGCGCGATCGCAATTCAAAAAACATTTAGCCTCGACAACATGGGGCTCTATTGGTACATGACTGAAAATCTTCGCGTGAATGCTTCATCTCTGACCCATGCGATCAATATCACAAAGTTAAGGACGCCATTTACTGTCATCAATCAAGTTAGCTTCCCCGACGAGTCGTTCTTCAACGTAGAGTGGAATTGGACAATTAGGGACTACTCGTACATACCTGGCTCCGCCCGAGATGCAGTCGGGAACGTAATCCCTGACGCCCAAAAGGACGTGGCAAATGCCGAACAGTCAGTACAGAACTATGTTTTCCCAAACAACTACGTTGGAATGGCAGCCGGGGATGACATGGTGCGCCACCTGAACGACCTCGGAGTACGTTGGAATGGGCCAAATCGCGCCCCGGTCTATACAAATTACCGAATCGGCTGCTCTTATACCCCCAGCGGCGCAATTTGCCAAATCTTGTTTTTGACTCCTTAAGAAGACCACATCTCATGCACGGAAACGGATTGCTTTTCCGCACGTTCTTAGTACTTCTTGTGTCGGCAGGTATCCTACTACCCACTGGACTCTCGATAGGCGCAGGCGCAAAAGGGGCAATCGTTTGGCCCTACATCGGCCTCACGCTGCTCGCCACATTGGGTATTTTCGTATATGCCCAACGAATAAAAAGATCAGGTGATTTCACAAACAAATCCTATGCACTGTTTCTGATGACGATGGCGGGAGTTTCCTGCGTAGCGGGGGCTCTACTGTCGATGAGGCTATTCTGATAAAACCACGCAGTTGACTTAAGAAGGCTGCCGATTGCAGCATCATCGGCAGCCATTCTTAGCTAAAAAAGGATTCAATTGCCCAGCGAATCTCGGCCTTGTCCCCAAAAACGCTAATTATCCCCGCCGGTGCCAAATCACTTCAGGGAGAACTCAGTGCGTGGGCCGCCGAATCCGGCTCTGGCGTGCGTTGCCCGTCAGAGCAATTGATGTCAGTCGAGGTCTGGCAAGCCCAACTCGGCCCGTATCAGACTAGCCACCACGAGCGTGGACCTCACCTGCGCAACCATGTCCTTGGTAATCTGGCCAAACTGCTGCACGACGCCTGGTGTTGGGGTGCCTCGGCTCTTGCGAAACTCAGCGTTCAGAACCCCATGATCGTCGGTGAGGTCTTTCTCCATCGAAGTCTCGGCCGCCGGTTGGCGGATCCCGCCTCCCGATCTGCCGCTGCGAGCGTTCTGATCCGGCCGCAGCGGATGGAAGCCACCCGGCGCAACCTCTTTCCCAAACGAAAGGACCAGGGCACGCTTGCTTTGCTTTTCCTTTTTCAAAACCAACCCCTGTAACAGCGCCGGCGGATTGCCGACGCCTCGAAGTTGCACCTTTTGAAGCGCCTGGCACTGGGGCGCACGAAAGACGCCTTTCTGTGCACACTTTCTACTCAGCCGGCCCAACCTACTCTTTCAGCCGCGCAGCCAGTTTCGGGTTGAGGACGATGCCACCTTCAGCCTTTGCGCTGTATCGCGCCCGGGACTTCATCGATGCACGGATGCTGTCCGACGAAATCGCCACTTCCGGGTTACTCTTGTTGAATGCCCGGATCTTCTCCCTGACCTCAGCACGATCGGCAGCATCGCCATTTCGGATGATCATGGCATAAGCATTCATCAGGCTCTGCCTGCGGCCCGTGATGTGCTCCTCGTAGTTCTTCAGCGCGCGGTTGCGTTCATACCATTCCGCCACCTCGGCTGGACTGAAGCCGGCGCCCTGCAGCAGGACCTGCCACGGGCTGACATCCTCGAGCACCGGATCATCACGCAAGGTATTGACCCCCTGCGTGGCGTAACGCCCGGCCTTGATCATGTCCTTCAAGCCCTTGGGCAACATGGTCTCTACGCCACGCATGGTGTGGCCCTCTCCGACCTGCTGAGTGCCCACAAGGACGTTCTTGAGCACGCCGCCCATCGGGCCTGCTGCCTGCTCGAGCAGATGGTTGAACAGCCCCCGCCCCTCGAGCTCTCGGTCTGCGTCACGGATCCACAGCGAGTCCAGCCCAACACGGCCGGCAATGTTGGCACCGGTGAGCTTGTTGACCTCCCCGCGCAGCAGCACCTCGGCTCCGCTGGGGCCAAGGGCCTCGGCAATGAACGCGCGGAACTCGGTCTCGGCATCCCAAGGCTCATCATCGTCACCGAAGGCCGACTGCAGGGCGTTGAGGGTGCCCATCGCAACGCCCATCATTGGCAAACCAGGACTGCTGAGGCCGCCGCGCTTCGTGACCATCGAAAAGTTCGAAGAGCTCACCGGCTACACCCCCGACGCGACCAGATCCAAGATCAAGCGCGGCGACTGGCTGGAGGGCGCTGTCTACATCAAGGCCCCTGACGGCCGTGTTTTGATCGATATTGAGGGTTACGAATGGTGGGTCCAAAACGGGGCAGCGGTGTCCGCGCAATATCGCCGAGCAGCATCCAAATAGATTTTACGTACCGCGGCGCCAGGTGCCGGGAGCGGATCAAGCTCCCGCCCAACCCCCGCAACATTCGGCTCTGCGAGAACCTGCTGGGCCAGATCCGGATCGAGATCGAGAAGGGCGTTTTCGACTACGCGGCACACTTTCCCACAAGCAAGCGCGCCCGGCAGGTCATCGAGAAACCCGCGACGCTGGACGACATGAAAACAGTCCTGGATCGGTGGCTGGCGAGCAAGGAAAACGAGCTCGAGCACAGCACCATCATCGGCTACAGCCGAATCGTGAAGAACATCCTGATTCCGCGTATCGGCACCGTCGCCCTGCGGGATTTCGACCGGGCGCAGCTCCGTGACCTGGTTGCCAGCTTCGGGGCTACGGTGACAGCCAAGCGGATCAACAACGTACTTGGGCCGCTTCGGGGCGCCCTTGATGACGCCGTCGACGACGACCTGATCAAAGCCAACCCCATGGACAGCTTCAAAGTGCGGCGCAGAGCGAAGGTCAATGCTCCCGAAGAGGTTGATCCGTTCAGCCCCTCGGAAGTCCTGGCCATCTTGGCGGCCTGCGACGACGCGCAGGTGCGCAACTACTGCCAGTTCAACTTTGCCAGCGGCTTGCGCACCTCGGAAATGATCGGCCTCTGCTGGTCGGACATCGATTGGAACCGCGGCACGGTGAAGATCCGGCGCGCCTGGGTCATGGGCAAGATGAAGGCGCCGAAGACCGACTCGGGCGTACGTGAGGTTTCCCTGGTCGCGCCGGCGCTGGCTGCCCTCAAGGCGCAGCGCGCGCATACGCTGCTGGCCGGCGAGTTTGTTTTCCACAACCCCAAGACCAACGCGCGCTGGGGCTCTGACCAGACTATTCGTGCCGGCAGCTGGCAGCGGACATTGAAGAAGGCCGGGATTCGCTACCGCTACCCGTACCAGATGCGCCACACCTTCGCGAGCCAGGCATTGAGCGCCGGCGAGAACGTGATGTGGGTGGCCAAGCAGATGGGCCACCGAGACTGGACGATAACGGCGAAAAAGTACGCCCGATGGATCCCTTCTATAGTTCCTGACGCAGGTAATAGGCTTACCGCGGTCTGGGAAAACACGCGCTGATACTAAACTCAAACCCTGACTTATCACGGCCCGATCAGTTTTGTCTCATGTTCAATTACACGACCACATATTCTTCGCAGCTGGTTAAGTCGATACTGCTGAGACTCCGCAAGGCGGCTCTGACCCTCATGCACGATTTTTGATCGCACGCGGTAGATTTCCTTGATTGAACTAAGCAATTCACGCCGTTCCACAACCGAGGTTGCAAGCATGTAGGCGCAACGATTTGCCAGGAGGGCTCCGATGCCGACTACGTCGCTTTCAGCCTTATCTCCTAAAAGCGTCTCCAACGCTACCGTCGCCTGAACATAGCTGAGAATCCGATCATTCCCCAGGTAGCTGTCTAGAAGCCATTTCGCCCCAAGGACTAAACCCGCGTGTCGCCTATGACCATTTTCCTTGTCCAGCATCTTTGCTAAGCGAACTACCTCGGCGCGTACCTCAGTTCGATCATCAGGGCGATCCGTTCGCCGCAGAGTGGCCAACCGCATCCCACCCGCAAATCGTCGAGCGAAATCGATGCTGTGACGGCCCTTCATCACGAGACGCTCCGCCCCGTTATTCCGCTCTGTCACAAGAAAACTATGATCTCTCTCAGTCTCAAACAATTGCCCCAATGGTGAGACATGAAGAAGTCGATGCGCCACCAAGCTACCAACAAATGCTTGAGCCTCCTCTAGGGCATCGGCAACTACGGGAGTCATATTGAACCTCGTGGCGTACCCCGTGAGCTCGATGTCCAGCACTACATCCCTTGACGGTCGCCTTGCCGCCTTTACTAGTTCTTGCGCCAGAACTGGGCCTTCCGGGTCAGCTCGACGTTCGCTCTCTCGAATGTGATCCTTAGGGCCAGCGAGCTGGCGAAGAACAATTCTCTCTGCCAATTCCAGGACATCAGAGTGTCTTCAAACAGAAGCCCCAGCTGTGTTGGCATTCTCACCGTCAGCGTGTAAGAGCGCGGAAGACTGGCTAGCGATTCAATCAAGCGAACAGCTGCTGCCTCAGGATCTTCAAAACCGGGGAGCGAGGTAAGCGGCACCTCCTCTTCTGCACTCGAACGTTCTCCAATTTCGCGTTCGATCTGGTCAAAAAGTATCTGCGAGATGGGTTGCTCACCAGCCATAGCGTTGAGCTGGTTCTGAACTTTCTCTGGCGGTATGCGTTCTAGGGCTTGGCATTCTTCATAGAAATCAAAGTCAAGATCTCCATCGGTATCAACCATTGCCTTCGCCAGCATTGGCCGTAGCAGGTCTACCATTCTGGCCTTAGCTTGCTGAGATATTTCCATGGATCCCTTGTCCTTGTCGTTATCCCTATTCATGCTAAGGAAATGCGCGCGCCTGAGGAAGGAGAATCGAAAAGGTAGCGCCGCCGCAAGTGACTGTTCAGGCTTTTCCGTGTAGCATCTACTCCGTCAGCGAGACTTTTGGCAGCTTTTCGTCACGTTTCACCCAAAAGTCGTTACAAATCAACGTTAAACCGGGGGTGCACTGGTTTCGACGGGGGTTGTGAAGTCGCTTGGCGCATGCCGAGGGGGTAGCTTTCCTCGTAAATCCAGCTGCAAAACTCTAGTTGCCAACGACGACAACTACGCTCTCGCCGCTTAAGGCGTAAGCCCCGAACCCACTTGTGCCCGTGCTCGTGGATGTAGGGTCATTATCACGGAACCGGCTGTGACGGCTGCCTGTCAGTCACGGCTTAACCAAAACAGGCTGGTCCTGGGGTGCGCTTTGCACACCGTGCTGCCACAGGGCGAGATCCAACGGTGAGCTAAGCATGTAGTGCCGGGGATGGAGTGCCTTCGGACGGCGGTTCAATTCCGCCCACCTCCACCATTAGCTGGACCGTCAAGGTCCCGATCAGGCCGGAAACCCAATAGATACACGGGTTTCCGGCCTTTTTTGTGTCCGTGTATGTGCGCGATTGAGCTTGAAGGCCCCGGAAGAGCAACGTGGGTTGTTCACAAGCATTTCTGACGGTTGCCCGCGAGCCGTACACATGACATGCACGCCTCGAACTCACCCTCCATCGCATTCTTTCCGGCTACGAAGTCCGGAACCCGGCTATTTACGCCTGCAAACCCCAACTGCAGCCCAAGCTTGCTTGTCACTGACCTTGCTCAAGCTGCTGCCAGAACCGCGATCAAAACGACACTCCGTGCCGCAGCAAGTTGTGGCCGCGATGTCGACGATCCCGTGCCACTGGATTGGACAAGCAACTAATTGTCCTGATCCAAGAATTCAGTTCGCGCCGATCAAACGAACGTCACCATTTGCTGAACTCCGCATCACCGATCCGATTCGTCGCCATCCACCCGCCGTCAATAAGCACCCATGCGTCGCCACGCGGCGCGCATGCAGTCGCTCTCCTCCCATTCATGCCGCGCGGTGAACGAGCGGCATAAGCGCTTTGCAGCGCTGCATGCGCGCAGCAACAACCCGTGACTTCAGCTGCATCAAACCTCGCCACACATGCTTCGCAACGCAACGCGCGAACAACATTGCTCGAAGCTGAATCACTGCTTCATGTATTGACCCTTTCTTCACTTCCCGAAAGAAATTATTCACCTGATCTCCGACCTGGATCGGAGGGGGCCCTAACATCAACATGCGTGGAGCTTTTTGCCATGGGATCAGTTGCGATGTATCTGGAAGGACCAGGTCAACAGCGCCGCTCGGTCAGAATTCTGTCCAGCCAACATAAACGTCTTCAACCCAGTGGGGCTGACGGTATCCGCATCAGACACCGTTCTATCTCCGAGATCGAAGTGAAGACGCTCGTAGACGAGGACGGCAAGATCGCCATCCAGGCGGATTACGAGGGGTTTCGATTCAAATACCCGGATTCAGAGATCCCCTGGAGCCTGGTAGTAGGTTGATCCAAAGCCCGGCCAATGGCCGGGCTTTTTTTAAGGTGTGCGTAGCGGCGTGCTGGCCCATGCAAACTGGCTCGGCCCGCAGTAATGACGAGCGGATTGACCGCCCAGCGCCCACCCACTTTGACGACGCCCACGCAGCACCTCCACCTTTGCGGAGCGCTACGCCTGGCATGCGAACTACGCCACATTAGGTACCGCCGCATAGGCCCCCGGGCAAGCTGCCGGCAGCTGCATTGACTTACGCCGCAACGCAGGCAAAGTGACCAGCATCCGGCAACCCGAAAACCCGCTCATGACGATCACCTACACCACATCCCGCGAGCAGGTTGATTGGCAGCAGCTGGCGCAGCTGCTGACGGTGACCGGCCTGGGCAACCGCTCGGCACAGGAACTGGAACAGACCTTTCGCAACAGCCAGGTAACGGTGTTCGCGCATCACGGCGAGCGGTTGGTAGGCGCGGGCCGTGCACTCAGTGACCACGTGGTGTGGACCGTGGTTTTTGACGTCGCAATCGATCCGAACCTGCAGGGCCAAGGCGTCGGCGCTGCGCTGATCCAGCGCATCCAGGCAGAGGCCGGCACGCCAAATACCATGCTCAAGTCCATGCCCGGCAAGGAGGGTTTCTATTCACGGCTCGGCTACGAGCTGATGCCCAGCGGCATGGAACGTCGCACCCGCCCCGACAGGGATGAACAGGCGACAGCGCCCTGCTGACCGGCGCTTCCAGCGCCCCACAGCTCGAGTGTCAGATAAATCCTATGTCACTTGAGGTGTATCCCTCATTGAGCGACCCATCTTCCCGATAGCACCATTGCACACTCTTGGCTGGCAGCCATCGCACCGGGTGCGGTATGGACTACGAGAAGTTGCGGGATCACTTCGACGTTCTGGCACAGCAGGTGGTGCAGGACGCCACCTCCCTCGGCGAGCATGAGCGCAAGCAGAAACTGCTTGAGATGCACCAACTTGTCGACAGGATCGTGCAGGTGGTCCCCGACCATGACCAGCAGGCCGGGATCCTGTGCAAGCTGGAAGATCTGGTGTACCGCGCAAACAGCGCCATCAACGCTGCCGAGCAGCTTGAGAATCTTCGGAAGAGGTCGGCATTGGCCTACGGCTGGCCCTTGCACACGGACTGAACCCACACGCGCTGACACCGGATACCGATGACCGCAGCGCGCCGGCCATGCCATTGCACGACGGCTTTGGCGCAGTACCCATCCGCTGCTCAACTCCGGCACCATAGCGGCAAGGGCGCCTGGCAGGCGCCCGCCGCATGCTGCAGGGTCGCCCCGACTTTGCCGCCATACCCACCGTCACGGATAACGGCAATGGCAGCCAATCGCACGTTACTGCATTCCCTCCGCAGGCCAATCAGAACCGTGCTGCACGCGCTCGCGCTGGGCTGCGCTGGCTGGGCCTCCACCGTTGGCGCGGCCGAACCGGCGCAGCCGCAGGCCACCACGCCGACACTGGAAGGCCCCCAGCTCAGCATGCTGGACAACGCCTTGGCGGCCATGCCCGCGCAGCGCCCCGGCGTGACCGATATTTATGTCCTCGGCATTGCCGGCGATGCCGATGAAGAGGTGTTCCCCAACGAGGTGGCCTACCTGCAGGAGTTGTCGGCCAAGCGCTGGGGTGCTGAAGGACGGATGATCAGTCTGGTCAATCAGCCTGCGTTGGGCCATGGTGGCGCAACGCCGGTCCAGGCCACCCGTGACAGCATCGGCCACGCGCTCAATGGGCTGGGGCGCAAGCTGGACCCGAAGGAAGATGTGCTGTTCCTGTACCTGAGCAGCCACGGCCTGCATGACAACAGTGTCTACCTGCATACCGGCCGCAATCAGGAAGACTACCTGACACCTGCGCAGTTGACACAGCTGCTGGACCGTGCACAGATCGGCAATGCGGTGATCGTGGTCTCGGCCTGCTTCTCCGGCGCCTTCATACCCGCACTGTGGTCGCCGCAGCGCATGGTGATCACTGCCGCGCGCAAGGACCGCCCGTCGTTTGGCTGCGGCAATTCCGACAGCGCCACCTGGTTCGGGCGGGCGTTCCTGATTGAAGCCTTGAACACCACCAACGATTTCGGCACCGCGTACCGTCAGGCCGCAAGTACCGTGCGCCGCCGCGAAAAAGAGCAAGGCGAGGTCCCTTCCGAACCACAGTTCCATGCCGGCAAAACAGTTGCAGCGGTGCTGGAGCAATGGCGCGCAGGGCTGCCGGAGACCGCCGCCGTACCCTACCCCTTCGTTTACCAGCGCCCATCCGGGGCAAAGACGCTCGCCCCCAAGACCAGGCCGGCCAACAACAACCGTAAGGGCTGAACCCAAGGCGCCGGTGGCCAGATGAAGCCCGGCGGCTTACCCATTCAGCTGGGCAAGCGCCGTGGCCCGGCTTCTGCGAAAATGCGCCATGACTGATTTCTCTACCCTGCCGCTGTCGCCGGCACTCGCTCCTGGCATCGACGCGCTGGGCTATACCTCGATGACCCCGGTACAGGCGCTGGCGCTGCCGCCGATCCTGGAAGGCCGCGACGTGATCGCGCAGGCCCCCACTGGCAGCGGCAAGACCGCCGCCTTCGGCCTGGGCCTGCTCAACCGCCTCGACCTGTCCGTCAGCCGCACCCAGGCACTGGTACTGTGCCCGACCCGCGAACTGGCCGACCAGGTTGGCAAGCAGCTGCGCAAGCTGGCCACCGGCATCCCCAACCTGAAGCTGCTGATCCTCACCGGCGGCATGCCGCTGGGTCCGCAGCTGGCCTCGCTGGAGGCGCATGACCCGCAGGTCGTGGTCGGCACACCCGGTCGCGTGCAGGAACTGGCACGCAAGCGCGCGTTGAACCTGGGCCAGGTACGCACCTTCGTATTGGACGAAGCCGACCGCATGCTCGACATGGGCTTCGAAGAACCCATCCGCGAGATCGCCGGGCGCACCCACAAGGAACGCCAGAGCCTGCTGTTCTCGGCTACTTTCCCGGAGGCAATCCGCGACCTGGCCCGTGCCCTGCTCAACGAGCCGGTCGAAGTGACCATCGATGGCCAGGCCGAAGCACCGGCGATCCAGCAGCTGTTCTTCGAAACCGAGCCGGCCAACCGCCAGAAGGCCCTAGGCGGCCTGTTGCTGAAATACACGCCGGAATCGGCGGTGGTGTTCTGCAATACCCGCAAGGACGTGGACGAAGTAGCCAACTCGCTGCGCCAGTTCGGCTTCTCCGCGCTGGCCCTGCACGGCGACATGGAACAGCGCGACCGCGATGAAGTGCTGATGCAGTTCTCCAACCGCAGCTGCAACGTGCTGGTCGCCAGTGACGTGGCCGCGCGCGGCCTGGACGTGGAAGACCTGGCCGCCGTGGTCAACTACGAGCTGCCCACCGATATCGACACCTACCAGCACCGCGTCGGCCGTACTGGCCGTGCCGGTCGCAATGGCCTGTCGTTGAGCCTGGTTGCCGGCCGCGAGCGCAACCGCGCCGATGCACTGGAAGCACAGCAGGGCAAGCCGCTGAACTGGCAGAAGACCCCGCTGGCAACCGCACGCCCGGCAGAACTGCCACAGGCGGCGATGACCACCCTGCGCATCGATGGCGGCAAGACCGACAAACTGCGTGCCGGCGATATCCTCGGCGCACTGACCGGCGAGGCCGGGCTGTCGGCCAAGGCCATCGGCAAGATCGACATCTTCCCCACCCGCTCCTACGTCGCCATTGCCCGCGAGCAGGTTGGCAAGGCATTGGCGCGGTTGGAGGCAGGCAAGATCAAGGGCAAGCGTTTCCGCGTCCGCAAGATGTAAGCAGGCGCCGGCACAGCCCGGCACTTGAATGCGTACATGTTTTCGCAGACCGACTCCAACACTTCCAGCCCTGCTGGTGACACACATGCCACGGACGTCCCGTGGCATGTGCTGTGTGCTGGTTGGCTGCTGCTCACCCTGGTCACCTTGCCGGCAGTGCAGCTGACCGGGCCTGCTGCCGGCAGCCTGGCTCCCGCTGAGCTGATGCGCTCGCTGCTGTTCCTGCTGGGCATCCACTGCAGTTGGTTGCTGGCAACCCCGTGGCTGTGGCGGCTCTGCACGCGTTGGCCGCTCGGCACCGGAAACGATGCCACGGCGACAGCCAAGCTATTGGCCGCCGGAGCCTGCATCATTCCGCTGCTGTCCTTGACCGGCTGGCTGCTTGGCTACTCGCTGTCGCAGCTGGCAATTCCTCGTACCCTGCCCGACAACTGGCTGCATGCGGTTACCGCCACCAGTCTGTTCGCACTGCCAACCTATATCGCCGTCATCGGCATCGGCCAGGCGCTGGCCTATATCCGCCGCTATCGCCGCCGTGGCGAACTGCTGGCGCAGGCGCGCGAACAAGCCTTGCGGGCACGCCTTAACCACCATTTCCTGTTCAACGCACTCAATGCCATCGGCGCACTGGGTTACCGCGATGCCGAGCGCGCCGATGCGGCATTGGCGCAGCTCGGCGAACTGCTGCGCAACCTGCTGCAGAGCGAACCCTTTGTCGCCCTGCGTGAGGAAGTGGCGCACGCCATGGCCTTCGTCGAATTGCAGCAACTGTTGCAGCAACACCCCGTACAGTTGCAACTGCAGGTCAGCGCCGATGCCTGGGATGCACACGTACCCAGCCTGGTACTGCAGCCATTGATCGAGAACGCCGTCCGCTTCGCCAGTGCTGCAGGTACAGACGACACAACGATCAGCCTGCAGTTCGAATCGCGGGATGACCAGCTTTACCTGCAGATCCGCAACCCGCTTGGCGACGCCGCCCCTGGCATGGGGATTGGCCTGCAAGCCAGCCGCGAACGCCTGCAGGCCATCTACGGAGAGCAGGCCGAAATCCGTGCGCAGCGCGACGGCACGCACTACCAGGTCTGCATCCAGCTGCCACTTGTCAGCAGCGCGCGGGCCGCATGATCCGCACCCTGCTGGTCGAAGACGTGGCGCTGGCACGCGACAAGCTGCGGCATCTGCTTGGCATGCACGCCGATATCCAGATCGTCGGCGAGGCGTCCAGCATCGCCGAGGCCCGCTTGCTGCTGGCTGCAGAACCAATAGAGCTGCTGCTGTTGGATATCCAATTGCCCGATGAAGACGGCCTGCAGTTCGCGCGCAGCCTGCCAACACCTGCGCCGGCCATCATCTTCACCACCGCCCACAGCCAGCACGCACTCGCCTCCTACGAACTGGGGGCAATCGACTATCTGCCCAAGCCGCTGGATGCCAGCCGCCTCGCGCTCGCACTGGAACGTGCACGCCGACACCTGTCACCACCTCAAACCGCCGCGCCGCTGGCATCGTTGTGCATCCGCCATGGCAGCCGCAGCGACTACGTATCGGTCGCCGACATCGACTACATCGACAGCGCGGGTCACTACGCCTGTGTGCATGTCGGCAACCAGGTCCACCTGTTGCGCGAGAGCATCGGCCGGCTCGCCGAGCAACTGGCACCGGCCGGCTTCGTCCAGGTACAGCGCGCGGTGATCGTCAACTGCAGCCGCGTGCGCAGCCTGCTGCCGCGCCGCAACGGCGACGCAACGCTTGAGCTGCTGGATGGCACGCAGCTGCCATTGAGCAGATTGCATCGTGAGGCGTTCGAAGCCTGCATGCGCCAGCGCGGCTGATCGCGCACGGCCCACGCCAACAACTGCACGGCCTGTGCCATTGGCCATCGACAGCACTTCCGCAGCACGTCCGGCCATTGCAACATCGCGGGCCATTCACCGCCCCTGCCGACCATGCTCAAGCACCTGCTGCTTCCGCTGCTGCTCAGCTACAGCTCACTGGCCCTGGCCGCCGAACTCAACGTAACGCCTTTGGATGGTGCCGCCGACAAGCCCGTGCGGATCAGCGTCGACGGCCTGCTGCCGGCCCAGCCGGTCAAGCTGCAGTTGTCCATGCACGACAGTAGTGGCACCCGTTGGCTTGCACAGGCCACCTATCGCGCCGATCAGCACGGCATTGCCGATACCGCCTCGGCCGGCGCCGAAGCTGGCAGCTATGCCGGCATCGATGCGATGGGTTTGTTCTGGTCGATGCGGCCGGAATCGGGCAAGGGCCGGCCTACGCCATTGCCGCTGCGCAACGAGTCCGACGGCCTGCGGTTCGCGCCGGTGACGATGCAGCTGGAGGCTTTCGTCGAAGGCGAACGCATCGGTCAACAAACCCTGCTGCGACGAATCAACAGCGCCGATGTCGTCGCCACGCCCCTGCAGCTACGCGGCGTGGTCGGCAATCTCCACCACCCTGCTGGCGCACTGAACGATGGCCGCCGATATCCGGTAGTGATCACCCTGGGTGGCGCCGAGGGCGGCATCACGACCGCCAACTTGTATGCAGCATGGTTGGCGTCCAACGGTTTTGTCGCGGTCGCGCTCGCCTACTACCGGATGCCCGGTCTTCCCAAGGATCTTGTCCGCGTGCCCATCGACCCGATCAGCGACACGCTGGACTGGCTGCGTACGCAGCCCTTTGCCGGCAGGGTTGGGGTAATGGGCGGTTCCTGGGGCGGCATCGTGGCGATGGCGGCCGCAGCGCATGACCCGCGCCTGCAGGCAGCGGTGTCATGGGTAGGCAGCCCGGCACCATTTCGCGGTATCCGCCGCGATGTACCGCCAGCTGATTTCCGCGCCGTCGACGAACCCGCACTAAGCATCGGCGGCCGCGATCTGGCCTTCCTGCCCTATGTGGAACAGCTCAACTGGAACCAGCCCGGCGTGCATGCCGCAGCGCTGCAGAAGGCGATGTTGCCGATAGAGCGCATCAACGGCCCGCTGTTGCTGGTTGCGGGCGGCGATGACCAGCTTGGCGCGTCGGGTGAAATGGCTGCGTTGGCGATGCAACAGCTGCAACGGCGCAGCGTGCCGCAGCCGGATGCACTGCTCTATTACTCCGACGCTGGCCACCTGATCACGCCGTTCTACCAGCCAACGACGTTCCGCAGCGACACCGGCCCCTACATCCCGGTCGGCGGCACCGCTGAAGGCTATGCCCGCGCCGACCGTGAAAGCGGCCCGGCGGTGCTGGGCTTCCTGCGCCGGGCATTGGCTGAAGGCGAAATCCGCCTGGACCGTTGACGGCAGTACGGCCCTCAGTGCTGGCGTGTAACGGAGCGAAACGCCACAGCGATGACGCCGATACCGGCAACCATCAAAACCGACAGCGCAACGCCCTCAGCCACCCCGCGATGGATCAGCAGCAGGTACAGGCCAATGCAGGCCGCCAATGCAAACAATGGCCAGGCAGCGCGGCGACCCACCCGCCATACCAGCGTCGCGCTGAGCAGCCAGCCACAGGCCCATGCAAGCGGATCCAGGTCAGGCGCGAACTCGTAGACGTTGCAGATCACAAACCACGCGCTCCAGCCCAGCATGGCCAGCAACAGCGCCAGCCCGCCCAGCAGCCGCGCGGCGCGCATCAGGCAAACACCGCCACGCTCTGGCGGCCGCGCATCACCACCCGGCCCTGCACATCGCGGACCTGCATGTCCTGCGACGAATAACCATCGCGCGCATGCTGGCTGAAGGAACGCAGCAGGAACCATTCGCCCTGCGGCGCGGTGTCCAATAGTTCGAAATTCCAGGTGATCGAGCTGATCGGCGCCGCTGCAGTGAAACTGGCAAAAGCAGCCGGCGGCATCGCATCGGCCATCGCAACCAGGGCCACTGCCGGGTCCACCTGCCTGGCATCGAGGTGGCGAACCCAGGTCAACAGCTCCGGCACTTCCGCCCCCGACAACGGCATTGCGCCGCCGGCCGGACGCATCTGGAAGTTGCTGGTGAATGCCGGTGCAAACGGCAGCGCGGCCATGTTGAAGTCGCGGTAGGCATCGGGCCCTTCCACCGGCAACTCGCCGGCGAAATCATGGACGATGGCGCTCTCGCGGGCGCGGCCGAACACCAGTGACAAACGTGCCGCCAACTTATCGTCGGCGTACACGTCCACGGCGATATTCACCACCGATTTGCCTTCACGCAGTACCACCGGCTGGAAACGCAGCAGCCCGGCCGCAGGGCCGATGAAGGTCACCTGTGCCGAACGCAGCGGCGGCAGCGGCCCTGCATGCTGCTGCATCGCCGCCGTCACACCCAGCGCGCTGAGGATGCCGCCATAGGCCGTGCGGCCTTGGCGCCAGCTGTCAGGAAGCAGCAGCCCCTGCCCGACATCAAAGGAAGACAGCAGCTCACTCAGGGTCGGCATTGGCAACTCCACGGACAGGACGGAACAGAATTCTCAGTAGACCAGCGTTGCCGTCAGCGGCAAACCATCGGGCCAGCGTTGACGGCCACCCAGGCCATCGAGTTCAACCAGTACCGCGCCACCCAGCACCTGCGCCTCAAGCTGGGCTGCCAGCTGCAAGGCGGCAAGCAGGGTGCCACCGGTGGCGAGCACGTCATCCACCAGCAGCACGCGCGCGCCGGGCGCGGTTGCACCCACGCTGACCTCGATGCGATCGCTGCCGTATTCCAACGCGTATTCCTGCTTCAAGGTGGGCCCCGGCAGCTTGCCCGGCTTGCGCACCGGCACGAAACCCACGCCAAGCTCCAGCGCCAGCGCGGTGCCAAGGATGAAGCCGCGCGCCTCTACCCCGAGTACCGCCTGCAAGCCGGCATCGCGCCAGGGCTCGGCCATCGCTTTGACCGCAGCGCGGAAACAGGCGCCATCCCCCAATAACGGGGTGATGTCCTTGAACAGGATGCCGGGCTTGGGGAAGTCGGCGACGTCGCGGATCGGACGCGACCATTCGGGATGGGCGGTGGTGGTCATATCAATCATTCGAAGAAGGGGTACTCAGGAGCTGCACGACAGCATCGAGCAGCCGGCGCGATCGCGCGCCCACTCCGGGCGTTTGCCGGCAAATGCCTCGCGCCCGGGCTGTTCGTCGTAAGGATGCCGCATCACCTCGAGCAATTCAGCAATCCCGGCCAGATCGCCTTGTTCGGCACGGTCGATGGCCTGTTGTGCCAGCCAGTTGCGCAGCACGTAGCGGGGATTGGCGGCCTGCATGGCGGCGTGACGCGCCTGCCGCACCTGTCCGCTGGCACGCACCCGCGCCGCATGGCGTTGCAGCCAGTCGGTCAGCGCCGGCAGCACCCGCTCACGGCCGGCCGCCGAGTAGAACGCCTCGTCCAGCACCGCGACCTCCGGTGCACTGGTATCGACCGCAGCCAAGGCCCGGAATGCCAGCGTCATGTCCATCTCACCGTCCTGCAGCAGTTGCCGGAACTGCGCCATCAGTTCGGCATCGCCTTCGCGGAACTCGCCCAGACCGAGCTTGGCAACCAGATCGGCGCGCTCCTGCGCCGCATAGCGGTCGCGGAAGGCATCCAGCCCCGCCTGCAGCGGCGCCACCTCGGCAAACAGGGGCGACAGAGCCTGCGCCAGCCGCACCAGGTTCCAGTACGCCACCTGCATCTGCGTGCCAAACCGGTAACGCCGGCCCTGCGCGTCGGTGGTGTTCGGCGTCCAGTCCGGATCGTAGTCCTCGACCCAGCCGTAGGGGCCGTAGTCCAGGGTCAAGCCGAGGATGGACAGGTTGTCGGTGTTCATTACCCCGTGCACAAAGCCGACCCGCATCCAGTGCGCCACCATCACCGCAGTACGCGTGCACACCTGGGCAAACCATTGCGCGTACAAGGCCTCCCCGCCGCCCTGGAGTTCGGGGTAATCGCGGGCAATGCAGAATTCGACCAGCTGTCGCAGCAACGGCACATCGCCGCGCGCCGAAGGCAACTCGAAGCTGCCAAAGCGAATGAACGAAGGCGCTACCCGGCATACCACCGCGCCCGGCTCGGCCTGCGGATGACCGTCGTAGAACATGTCGCGCACCACCGTTTCGCCGGTACCGATCAGGCTCAACGCGCGGGTGGTCGGCACGCCCAGATGATGCATGGCTTCGGAGCACAGGAATTCACGCAGCGATGAACGCAGTACCGCGCGTCCATCGGCACCGCGCGAATACGGCGTTGGGCCGGCGCCCTTGAGTTGCAGTTCCCAGCGCTGTCCATTGGCCAGCAACTCGCCCAGTGAAATGGCGCGGCCGTCGCCCAGCTGCCCAGCCCAATGTCCGAACTGATGGCCACCATAATTCGCGGCCCAGGGCTGCATGCCTGCATACAGCGCATTGCCCGCGAACACCTCGGCAAATTCATGGCTGGCCAGCGTTGCGGAGTCGAAGCCCAGCAGCTCGGCGACTTCGGCCGAGTACGCCAACAGCTGCGGCGCGGCGACCGGCGTGGGCATCACCGCCGACCACGCGGCACCTGTCACCTCGCGGCGACGGGCGCCGGTTTCGGGGTCGCCGGGCAGCTCGTGCCGGAATCGGTTGTCAAACTGCGGGGGCGTAAGGTTCATCCTCTGAACGTGGGGCCGGGCAGGCCGCGCCGCAAGCGCTTCCGGCCTGCTCAGCGTGAACCAGCCCCCAGATCCAAGGCACCCCCGCGCTGTACTGCGCGCTGGAACGCCGGCCGCTCGGCGATGCGCGCCAGGAACGCCTGCAACTGCGGGTACTCAGCCATTGCACCGGCACGGGCGGCCGCCGCCTGGATCGGGAAACTCATCTGGATGTCCGCTGCGGTAAAGCGCTCGCCAGCGAACCAGGTGGACTGGCGCAGGCTCTGCTCCATCCAGTTCAGGTGCAGGCGCAGCTGCGGGCCGACGAAGGTCTTCATCACCTTGTCGACAATGCCGCGCGCGATCGGTTTGGCGAAAAACGGCATCGGCGACTTGCGTACCCTGGCGAACACCAGGCTCATCAGCAGCGGCGGCATGGCCGAGCCTTCGGCGTAGTGCATCCAGTAGTGGTACTTCAGACGCTCCGGCGCCTCTACCGGCAACGGCTGCGGCGACAGGTTGCGCTGCAGATCGTAACGGTCGGCCAGGTATTCAAGCACCGCCCCGGATTCGGCCAGCACCAGCGCATCGTCCTGCAGCACCGGCGATTTCCCCAGCGGATGCACCTTGCGCAGTTCCTCTGGCGCCTGCCAGGTCTTGGGATCGCGCTTGTAGCTGACCACCTCATAAGGCAGGCCCAGCTCTTCCAGCATCCACAGCACGCGCTGCGAACGCGATTGTTCCAGGTGGTGCACCGTGATCATCGCCGGCTCCATGCAATCGAAACCTCATCCTAACCAAGAGCGGCAACACGCAGCGTCAGCCCCGCGCGAAGCCCAGATGAAGATCGGTGGCAGACCCTGCGGGCAACACACGCATAAACAAAAACGCCGGAAGCTTTCGCTTCCGGCGTTTCAAGCAACCTTACGGTAGCAAGGGGTCGATTAGACCGCCTGCACCTGGTCAGCCTGCATACCCTTCTGGCCCTGCACGGCGACGAAAGTCACCTTCTGGCCTTCCTGCAGCGACTTGAAGCCGTTGCCCTGGATCGCGCGGAAATGCACGAACAGGTCCGGGCCGCTTTCCGGGGTGATGAAGCCGAAGCCCTTGGCATCGTTGAACCACTTGACAGTGCCGGTCTGACGATCAGACATGTACTAACTCCTGAAACATAAGTTGAAATAATCGCAGCCACCGGAGATCGGGGCCGAGACTGAGTTGCAGGCGTTGGTAAAGCGGATCGATGAGCCGATCAAGAAGATCAACTGCATCAGGCCACGATTCACGGTGACCCTTGCAAGCACAGTGGGATGGACGATACGCGGCTTTGTTCCAAAAAGCGATATTTACCGTATTCAGAAATTCAATTTGATTCAGTTCGGCCATTAAGTGGCTGAAATCAGTCAATTTTCTGGCGATAGCTCGCTGCCAGCAAAGTCGGCAAATCCAATAGACTGCGCAGCATGAGCCTTCAAGACGCCGTTTCCGCCACCCGAATCTGGGTTGATGCCGATGCCTGCCCGGTGGTGATCAAGGAAATCCTGTTCCGCGCCGCCGAGCGGGCAAGGATCGACACCGTGCTGGTCGCCAATCAATGGCTGCGCACCCCGCCCTCGCGCTTCATCCGCAGCATGCAGGTCGCCGGCGGGCCGGATGTTGCCGATGACGCCATCGCCGAACGGGTCAGCGCGGGCGATCTGGTAGTTACCCAGGACATCCCGCTGGCCGCGCGGGTGCTGGAAAAGAAGGCCGTGGCGCTCAATCCACGCGGCGAGCTGTATACCGCCAACACCATTGCCGAGCGGCTGTCGGTGCGCAACTTCATGGAAGAACTGCGCGGCGCCGGCGTTCAGACCGGTGGCCCGGCCACCTTGCATGCGCGTGACCGCCAGGCCTTTGCCGCCCAGTTGGACCGCTGGCTGGCGCAGCGCCGCTGAGGCTCAGCCCAGCTCGCGTTCGCTGCGGAACGCACGCGGCTCACCGCTGAGTGGGTCGATGAACGCCAGACGCCGCGCCAGCAATTGCAGGGGCTGACGATAGTCATCCGGCGCGCGTTCGATCACCTGCGGGTAGTAGTCATCGCCGAGGATGGGCGCGCCCAACGCCGCCATATGCACGCGCAGCTGGTGCTTGCGCCCGCTCACCGGCGCCAGCACGTAGCGCCAGACCGCATCACCGCGCTCGATGACGTCGATACGGCTCAGTGCATTGGCCGGGCCAGGCAACTCGGCCATGCGGAAGAACGGCTCGCCGCGGCCGATGCGGCTGTGCCGCTGCAGCGGAAACTCCAGCTCCGGCAGGGCTGGCGCCAACGCCTCGTACGCCTTTTCGATGCGGCGCTCGGCAAACAGTCGCTGGTACGCCGCGCGCGTGGCCGGGTTGCTGGAGAACAGCACCAGCCCTGCGGTACCGCGATCAATCCGGTGCAAAGGCGCCAGCTCGCGGTTGCCGGTAGCGGCCACCAGCCGCGCAAGCAGGGTCTGCTGGACGAACCGGCCGGCCGGGGTCACCGGCAGAAAATGCGGCTTGTCGGCCACCAGCAGGTGATCGTCCTGGTAGAGGATGCGTTCGGCGAAGGGCACCACGGGCTCGTCGACAACCTCGCGGAAGTACTGGATCTCCTGCCCGGCCCGCCAAGGCTGCGCCGGCGACAGCGGCTGGCCGTCCGCGCCCAGCACCCTGCCCCGCGCAAACCGGTCCAGCCATTGCGCCCGCGCCACTGTCGGGAAGCGCGCGCACAGACCCTCCAAAAGGCTGGTCCACGGGCCTGGGGCGAGCTGCAGGCGGCTGGGCAGATCAGGGGCAGGCATGTCGAGTGGGGTCCGATGCAGGGCCAGGCATTATGATGGGCGGTCTTTGTACCCGGTATTCCCATGGCCCTCACCGCCACCATCCGCAAGGCTGAGCTGCAGATCAGCGACATGGACCGCGGTTACTACGCGACCCACAACCTGACCCTGGCCCAGCATCCCTCCGAAACCGACGAGCGCCTGATGGTGCGCCTGCTCGCCTTCGCCCTCAACGCCGAGGACCGCCTGGAGTTCGGCAAGGGCCTGAGCAGCGAGGACGAGCCGGACCTGTGGCAGCTGGACTACACCGGCGATATCGAACAATGGATAGACCTCGGGCATCCGGATGAATCGCGCGTGCGCAAGGCCTGCAACCGCAGCCGCCGCGTGCAGATCGTCAATTACGGCGGCAACGCCTCCGATATCTGGTGGCAGAAGCAGGGCAAGCACCTGACCCGCTTCAACAACCTGTCGGTGGTCGACCTGCCTACCGCCTTTGTCGAACGCTGGGGTGAGCAGGTGCAGCGTGCGATGCGCTGGAGCGTGCTGATCCAGGATGGCGAAGTGCAGATCCTCAATGATCACATCCAGCTGGACGTGATCCCGGTGTGGCGCAAGCGCCCGGCGGAGTAAGCAGCGGTGGCAGACAACGTGATCCGCTGCGACGTACTGGTGATCGGCGCCGGCGCCGCAGGCCTGATGTGTGCGCTAACCGCCGGTCAGCGCGGCCGCGCTGTGCAGGTGATCGACCACGCCAACAAGGTTGGCAAGAAGATCCTGATGTCCGGAGGTGGGCGCTGCAACTTCACCAATACCGGCACCACCGCAGCCAACTTCATTTCGGCAAACCCGCACTTCTGCAAATCGGCGCTGGCCCGCTATACGCCGTCCGATTTCATCGAGATGGTCGAGCGCCACGGCATTGCCTACCACGAGAAGGAACTGGGCCAGCTGTTCTGCGACATCTCCTCCAAGCAGATCGTAAGAATGCTGCTGGACGAATGTGCCGACGCCGGGGTAAAGATCCGCACCGATTGCGGCGTGCAACACATCGAGCGCGGAGCCGATGGTTTCCGCGTGCGCACCGCACAGGGGCTGTTCCACAGTGCCTCGGTGGTGATCGCCACCGGTGGGCTGTCGATTCCCAGCATGGGCGCCACAGGCTTCGGCTACGAGCTGGCGCGCAGCTTCGGCCATGAATTGCTGCCGACCCGCGCAGGGCTGGTGCCGCTGACCCTGAGCGGCACGCACCAGGAACGCTTCGCCGAGCTCAGTGGCGTTGCCTTGCCGGTGGAGGCACGCTGTAACGGCCAGAGCTTCCGCAACTTCATGCTGATCACCCACCGCGGCATCAGCGGGCCGGCAATCCTGCAGATTTCCTCGTACTGGCAGCCCGGCAATGACCTGCGCCTGGACCTGCTGCCCGATCACGACGCGGCCCAATGGCTGCGGCAGATGAAGCGCGAGCGCGGCGCCTCCGAGCTGCGCACGGTGCTGTCCGAGGTGATGCCGCGACGGCTGGCATTGCGGCTGTGCGAGCAATGGCTGAAGGACAAGCCGATGCGCCAGCTCGACGAACCCGAACTCAAGGCCGCCGCCAGCCTGCTGTCCGATTTTCCGTTGGTGGCCAGCGGCACCGAGGGCTACCGCACCGCCGAAGTCACCCTGGGCGGCGTGGATACGCGCAAGGTGTCCTCGGCGACGATGGAGTCGCAGCTGGTACCGGGCCTGCACTTCATCGGCGAGGTGCTGGACGTGACCGGCTGGCTGGGCGGCTACAACTTCCAGTGGGCCTGGGCCTCGGGCCGCGCGGCCGGCATGGCCGCGTAGCCGCAGGCACGCGCATGACGCCCGGCTGCCGTCGCAATCGCCTTGCTGACTGGGCGCGCCCAAGCCCCCACCGCAACTGCATCCGCGCCGGCAACGGCACCGCGCGCAAGGGAATGCGTCACAGGCAAGCGACCTGCGCATAGACGCCACCGCCGTGCATCGTGTATTAAACCCCGTCCCCCGGGAGTCCTGAATGCAGAACGCCAAAGACATCACCTTGCGCTTGCTGATCGTCGACGACAGCGCCGAGAGCGCCGAGGCCATCGTCAGCACCTTGCGCAACAGCGGTATCGCGGTGCGCCCGTCCCGGCCGCAAAGCGCCGACGAGCTGAGCCAGGCCTTGAGCCAGCCCATTGATCTGGTGCTGGCAGCCAACTCCTACGCTATTCCGCAGCTGCTGCTGACCCAGCAGGTTGCCGCCAGCGGCAAGGACATTCCGATGATCCTGCTCAGCGACAGCATCGATGCGCAGATGTTGCTGGACTCGGCCGCCAACGGCATCCGCGCCATTGCCCTGCGCCAGCAACCGGACCATCTGCTGTCGGTGGTGCAGAACGAATGGACCGACCTGCAGGCGCGCCGCGGCCTGCGCCGGATCGAAGCGCAGATGCGCGAGACCGAGCGCCGCTGCGATGCGCTTATCTCGTCCTCGCGCGACCCCATCGCCTACATCCACGAAGGCATGCACATCCGTGCCAACGAAGCCTATCTGGACATGTTCGGCTATGAATCCTTCGACGACGTGGAAGGCATCTCGCTGCTGGACATGGTTGCACCGCAGCATGTGGAGAACTTCAAGCAGCTGCTCAAATCGCTGAGCAAGGGCGAGCCGCCGCCGCCGCAGTACGCGGTAGACGCGCGCAACCAGGACGGCGACACCTTCCCGGCAACGATGGAGTTCACCGCCGCCACCTATGAAGGCGAGAGCTGTTTCCAGATCGTGTTCCGCCGCCGCGAGGAGTTCGACCCCGAACTGGCCCGCGAAGTGGAAGCCTTGCGCCAGCGCGACCAGGTCACCGGCCTGCTCAACCGCCCCACCTTCATGGTGCAGCTGGAGAACGCCGTAGCCCAGGTCGGCCGCAGTGACGGCCAGTACGGCTTCCTGCTGGTCGAGCCGGACCACTACGCGCGGCTGCTGCCCGATATCGGCCTGGACTCGGCCGACGCGCTGATCTCCGCGCTTGGCCGCAAGCTGGCCGAAGCCATCGGCGACGATGCGCAGCTGGCCCGTTTCGGCGAGCATAATTTCGCCCTGCTCACCCATGGCGATTACGCGCACACCGCACAGATGGCCGAGCGCGTGCGCGGCGCATTCGCCTCCTCGGTGTTCAGCATCGGCGAACGCTCGGCGACGGTGACCGTCAGCATCGGTGGCGTGCAAGTGGGCGAGAAGATCGCCAGCGTTGGCCAGGTTCTGAACCGCGCCAATGACTGCGCACGCGCGGCCATCGAACTGGGCGGCAACACGGTCAAGGTCTTCGACCCCGGCGCTGCCGACCGGGTCGAGGAGGAACGCATCCAGAGCTGGGTGCAGCGCCTGCGCGAGGCCATTGCAGGGGATGGCTTCCAGCTGCGCTTCCGCCCGGTGCTGAACCTGATGGGCGAGCCGATCCAGCTGTACGACACCTCGCTGCAGATGGAAAACAACGG
This sequence comes from Stenotrophomonas nitritireducens, assembly GCF_001700965.1. Classification (NCBI taxonomy): domain Bacteria; kingdom Pseudomonadati; phylum Pseudomonadota; class Gammaproteobacteria; order Lysobacterales; family Lysobacteraceae; genus Stenotrophomonas; species Stenotrophomonas nitritireducens. The sequence continues at coordinate 400,707 of NZ_CP016756.1, forward strand.
CGAGATGGTCGGCCCCGCCACCTTTCTGCCGATTGCCCAAGAGCATGAGTTGCTGGCGCCGATCAACCGCTGGGTGGTGTCCAACGCCATCCGCGCGCTGGGCGAGCGCCGTCGCGCCGGTCACCGCACCCACCTGATGGTGCGCGTCACCCCCGAATCGTTCTCCGATCCCGAGCTGCTGGCCGTCATTCGCAACGGCCTGCAGGCCGAAGGCGTGGACGGCGCGCAGCTGTGGCTGCAGATTCCCGAAGCCAAAGTATTCACCAACCTGCGCAATGCACAGCAGTTCCTCAGCGATGTCACCGCGCTCGGCTGCAAGGTGGGCCTGGAGCAGTTTGGTTCGGGCCTGGATTCCTTCCAGCTGCTGGCCCACTTCCAGCCCGGCTTCCTCAAGCTGGACAGCGCCTTCACCGCCGACCCGACCCTGGCCAAGGAGCAGCTGGAGAAGACCCAGGAAATCACCACCAAGGCGCAGTCCGCAGGCATCCTGACCATCGCCGAGTTCGTGGCTGATGCCTCGACCATGAGCTTGTTGTTCAGCGCTGGCGTTGACTATGTGGAAGGCGATTTCGTCGGGCCGCCGACGGCTGAGATGGATTTTGAGTTTGGTTGATGGGTTGTTGGGTTGCTGCTGGCTGCTTTGTCTGCGCCAAGAGCTGCCCTCACCCCAACCCCTCTCCCGCAGGCGGGAGAGGGGCTCGGATCGCGTCGGCTGCTAGTGCACTGCGAGCGCAGGCATTGCTAGCCCCTCTCCCGCACGCGGGGTGAAAGGAGCAGCTTGCGAACCAACGGTTCGCTGCTCCTTGAACGACCTTGCGCCAGGGCAAGGGCCGGGGCGCGGAGCGGGGGTTGGGGTGAGGGGAAGCTTCTAGCTAAAAATCCCAGACGCTCCTCGAAAAAAGCCCAAAAAAAGGCCGCGCAAAGCGCGGCCTTTTCACAACTACAAAACCAACAAACTCAAACCTCGACAATCCCCGGAATCGCTACTTCCGGATTCACATCGGTGTCGTAATCCACGCCGTCGATGCCAAACCCGAACAGACGCAGGAAGTCAGCCTTGTAACCCGCCAGGTCGCTGATCTCGTACAGATTCTCATTGGTCACCTGCGGCCACAGCTCCAGCACCTTGCTCTGCACTTCCGGTGCCATTTCCTTGTAGTCGGCACGCAGACGGCCTTCACCGTCCACCAGCGCGATCTCACGGCCCTGCGCATCCTGCAGCTGCTGGCGGATATGGTCGGCCGCATTGGCGCCGCCCTGCGGGCCGTTGTAGAGGATGTCGTACAGGGTGTCGAGCTGCTCGATGCAGCCTTCGTGGGTGCCCTGCTCTTTCATCACCTTGAACAGCAGCGACAGATACAGCGGCATGGTCGGGATGGCCGAGCTGGCCTGGGTCACCACTGCCTTGAGCACCGACACGCGCGCATCGCCACCCAGGCTCTGCAGCTTGTCGCGGATCGCCAGCACCTTGTTGTCCAGGTCCTTCTTGGCCGCGCCGATCGAACCGTTCCAGTAGATGGCCTGGGTGATCTCTTCGCCCACATAGGTGAACGCGGTGGTGGTCGCACCCGGTGCCAGCACGCCGGCTTCCAGTAGTGCGTCGATCCACATCTGCCAGTCCTCGCCGCCCATCACCTGCACGGTGCCGGCGATTTCCTCGGCCGTTGCCGGCTGCAGGGTGGTTTCGGTCAGCACTTCCTTGTCGGTATCCAGACCACGCAGGGTGATCGGCGCGCCAATCGGCTTGAGCGTGGAGCTGATGATCTCGCCGGTCCTGGGGTGCTTGCGACGCGGTGCAGCCAGGCTGTAGACCACCTGGTCGACCTGGCCCAGATCGGCCTTGATGATCTCGATGACCTTCTGCTTCACCTCGTCGGAGAACGCATCACCGTTGACGCTGCGCGCATACAGGCCGGCCTGGTGCGCATACTTTTCGAATGCAGCCGTGTTGTACCAGCCCGCCGTGCCCGGCTTGGTTTCCGTACCCGGACGCTCGAAGAACACGCCCAGGGTGGCGGCGTCGCTGCCAAAGGCAGCCTTGATGCGGGCGGCCAGGCCGTAACCGGTGGAGGCACCCAGCACCAGGACCTTCTTCGGTCCGTTGGCCAGCTTGGGCTGCGACTTGATGTAGTCGATCTGTTCCTTGACCGCCGCATCGCAACCAGTCGGATGGGTGGTGACGCAGATGAAGCCGCGCACACGCGGTTTGATGACCATGAAAACCTCGGTTGGCTAAACAGAAGACAGCAGCGCAAGCGGATTGCGCGCTGAACCGGGAGGATCGTAGTGCGCTGCCGCATCGAAAACAACCGACGCCACCGCATGGAACGCCCTGCCCCTGCAGATATCGCGACCAAAAGAAAAGCCGCGCGGGGCGCGGCTTTTCAGCGGAACAATGCGGGCCGGTCAGGGGCGACGGGCCAGCTCTTCCTCGTCCTTGGCCTTGGGCAGCAGATCCTGCTTGGTGACCTTGAACGGGCCGATGCTGAGCAGCGGCACCGCCACGATGATCGAGGAGATGACCACGATCACCGCACCCACCATGTGGGTTTCGGCCAGGCCTTCCATCGACTCACCACCGAACAGGTACAGCGCCAATGCCGACAGGAAGAACAGTACCGCGGTGATCACCGTACGCGACAGCGTCTGGTTGATCGAACGGTTCAGCACTTCCAGCGGCTCCACGCGCAGGCTGCGGAAGTTTTCGCGCACACGGTCGAACACCACGATGATGTCGTTGATGGCAAAACCCATCACCGACAACATACCGGCCAACACGGTCAGGTCGAACTCACGGCCAACCAGCGACATGTAGGCGATGGTCAGGATCAAGTCGAAGAACGCGGTGACGCTGGCGACGATGGCGAACTTCCATTCGAAGCGGGCGGCGATGTAGATCAGGAAGCCGATCACCATGAACAGCGTGGCATAGATGCCGTTCATCGCCAGGTCCTTGCCGACCTGCGGGCCAACGAACTCACCCGGCTGCACGGTGGCGGTGTTGTCCGGTGCAGTCACCGCAGCGCGTACGCGCTCGGCCACCTTCTGCGCGGCATCGGCAGCGTTGTTGTGCTCGCCATCCGGCGGCAGGCGGATCATCAGGTCATTGCCACCGCCCACGCTCTGCACCTGGGCATTGTCGAAGCCGGCCTTGTCCAGACGCTCGCGCACCGTGTCGGCGTCCACACTCTTTTCAAAGTGGGTGCGCACAACCGTACCGCCGGTGAACTCCAGCGCGTAGTTGAAGCCCTTGAAGCCGATGATGGCGAACGAAGCCAGCAGCAACACCACCATGATCGCGAGCACCGGCTTGCGGTGACTCATGAAGTCGATGTTGGTGTCGTTCGGAACGATGTGAAGTGGAAACAGTTTCATGCAAGGAGTTCCTTGGAAAACCCGCACCACTCGGATGCGGGCTTCTGCGAAGAGATTCGCGTCAGATGGCCACGGAGGTCAGCTTCTTGCGCTTGGCGTAGATCAGCGTCGCCAGCGCACGCGATACGGTGATCGCAGTGAACATGGAGGCGAAAATACCGATGATCATGGTCAGCGCGAAACCCTTCAGCGGGCCGGTACCGAATGCGTACAGCGCCACACCGACGATCAGGCCAGTAAGGTTGGCGTCGAGGATGGTGCCCGAGGCGCGCTCGTAACCTTCCGCGATGGCCTTCTTGGCCGGCATGCCCAGTCGCAACTCTTCACGGATACGTTCGTTGATCAGCACGTTGGCGTCGACCGACAAGCCCACCGACAAGGCCAGGCCGGCAAAGCCAGGCAAGGTCATGGTGGCGCCGAACATCGACATCACCGCCACCACTATCAGCAGGTTGAACAGCAGTGCCACCGAGGTGATCACGCCGAACATGCGGTAGTAGATGGCGAAGAACACCAGGGTGAACACGAACGAGAACACCACCGCCTTGACGCCGCGGTCCACGTTCTCCTTACCCAGGCTCGGGCCGATCACGTATTCCTCGACGAAGTCCATCGGCGCAGCCAGCGAACCGGCGCGCAGCAGCTTGGCCAGGCCATCGGCCTCGGTCTTCTCCAGGCCGGTGGTCTGGAACTCCTTGCCGAACACGCCGTTGATGTTGGCCACCGAGATCACTTCTTCCTTGACCCGGAAGCTGCGCTGCTCGACACCGTTGACCATGGTCACCTGCGGAATCCGCTCGGTGTAGACCACCGCCATCGGCTTGCCGACATTGGCGCTGGTGAAATCGAACATGCGCTGGCCGCCGACACTGTTCAGCGTGACGCTGACCGAAGGCAGGCCGTTCTGGTCGGTGGAGGTGCTGGCCTTGACCATCTGGTCGCCGGTGACGATGGTGCGCTTGTTCAGCAACACCGGGCGGCCAGCGCGGTCGCGGTACAGCTTGGCTTCCGGCGGAATGCGGCCGGTGTTGGCGGCATCTTCGGCGTTGCCATCCACCACGGCGCGGTATTCCAGCGTGGCGGTGGCACCGATCATGCGCTTGGCTTCAGCGGTGTCCTGCACACCCGGCAGCTCGACCACGATGCGGTCTTCGCCCTGGCGCTGGATGATCGGCTCGGCCACGCCCAGTTCGTTGACGCGGTTGCGCAGGGTAGTCAGGTTCTGCTCGATCGCGCCGGAGGCGATCTGCTGCATTTCCGTCTGCGGCACGGTCGCGGTGATGCGCTCGCCGTTCACCGAATAGGTGAAGGTCGGCTGCGCCTTGGCCAGCGCGGCACGTGCCTTGTCGGCGTCAGCGGCATTGGCCAGCGAAACCACGATGTCGCTCTCGCCACGGCGCTCGACCGAACGATAGGAGACGCGGTTGTCGCGCAGCGTGGTGCGGACGTCTTCGGTGAACGCTTCAAAACGCTTGTCCACCGCAGCCTTCTGGTCCACCTGCAGGGCGAAGTGCACGCCGCCGACCAGATCAAGGCCCAGCACCATCGGCTTGCCACCGAGGTTGGCCAGCCAGTCAGGTACGGTCGAGGCCAGGTTCAGGGCCACGGTGTAGTTTTCACCGGCCATTTCGCGCACCACCTCATTGGCACGCGACTGCGCATCCAGCGACGTCAGGCGAACGATGAGGTTGTTATCGCCCTCCTTCTCCACCGACTTGGTGGCGACACCGGCCTCGCTCAGCGCCTTGACCACGCGCTCTTCGAGTGCGTCATCGATTTGCCCGCCACGGTTTGCGGTGATCTGAACGGACGGATCCTTCTGGTAGATGTTGGGCAGCGCGTACAGTGCGCTGACCGCCAGAACGATCAGAATCAGGAAGTACTTCCAGCGCGGAAATTCAAGCATTGCAGGATCCTGCGCGACGCCGGGGCGGCGTCACGACGTGACGGAAAGGGGCCAGTCTCAGGCAGCGGACTTCAGCGTGCCCTTGGGCAGGACGTTGCCGACCGAACCCTTCTGTACGCGGATGCGGACGTTGTCGGCCACTTCCACGGTGATGAAGTTGTCGCCGATGTCGGTGACCACGCCAGCGATGCCGCCGGAGGTCAGCACTTCGTCACCCTTGGAGATCTTCTCCAGCATTGCCTTGTGTTCTTTCTGACGCTTCATCTGCGGGCGGATCATCAGGAAGTACATCACTGCGATCAGCGCGATGGGCAGCAGGAAGGTGCCCATGCCCGGTGCGGCCGGTGCGGCCTGGGCGACGGGGAGCAGGATAGCCATGAGAGTCATTTTGTAGTCCTTGATGTTGGGCGGCACCCACCCGGGCCGGATGGCCTGCAGCAGTTACCGCGAAACGGGGGTCAGCCGTGAAGTATGCCACGCGCCCGGGAGCTAGTCCCGGGCCGTGTGAAGCGCCGCTACTCCCCCGACAACGCCGGAACGCTCAGGCCCCGGGCTGCATAGAAGGACTCGCGGAAGGCCAGGAAGGTTCCCGCCTCGATGGCGGCGCGCATGTCGGCCATCAGTTTTTCGTAATAGAACAGGTTGTGCAGGGTGCCCAGCATCGGCGCCAGCATCTCGTTGCAGCGGTCCAGGTGGCGCAGGTAGGAGCGCGTATAACCGCCGGTGCAGGCATGGCAGCCGCAGCCGGGCTCGATCACGTCCATATCGCGCTCATAACGGGCGTTACGGATGCGAACGGTGCCGAACGAGGTGAAATAGTGGCCATTGCGGGCATTACGGGTGGGCATGACGCAGTCAAACATGTCCACGCCACGGGCCACGCCTTCGACCAAGTCTTCCGGGCGCCCAACGCCCATCAGGTAGCGCGGGCGATCGGCCGGCAGGATCGGGTGCATGTGGTCGAGCATGGCGTTGCGCTCATGTTCGGGCTCACCCACCGCCAGCCCGCCGATGGCATAGCCATCGAAGCCGATCTGCTGCAGGCCCTCGGCCGAGCGGCTGCGCAGTTCGGTATGCACCCCGCCCTGGACGATGCCGAACAGCGCCGCATCGTTACCCATGGCGTCATGCGCGTTGCGGCTGCGCTGGGCCCAGCGCAGGCTCAGCTCCATCGACGTGCGCGCGACCTGCTCGGTGGCCGGGTACGGCGTGCATTCGTCGAAGATCATCACGATGTCCGAATCCAGCACCTTCTGGATCTTCATGCTCTCTTCCGGGCCCAGGAAGACCCGGGAACCGTCGGTCGGCGACGCAAACGTGACGCCTTCTTCGGTGATCTTGCGGCGATGCGCCAACGAAAACACCTGGAAACCACCCGAATCGGTCAGGATCGGTCCATTCCACTGGCAGAACCCGTGTAGGCCACCGTGGTCAGCGATCACATCCAGGCCCGGACGCAGGTACAGATGGAAGGTGTTGCCGAGGATGATCTCGGCTCCGAGCGCGCGCACCTGCTCAGGCAGCACGCCCTTCACCGAGCCATAGGTGCCCACCGGCATGAAGGCCGGCGTCTGCACGGTGCCGCGCGGGAAAGAGAGCTGGCCACGGCGGGCGCGGCCATCGGTGTTCTGGAGCTTGAACTGCAATCTGGACATGGAAGCATTGAGGCGTCAGTTGCGGCAATTGTCGCGGATATGGACCGGCAGGGCGAACTTTCAGCCGAAACCGGTCAGTCAGCGAAACGTACCGGCGCAGGATCGTGCCAGGCCAGACCCACCTCGGCGCCGATCTCCGGCAGCGGACCGGGGCCGAAATCCAGTTCCAACCGCTCCCCTTGGGCCAGCCGCACCCAGCCGCTGCTGCCGGGCCCACGGAACACCACAGTCTCGACCCGCGCGCGCAACGCTGCGGCCGGGTCCAACCGCAGGCTGTGCGGCCGCACCAGCACCCGCCCGCCCTGCCCCGCGCCCAGTTGCGCGGCATCGATCACCGTGCCGCGGCCAATGAAACCGGCCACAAAGGGGTCCAGCGGCGCGGCATACAGCGTCTGCGCACTGTCCCACTGCAGCAATCGGCCTTCGTGCATGACCCCGACGCGGTCCGCCATCGCGAACGCCTCGGCCTGGTCGTGGGTCACCATCAATACGGTGGTGCCGGCCGCCTTCAGCATGTCGCGCAATTCGCCGGCGAGCCGCTGGCGGGTATCCACGTCCAGGTTCGAGAACGGCTCGTCCAGCAACAGCAGGTCCGGCGCCGGCGCCAAGGCACGGGCCAACGCCACGCGCTGTTGTTGACCGCCGGACAGTTCATGCGGGTAGCGCCGATCCAGCCCCTGCAATGCGACGTGCTGCAACAAGGCCTGCACCCGCGCCTGGCGTTGTGCACGCGGCAGCCCGCGCAGGCCGAAACCGATGTTGGCGGCCACATCCATATGCGGAAACAACGCGTAGTCCTGGAACATCATGCCAACCCGGCGCTGCTCGGCCGGCAGTCCCTGCTGCGCCGTGGCCAGGCAGCGGCCGGCAAGTTCGATGCGGCCGCGCTGCAGCGGCTCGAAGCCGGCAATGCTGCGCAGCACCGTGGTCTTGCCGCAGCCGGAGGCACCCAGCAGGCAACCGATCTGGCCGCGTTCCAGCCGCAGCGACAAGCCCTGCACCACCTGCTTGAAGCCGCCCGCGCTGGGATAGCCGATCTGCAGACCGTCCAATACCAGTTGCGTCTCAACGTGCATTTTTCACTCCATACGCAGCGCCCGCGCGCGCCAGCAGAATCACTGGCAACAGGCCGCTGATGACGATCAACAAGGCAGCCACCGCGCCTTCCTCGTAGGTGCCGCGCGCGGCTTCGGCATACAACCAGGTAGCCAGGGTTTCAAAATTCATCGGTCGCAACACCAAGGTGGCCGACAGCTCCTTCATGGTGTCGACGAACACCAGCAATGCGGCAGCGGCCAAGGCCGGGCGCAGCAATGGCAGATGCACCCGCCGCAGCATGCCGGCCGGCCGCTCGCCCAGATTGGCAGCAGCCTGATCCAGCGAGAGCGGAATGCGTGCCAGGCCCGATTCAATACCTCCCACCGACACGGCCAGGAAACGCAGCGTATAGGCCAGCACCAGCAGGCTCACCGAGCCCATCAGCAGCATCTGCGGTTGGCCACCGAACACCACCAGCAGCCGGCTGGCGAAGGCATCCACTCCGCCCAGCGGCAGCAACAGCCCGATGGCCAGCACCGTACCCGGGATGGCGTAACCAAGCGCAGCGATGCGACTGCTGGCCGCAGCCAGCCGCTGCCCTCGCCGCGCCTGCGCCAGGCGTAGCGCCCAGGCAACCAGCAGACCCAGCACCATCGCGGCGCACGTTGCCATCAATGCCACCCGCACGGTATTCCACAGCGCGACCAGCAACTGTGGCGAGATGCCGGCCACCTGCAACCGCGCTATCGCTTCCCACAGCAGATAGGCCGCCGGCACCACAAAGCCCAGCAGTACCGGTAACGACACCAGCAGCAGCACCAGTAGTGCGCGACCGCCGCGCAGCGGCTGCGGCTGCAACGGGCGTGGCCGCACCACGCTCGCATAACGCTGACGACGTCGTCCATGGCGTTCCAAAGCCAGCAACAAGGCGACCACCAACAGCATCGCCAATGCGATCTGCGCCGCGCCAGCCAGGTCACCACGACTGACCCAGGTGGTGTAGATGGATACGGTGAGCGTCTGCACGCCGAGGAATTCGGAGGCCCCGATATCGTTGAGGGTTTCCAGCAGGGCCAAGGCCACGCCAACCGCAATTGCCGGCCGCGCCAATGGCAAAGCCACCCGCCAGAACACCTGCAAAGGCGTGGCGCCGAGGCTGCGCGCTGCTTCCAGCAGGCCGGCGGCCTGGGTCATGAACAAGGCGCGGGTGGTCAGGTACACATAGGGATAGAGCACGAAACCCAGCAGCACGATGCAGCCGCCGAGATGGCGGATGTCCGGCAGGCGGAACTGACGCGGACTGTCATAGCCCAATAGGTCGCGGACAAGCCCTTGCACCGGGCCGAGCGGATGCAGGACATCCAGATAGGCAAAGGCAGCGATATAAGTCGGCACGGCCAGCGGCAGTAACAAGGCCCAACTCAGCAGCCTGCGCCCGGGGAATGCAAAAGCGGTCACCAGCCAGGCACTGCCGGTGCCCAGCACGCCGACCAATAAACCAACGCCCAGCAGCAACAGGCCGGTGTTGAGCAAGGCTGTGGGCAGCACATTGGCCCACAGGTGTGACCACAGCCCGGCGCTGCCATCGCTGGCGGCCCAGGCCAGGCCCAGCACCGGTGCCAGCATCAGTGCTGCCACCGCTACCGCACCCAGCAGCCACGGATTCCATCGCCACGTCATCAAGCACTATCCATCACAAAGCAACAGGCCGGCACCGTTGTGGCGGCACCGGCCCGTAGGGAACCGCAAGGTTCAATTATCGAAGCCGACCTTGTCCACCAGCTCACTGGCCAGCTTGCGGTTGGCCACCACCTCGGCCAACGGCAACGGGTCCACCTTCATCGGCCCAAAGCTGGCAACCACGGGATCCAAGGCCACGCCCGGCTTCACCGGATATTCGTAGTTGGCGCGGGCGTACAGGCTCTGCGAGCTGTCGCTGACCAGGTATTCCAGCAGCTTGACCGCGTTGTCGTGATTGGGCGCATGGCGAGCCACTGCGGCGCCGGAAATATTGACGTGGGTGCCGGTATCGGCCGCACTGGCAAACACCGGCCGCACCACCTGGATGGCATCGCCCCAGATGCGCTGTTCGGAGCCTTCCTCGGCATTCTTCATCCGGCCGACGTAATACGCGTTGGCAACGCCGATATCGCAGATACCGGCGAGAATGTCGCGCGCCACGTCACGGTCACCGCCCGCAGCCTTGCGCGCCAGGTTGGCCTTCACACCACGCAACCAGGCCTCGGTTTTCTCCGCGCCATCGTGCGCGATCATCGCTGCGAACAGGCTGGTGTTGTACGGGTGCTGGCCGGAACGGATGCAGACCCGTCCTTTCCACTTCGGGTCGGCCAGGTCTTCGTAGGTGAAGCCGGTCAGATCCAGGTCATTGTCGGCGTAGACCACCCGGTCACGCAGCGACAACGCAAACCACTGGCCTTCCGGCGAGCGCAGGTGCGCAGGGATGGCAGCTTCAAGTACCTGCGATTTCACCGCCTGGGTGTGGCCGGCTTCGACCACGTCGAGCAGCCGCCCGGTGTCGACCGTCATCAGCACGTCGGCCGGTGAACGCTCGCCTTCGGCAGCGAGCCGCTCGGTCAGGCCGTCTTTCAGCAGCACCGTGTTGACCTTGATGCCGGTATCGGCGGTGAAGGCGTCCAGCAGCGGCTGTACCAAGGCGGGTTCGCGTGTGGTGTAGAGGTTGACCTCACCGGCACCCGCCGCCTGCGGCGCGGTCGCAGAGGTATCGCCGGTTTTGGCGCAGGCGCCAAGCAGGACGAGGGAACACAGGGCAGCCAGATGGCCGGCGGCACGCTTCGGATGACGCATGGAATACTCCGGAAGTGGTCGTCGGAACCGACCACCATGGCCGGAAACGGATCAAATGAGAATCTATCTCATTTGATCGATCCCTGCACTGCGTCAATCTGCCGCACCCTCGCCGCCCGGGAACAGCAACATCGCATCGCCATAGCTGAAGAAGCGGTACTTCTGTTCGATGGCGTGCGCATAGGCCTCGAACACCCGTGCCTTGCCGGCAAACGCGCTGATCATCATAAGCAAGGTGCTTTCCGGCAGATGGAAGTTGGTGACCATCGCATCGACGCTGCGGATGCGGTAACCCGGGGTGATGAATATCTGGGTTTCGCCGGCATACGGGTGCAGCTCGCCCTCGCGCATTGCGCTTTCCAGTGCCCGCACCACGGTGGTGCCGACGCCGATCACGCGGCCACCGGCAGCGCGGGTGCGGCGCACCTGCTCCACCAGCTCGGCACCGACATTGAGCCATTCGCGGTGCATCACATGCTGCGACAGGTCATCCACCCGCACCGGCTGGAAGGTGCCGGCACCCACGTGCAGGGTGATATGGCCGAACTGCACGCCACCCTCGCGCAGGCGCGCCAGCAGTGGCTCGTCGAAATGCAGGCCGGCCGTAGGAGCCGCCACCGCGCCGATCTGCTTGGCGAACACAGTCTGGTAACGCTCACGGTCGTCAGCACCGGGCTCGCGATGGATATAGGGCGGCAGCGGCAGCCGGCCTTCGTGCACCAGCCAGGATTCCAGCGACTCGGGGATGTCGAAACGCAGCACGTAGAACTCGCCATCGCGCCCCAGCACTTCGGCTTCGCCACCGGCATCGAGCTGAATACGACTGCCGGGCTTGGGCGACTTGCTGGCACCGATCTGCGCACGTGCCTGCTGACCGCCCAACAGGCGTTCGATCAGGATCTCGACGCGGCCGCCGCTGGCCTTCTGCCCGAACAGGCGCGCCGGAATGACCCGGGTGTCGTTGAACACCAGCAGATCACCGGGCTGCAGCAACGCGGGCAGGTCGCTGACATGGCGGTCGTCGAACGCGCCCGGCGCCGGCGGTACCAGCAACAGACGGCTGGCCGAACGCTCGGCCAAGGGAGCCTGGGCAATCAATTCCTCAGGCAGGTCATAGGTGAAATCGGACTTCTTCAAGGCCGGAACTTCGTACGGGGAGCCGGCTATTGTAGCTCCCGGCGGCCGGCAGCCCGGTGTTTGGCCGGCGGCGCGTTCATGGCCGCCAACAACCACCGCCCACTGCCGCGCCCGCTCAGCGCTCGAACTTGGTCGAAAGAATGATCGCGCTGTTGGTCCGCTCAACCCCATCAATTGCGCCGATCGCGTCGGTCACCACATCCATCTCGCTGACCCCGCCCACCACCACCATCGCGATCAGGTCATGGTTGCCGCTGACCGAGTGCAGCGAGCGCACTTCGGCGATGTCGCGCAACGCCTTGACTACGGCCGGCATCTTTTTCGGCAGCACCGTGATCAGCACGTGCGAACGCACCTGGCCCTGTTCGTAGTCCTCATGCGTGCGCACTGTATAGCCGGCAATCACCCCCAGCTGTTCCAGCCGGTCGATGCGGCTCTGCACCGTGGTCCGCGACAACCCCAGGCGGCGGGCAATCTGCGCGGTGGACGCGCGCGCGTCCTCGCGCAGTACGGACAATAGGCGTTCGTCGGCGGGGGAAATATTCATAGTGCAAACCAGCTTCGTCGATTCGACGAAATTACCCGAAAATATGTCGAGATCATAGCTGCCATATGACCAGAATCTCCACATAATGGGTATATACAAGAAACTTCTGGAGATGAGCATGACCGTACTCGGCCCCCTCGCCCCGCTTCGCGCGCACGCCGGCAGCCGCCTGACCACAGGCCTGGACGACGCCAGCGTTGAACGTCTGGCCGCTGCTCATCCCGACCTGGCCGCCGCCATCCAGGCCGCCGCCAGCGAATACACCCGCATCAAGGCCGAAGCCGCCGATCTGCTGGATCTGGACGAAAAAGACCAGATCGACGCCATGCAAGCTGGCTTCGTCAACTTCTATGCCGACGACGCCATCGTCCCCTATATCGCCCTGGCCGCCAGCGGCCCGTGGGTGATCTCGCTCAAGGGCGCGGTGCTGTACGACGCCGGCGGCTACGGCATGCTCGGCTTCGGCCACACCCCGGCCGATGTGATGGCCGCAGCGGCCAAGCCGCAGGTGATGGCCAACATCATGACCCCCAGCCTGGCCCAGCGCCGCTTCGTGCAGGCCATGCGCAAGGAAATCGGCCACAGCCGTGGTGGCTGCCCGTTCTCACACTTCATGTGTTTGAACTCCGGCTCCGAGGCCGTCGGCCTGGCCGCCCGTATTGCCGATATCAATGCCAAGCTGCAGACCGACCCGGGTGCTCCGCACGCCGGCGCAACCATCAAGCGCGTAGTGATCAAGGGCAGCTTCCACGGCCGTACCGATCGCCCGGCGCTGTATTCGGACTCCAGCCGCAAGGCCTATGACCAGCACCTGGCCAGCTACCGCGGCGAGAACAGCGTCATTACCGTTGCACCCTACGACGAAGCGGCGATGCGCAAGGTATTCGCCGATGCCAAGAGCAACAACTGGTTCATCGAGGCGGTGTTCCTTGAGCCGGTGATGGGCGAAGGCGACCCGGGCCGCGCAGTGCCGGCCAGCTTCTACAAGCTGGTCCGCGAACTGACGCGCGAGCACGGCAGCCTGCTGCTGATCGATTCCATCCAGGCCGCACTGCGTGCACACGGCACGCTGTCCTTCGTCGACTACCCGGGTTACGAAAAGCTGGATCCGCCGGACATGGAAACCTATTCCAAGGCCCTGAACGGCGCGCAGTTCCCGCTGTCGGTACTGGCCGTGACCGAACACGCCGCCAAGCTCTACCGCAAAGGCGTGTACGGCAACACCATGACCACCAACCCGCGTGCACTGGACGTGGCCTGCGCCACCCTCGCCCGGCTGTCGCCGGAAGTGCGCCAGAACATTCGCCTGCGCGGCGAACAGGCCGTGCAGAAACTCGAAGCGCTCAAGGACAAGCTCGGCGGCCTGATCACCAAGGTCCAGGGTACCGGCCTGCTGTTCTCCTGCGAACTGGCCCCGCAGTTCAAGTGCTATGGCGCCGGCTCCACCGAAGAGTGGCTGCGCATGCACGGCGTCAACGTCATCCACGGCGGCGAGAACTCGCTGCGCTTCACCCCGCATTTCGGCATGGATGAAGAAGAGCTGGACATCCTGGTCGACATGGTCGGCCGCGCACTGCGCGAAGGGCCGCGCCGCGAGCAGGCCAACGCCGCCTGATCTGCACACCGATACAAGCAAAAAGGCGGCCACTGGCCGCCTTTTTGTTTTTCAAACAACACCGCGCCAATACGCCAGCATTCAACGTCACGGCACAATGATGGTGTTGCCAATCGGTGCCGGCTTTGCGCATACGCCGCTGGCCTCCAGCCAAACACCAGACCTCACAAAAACATTGTCCGGAAGCCTCCGGACGCGCGCACGCCCGGCGCGCCTGCGGCTGCCTGCCCCGTGATGCCGCAGGCAGCCGCCCTTCACCGCCCAGCGCGGACACTAGCCCTTGGTCGCGCCCACGCTGGCGGTTGCCACTGCAGATGCCGGTCGGCTGTCGCCGCCCAGCGCCTTGTAAATCCCGACCACCCCGACATTGACCGAGGCCTGTGCCTGCGCCAGTGCGTCATCGGCCTGCAGCTTGTTGCGCTGCGCATCCAGCAAGGCCAGGAAATCCTCCGAGCCTTCGCGGTAGCGCAACTCGGCCAGTGCCGCAGCGCGGCCGGCAGCTTCGGCCTGGTCCACCACGATGCGCAGGCGCGCCTGCTCCTTGGCATAACGCGTCAACGCATTCTCGGTGTCCTCCAGCGCCAGCAGCACCGCCTTCTCATACTCGGCGGCGGCGCCGTCGGCCTGCGCCTTGCTGGAGCGCAGTCGCGCACGTACCGTGCCGAAATCAAACGCCGCCCAGCTGATCGACGGGGTCAACGACCACGCTTTGTTGTTGCCGTTGACCAGGCCATTGGCATTGCCACCGAGAAAGCCGACGAAGCCACTCAGGCTGATCCGCGGAAACAGGTCTGCGGTGGCCACGCCCACTCGGGCAGTTGCGGCGGCCAGGCGGCGCTCGGCCATCCGCACGTCGGCACGCTGGCGCAGCAGATCACTGGTATCACCCAAGGGCAAGGCCTTGGCGAATGCAGGGATCTCGCGTGGTTGCAGCAACGCATCCAGCGAGCCCGGACGCTGCCCCAGCAACACCGCAAGCCGATGACGCGACTGCACTTCGGCAACTTCAAGCAGCGGAATGTCCGCTTCGATCGCCTTCAGGCGCGCACGGCTGCTCTGCACATCCAGTTCGCTGCCTGCACCGAGCTCCAGCCGGGTTTCGGTCAAGCGCTGGGTCTCGTGCAGATTGACCAGGGTGTCGCGGGCAACCGCAATCCGTTTCTGCGAGCCGCGCAGCTCGAAGTAATTGCGTGCCACCTCGGCGGCCACCATCACCTGTGCATCCGCCAGGCTGTCACGCTCGGCGCCCAGATCGGCGCGTGCTGCTTCGGCCGCACGCCGTTGCCTGCCGAACAGATCCAGTTCCCAGCCTGCATCGAAGCCGAGCTGGTAGGTTTCGGTAAAGACGCGCTCACCACCGGCCAATGGATCGGGCTGCATGCGTCGATCCTGGCTGCCGCCTGCGGTGACATGCGGCAGCTGGTCCAGGCGCTTCTCCACGAAAACCGCGCGAGCGGCACGCACCCGCGCCAGGCCGATCTGCAGATCCAGATTGTCGCCCAGCGCGTCGTGCACCAGCTGCTCCAATACCGGATCGCCAAATTGAGCCCACCAGGTCGCCACCGGCGTTTCGGCGGAGAACGCGGCGTCGCTTGCGCCGTGCAGGCTTACCGGCTCGACGGGTGGCGCCTTGTAGTCCGGGCCAACCGTCATGCAACCGGCGAGCAGAGCGCTCGCCATCGCGGTTACCAGAATGCGCGTTACCATGGCAGCACCTCACCCAGATAGCTGAAACTTCCGGTCGGGCCATCAGCGCCGATCAGCGCCATGGCGACACTGGTACGTGAACCCTCGGCCACATCGATTTCACCCTGGCCACCGTTCATGTCGGTCTTGACGTAACCCGGGTGCACCGCGTTGACCTTGATCGGGCTGTGGCGCAGCTCATGTGCCAACTGCAGCGTCCATGCATTGAGCGCGCTCTTGGAAGCGTTGTAGGCCGGCGCCAGGAAACCGTAGACCGCCGAGCCCGGCTGCGCGTGCAGGGTCAGCGAGGCCAGGATGCTGGACACATTGACGATGCGGCCGGCCGGCGCCTGGCGCAGCAGTGGCAGCAAGGACACGGTCACTTCAACCACGGCGAACAGGTTGGTATCGAAGGTGCTGCGCCAGACCGCCTGTGACTGCCCGCTGGCGCCTTGCTTCAGGTCATCGACCAACACGCCGGCATTGTTGACCAGGATATCCAGCCGGCCATGCCGCTGCTGCACATGTTCGAATGCCACGGCGATGCTGTCCGGATCATTCACGTCGAGCTGGAGGGCTTCCACCGGCAGGCCTTCGGCCTGCAGTTCCAGCGTGCGTGCGACAGCAGTCTGGTAATTGCGCCCGGCCAGCAGCGTATGCACGCCTGCGCTGGCCAGCTGGCGTACGGTCTCAAGCCCGATACCTCGGGTGGCGCCGGTGACCAGTGCGATTTTTGTGCTTGGGTTGTTCATTGCGTTTCCCTTGGGGAATGAGTTGATGCCGGCGCGGACCTGGTTCGTCCTGCAGCAGCATTCCGGTCGAGGCGGAAAGGCGCGGGAGGCAGACGACTGCCACCTCCCGCTGCCGTTTGTCCGGCCTCAATGATGCAGGGTTGATTCACCGTGCTGGACCAGCTTGCTATGGCCATGGCGCGACATGAACTTGCGCAATGCCACATAGAAAACCGGGGTCAGGAACAGGCCGAACAAGGTCACGCCCAGCATGCCGGCAAACACCGTGATACCCGTCACCGAGCGCACCTCGGCGCCTGCGCCGTGCGAGAAGACCAGCGGCACGGTACCGGCGATGAAGGCGATGGAGGTCATCACGATCGGCCGCAGACGCAGGCGACAGGCTTCAAGTGCCGCCTCGACGATGCCCTTGCCGCCCATCTCCAGTTCGCGGGCGAACTCGACGATCAGGATGGCGTTCTTACATGCCAGACCCATCAGCACCACCAGGCCCACCTGCACGAACACATTGTTGTCACCGCCGGTCAGCCATACGCCGAACAAGGCCGACAGCAGCGTCATCGGTACGATCAGGATCACCGCCAGTGGCAGCGACCAGCTCTCGTACAGCGCCGCCAGCACCAGGAAGGCCAGCAGGATCGACACCGGGAACACAATGAAGGCAGCCTTGCCCTGGGTGGCCTGCTGGTAGCTCAGGTCGGTCCATTCGGTCACCATGCCGGCCGGCAGCACCTGCCCTGCGATTTCGGTGAGCTTGGTCATGGCTTGGGCCGAGGACAGCACGCGCGGATCGGCTTCACCGGCCAGATCGGCCGCCGGGTAACCATTGAAGCGCAGCACAGGGTCCGGGCCGTAGGTTTCCTTGACGGTCACCATCGAGCCGATCGGCACCATCTCGCCACGGTCGTTGCGGGTACGCAGCCTGCCGATGTCTTCCACGCTGTCACGGAACTGGCCATCGGCCTGTGCGATCACCTGCCAGGTGCGCCCGAACTGGTTGAAGTCGTTGATGTACGCCGAACCCAGATAGGTCTGCAGCGTGTCGAACAACTCGGTCAGCTGCACGCCCTGTGCCTTGGCCTTGACGCGGTCCACCTCCGCATCCAGCTGCGGCACGTTGGCCTGGTAGCTGGTGATCGGATAAGCCATGCCCGGGGTCTGCGAAACCGCGCCCTGCATGCCCTGCAAGGCATTCTGCAATGCGCCGTAACCCAGGTTGCCACGGTCCTCGATGAACATCTGGTAGCCGTTGCCGTTGCCCAGGCCCAGGATCGGCGGCGGCATCATCGAGAAGGAGAAGCCCTCCTGCAGGCCGGCGATCTTCTGGTTGATCTCGGCATTGATCTGCGCGGCGGTACGGCCGTGACGTTCACTGAACGGCTTGAGCGGGATGAAGGCCACACCGGTGTTCGGCGTATTGGTGAACTGCAGGGCGTTCAAGCCCGGGAAGGAAATGGTGTGGGCGACACCATCGGTTTCGCGGGCGATCTTCGCTACCTTGCGCAGCATTGCATCGGTACGCGCCACCGAGGAGCCTTCCGGCAGTTTCACACCCGCGATCAGGTACAGCTTGTCCTGGGTGGGAATGAAGCCCGGCGGCACCAGCTTGAAGATCAGCCCGGTACTTACCAGCAACACCGCATAGACCACGAACACTGCACCGCGACGGCCCAGGATGTTCGCCACGCTGCGCTCATACTTCTCCGAACTGGTCTTGAAGAAGCGGTTGAACGGACGGAATATCCAGCCGAACAGCTTGTCGATCACGCGGCTCGGTGCATCCTTGGCCGCACCATGCGGCTTGAGCAGACGTGCTGCCAGCGCCGGCGACAAAGTCAGCGAGTTGATCGCCGAGATCACCGTGGAGATGGCGATGGTCACCGCGAACTGCTTGTAGAACTGGCCGGTGACGCCCGACAGGAAGGCCATCGGCACGAACACCGCACACAGCACCAGCGCGATCGCCACGATCGGGCCGGAAACTTCCTTCATTGCCTGGTGCGCGGCGGCCGTTGGCGACAGGCCTTCCTCGATGTTGCGTTCAACATTTTCCACCACCACGATCGCGTCATCGACCACGATGCCGATCGCGAGCACCAGCCCGAACAGGCTCAGTGTATTGATCGAGAAACCCAGCAGGTACAGCGCCGCGAACGTACCCACCACCGATACCGGCACCGCGATCAACGGAATGATCGACGCGCGCCAGGTCTGCAGGAACAGGATCACCACCAGCACCACCAGCGCGATCGCTTCCAGCAGCGTGCTCACCACGGCCTTGACCGAATCACGCACGAAGATGGTGGTGTCGTACACCGCTTCGTACTTCACATCGGCCGGGAAGCTCTTCTGCAGCTCGTCCATCTGGCCGATCACCGCGTCACGGATATCCAGCGCATTGGCACCCGGCGACTGGAAGATGCCGATGCCGACGGCGTTTTTGCCATCCAGCTGCGAACGCATGGTGTAGTCGCCCGCACCCAGTTCGATGCGCGCCACATCCGACAGCCGCACCACTTCGCCGTCGGCACCGCTCTTGAGCACGATGTCACTGAACTCCTGCTCGTTGCGCAGGCGGCCCTGGGCGTTGATCAGGGTCAGGAACTGACTGTTGGGCATTGGCTCGGCGCCGAGCTGGCCCGCCGATACCTGCACGTTCTGCTCGCGCATCGCCCGCACCACGTCGCTGGCGGTCAAGCCACGCGCGGCCACTTTTTCCGGATCGAGCCAGGCACGCATGGCGTAGTCACCGCCACCGAAGATCTGTGCATCGCCCACGCCGCGAATACGCGCCAGCCCATCCTTGACGTGCAGGCGTGCGTAATTGCGCAGGTACAGGGTGTCGTAGGTGCCCTTTGGCGAAGTCAGGTGCACGACCATCAGGAAGGTCGGCGACTGCTTCTGGGTGGTCACGCCCTGGCGCCGCACGTCCTCGGGCAGACGCGCCAGCGCCTGGGCGACGCGGTTCTGCACCTTCACCGCAGCGTCGTCAGGATCGGTGCCGGGACGGAAGGTGATGGTCATCTGCAGCACGCCATCGGAGCCGGCCACCGACTTGAAGTACATCATGCCTTCGACGCCGTTGATGGCTTCTTCCAGTGGCGTGGCCACGGTCTCGGCGATCACCTTCGGGTTGGCACCCGGGTAGACGGTGCGCACCACCACCGATGGCGGTACCACGTCGGGATACTCGCCGATGGGCAGGAACGGAATACTGACCAGCCCGGCAGCGAAAATCATGATCGACAACACCGCCGCGAAGATCGGCCTGTCGATGAAAAACTTGGAAAAGTCCATGGGGAATTCCTTGGAGAGCCGGCGCCGGGCTGCAGTCGCCCTGCCCGCACCCGCAAGGGGTGCAGACAGCGACGGCCGGCAGCCGCGCCGGCAAACGTGGTTGGCGGCTTAGTTGATGCTGCTCACAGCCTGCGGAGGTGCGGCGGCGGCCCGTTGCATCGGCACCGGCTTGGCCTGCACCGGCATGCCAGGCATGAACACCTTCTGCACGCCATCGATGATGACCTTGTCGCCGGCTGCAAGGCCGTGCTCGATGATGCGCAGGCCATCGGCGTTGCGGCCGAGCTGCACGTCACGCCGTTCCGACTTGCCGTCCTTGTCCAGCACGTAGACGTACTTGCGGTCCTGGTCGGTCAGCACCGCCTTGTCGTCCACCAGCACGGCCTGGAACTGGCCGCTGCCCAGCAGCCGCACACGTGCGAACAGGCCGGGGGTGAACTGACGGTCGCTGTTTTCCAGCAGCGCACGCACGCGGATGGTGCCGGTGCTGCGCGTCACCTGGTTATCGAGGAAGTCGACCTTGCCTTCGTGCGGAAAGCCGTCCTCACCGCTCAAGCCAACCTTTACCGGCAGGGCCTGGTCCCGCTCGCTCGGGCGCTCGCCGTCGCGCGCCATCTGTGCGTAACGCAGGTAGGTGGACTCGTCGGCATCGAAGTAGACGTGCACCGTATCCAGCGACACCAGCGTGGTCAGCACACTGGCAGCATCGCCGGCGGTGACCAGGTTGCCGGCGGTGACCATCGCCCGCCCGGCGCGGCCATCGATCGGCGCGCGCACCTTGGTGAACTCCAGGTTGAGCCGCGCGGCATCCAATGCGGCCTGCGCCGCCTGCACCTGTGCACCGGCCTGATCGGCACTGGCCCGGCGTTGCTCGGCGGTCTCCGTAGCGATGGCCTGCTGTTCGGCCAGGCGACGCGCGCGCTCCGATTCACTGCGGGCCAGCGTGGCCTGGGTGCGTGCGCGGTTCAACTCGGCCTGCGCGCGGTTGAATTCGGCCTGGTAGCTGCGCGCGTCGATGGTGAACAGCACGTCGCCCTTTTTCACTTCTTCGCCTTCGACGTAGTTGACCTTGTCGATGTAGCCGGAGACGCGTGGGCGCAGCTCGACGCTCTGCACCGCTTCGATGCGGCCGCTGAATTCGTCCCACTGCGAGATCTGCTTGACCAGCACCGGCGCGACGCTGACTTCAGGCGGGGGCGGTGCAGCGTTTTCAGCGTGGCCGCCGCTGCAGGCAGCCAGCACCGCGAGGGTCAATGCGGACATGCTGGCAAGCGCGGCACGTCGAAGCGTGGGTGATTGCGAAATACCTTTCATTTCATGCTCCAAGGGGGAGGTAATCAGGGGACAGAAGGACGACGGCGTCAGCTTCGACATCGCAGTGCGGTTGGCAGATCGCGCAGGTATTTGCGCTGCACTGCGGGAACTGGCGAAAACCTTGTTGGGAAAGGGCGCATCACTGTCCCGTCCGCGGAAATTTTTGGACCATCCATGGGACAACGGCACGCAGCAGCCTGCGCATGGTGCCGCCTGCTGTTACCTTCACCGGTGCCGGTGGCAGCCCGCGGGTGACGTCCGACAATGCTTCAAACTGCAATGGATTCAATCGATTGCTCGCCATCCTGGGGCGCAGAACATTGCTGTACCTGGGTTCGCGGCGCGGCGTAGGCAGGGTCAATGGGGAGCGCATACGCATGGCAACTTGTCCGTCGTGAACACAGGCGTACAAGATAGGCCTCAAATCCATACTTGATTAGTACGAATTCAGGGGAATAATCATCCCGTCGCCGGCACAATTCCGCTGCCGCTAGGGTTCTCCCATGGCCAATGATCTCAACGACACCCTGATCTTCGTCAAAGTTGTCGAACAGGGCAGCTTCACTGCCGCCGCGCGCCTGCTCGGCCAGCCCAAGACCACGGTCAGCCGCAAGGTGCAGGAACTGGAAACCCGCCTGGGGGCGCGCCTGCTCCACCGGACCACGCGTCGCCTGGGCCTGACCGAAGCCGGCACCGTCTACTACGAGCATTGCCAACGTATCGCCCGCGAGCTGGACCAGGCCGAGAGTGCCGTCAGCCAGCTGCAATCGGGGCCGCGCGGATGGTTGCGTTTCACCGTTCCATACTCGATCGGGACAAGTTGGATTGCGCCACTGCTGGGCCAGTTCCAGAGTGCCTACCCGGACATCCGCGTGGACATGCACCTGGGCAACGAAGCCATGGACCTGATCAGCGGTGAAGTGGATATGGCGCTGCGGGTGGGGCCCCTGCCCGATTCCAACCTGATCGCGCGCAAGCTGGGCAGCCTGCGCACCCAGGTGTTCGCCAGCCCGGCCTATATCGACCTGCACGGTGAACCGCAGCATCCGAACGAACTGCAGTTCCACCGTACTCTGGCGGTGCGAAAGCCGCACCACGGCCAGAACCATCGCTTCACCTGGACCTTGGCCGAACATGGCGGCGAAATGCGGGAGTTCGCAGTCAATCCCCTGCTGCTGGCCAACGACCCGTCGGCGTTGAATGCGCCCATGGTCGCCGGCGAGGGGCTGGTGATGAGCAGTGACGTGATGGCCAAACCCTTTGTCGAAGCGGGCCTGGTACGGCGCATACTGCCGGGCTGGACCGGCCCGAACTACGACTTCAACGCAGTTTTCGCCGGTGGCCGCCTGGTGTCGCCGAAGGTGCGCGTGTTCATCGACTTTCTGGTCGCCAAACTCAACTTCGACGCCAACTACATGTTGCTGCAATGCCCCAACGCCAAGCGTCTGGCCGACATCGAGCAGGAATACCAGCAGCGTTCCAAGGCCCACCCCAAGCTGCGTATCGTCGAAGCCCTCAGCGCCTGAGCGGGATAGGCATAAACAACAACGGCGCCACTGAAGGGCGCCGTTGTCGTATCTGCATCAATTGATCAGCCCGGTTTGCGGCGATGCCATGCCTGCAAACTCAATAACCGCGGTAATACGGCCACAAAGGCACGATCTGCACTTCCTTGCAGCCGTCATAGCGGCTGCAGCTGCCGAAGTAGCCCGGGCCTGAATAACGTTGGCGGGCATCGCGGTTGTAAGGGCTGTTGTAGAAATCCGGGCGCGAAAAATGGCCGGAGCCAAAGTAGCGATAGGGCGTGGCGCCAATGCTGGATTCACTCTGGAAATTCTGCGCCAGCGCCGGCGTGCCGTCGTTGTCGACATAGCCGTTTTCGTTGTCATAACGGACCAGGCGGTAATACACCGTCTCGCCGCCCTGCTTGCGGCTGTGCAACTGCTCCATGCGCCCGCCGCCAGCGTCGACGTACGCCTTGCCACCTTCGAACAGCACCTCGCTGGGGTTGACGAACTCCTCCTCCAACGGCGGTGCCGCCGTGGCTCCCCCTGCCAATGCCACCAACATGGCCGCTACGGCCACCTTGCTCCAAGCCTTACCCATAATGCGCATGACCACCCTCCTTGATTGGGCACCTGTCGCTGACGACAGCCCGCCGTGATCGCCCAGCCAACCCCGTGGCTGGGCCGTCATTGCTACCAGTTGCCATCACCCGGCATTGCGGCGCGCGCGATGACACATCGGGACAAATCCGTGTTCATTATAGGGGGAAGCCAAAGGCACAGCCGTGAAGCAGGTTCGATACTCAGGGCCCGCCCTGGGCCTGCCGATAGCCTGCCAGCGCCTGGCCGATCACCTGCCGCGCCTGTTCGGCATCGCCCCAGCCGTTGAGCTGGGTGTCTGCCCCACCCGGCAGCTGCTTGTAGCTGCGGAAGAACGCCTCGATGCGCTGGACTTCCATCTCAGGC
Source organism: Stenotrophomonas nitritireducens (assembly GCF_001700965.1). Classification (NCBI taxonomy): domain Bacteria; kingdom Pseudomonadati; phylum Pseudomonadota; class Gammaproteobacteria; order Lysobacterales; family Lysobacteraceae; genus Stenotrophomonas; species Stenotrophomonas nitritireducens. The sequence goes on from NZ_CP016756.1 coordinate 424,326, forward strand.
AGGTCATCCAGATCGCGGACCTTGGCATAGGTCGGGTCCACCGCATCAACCGGCACTCCGACAATCTTCTCATCGGCCTGGCCCTTGTCGCGCATCCGCAGCACCGCCACCGGACGGAATCGCAGCATCGCACCGGCCTGGACCGGAAAGCGGGTCAGCACCAGCGCATCCAGCGGATCACCATCGCCGGCCAGGGTCTGTGGCATCGCCCCATAGTTGGCCGGGTAAGCCACCGGCATCGACAGGAAACGATCCACCCGCAGTTCGCCATGCGCGCCGATCTCGTACTTGATCGCGCCACCGGCGGGGATTTCCACCGCCAGCAGCACTTCCTGCGGTGCGTTCTCCGCTTGCGGCAAGGCAAACGGATGCAGCACCTGCGCGCTGGCCAGCAGCGGCGACGCCGTGGCCAGCAGCATCACACCCACACGCAGCAACACGCGGCTCATCGGTTCATTCCCAGCACCGGTCATCGCGGCCCTTTGGTGAGACTGGCCGTGGGCAATCGCGCTGCGGGATGCGCCCCTCGGTGACTTCGCTGAAACGCTTGCCGCCGTGCGCATCACGGCTGATCTGGAATGCGTCATACAGGCGGCCAGTCGCCGTGCGTGCTTCATAGCGCAGGCCCTTGTCGTCCAGCCGCAGCACCTGGAACAACTGCGTGTCCTCGGCGGTGGGTTTCATCGTCGCACGCGCCTGCGGCGACAGCCGGTACTGCTTGGGGCCGGCCACCGATGAAATGTACTGCGGCAAGCTGGCGCCGTCGTCGGCGCGGCGGCCGTAGGTGTGGTCATGGCCTTGCAGCACCAGATCCACCTTGTGCCGCTGGAGAACCGGACGAATCTCGCTGGTCAGCACCGAGCTGTCGCGTTCGGCACGCAGCGGATACAGCGGCTGGTGCACGACCACGATATTCCACGCCTGCGCACTGTCTTCCAATACTTTCTCCAGCCAGCTGGCCTGCGCCTTCGCGGTGCCCAGATCCAGCGCCGAGGTGCCATCCAGCACCACCACGCGCAACCCTTGATAGTCAAACCAATAGGTCGTGCTGGCGGTGGCGGCGGCGCCGTTGGCCGGCAGTGCGAAGGTCGCCGGCCAATGCTTGCCGAGCACCCGCCGCTCCTGCGGCGTGTCTTCGAATTCCTCGAAGTACTCGTGGTTGCCGGCCGCGGGCGCAATCGCCATGCCCGGCAGCAGCCAGCCACCGGCAGCGAACCATTCGCCCCACTCGTTGTCATCCTCACCGTCGCCGCCGCTGACCAGATCCCCAGCAAACAGGGTCAGCCGCGCGTCCGGCGCGGTCTGCCAGCCCTGGCGGATGACCCGGCTGACATGACTGAGGTTTTTGTTCTGGGTATCGCCGAAGTACAGCACGGTCAGCGGTTCGCCTGCCGCAGCGGCCGTGCGGAAGTGTTGCCACGCGCTCCAGCTGCCCTGCCCCTGCACGCGGTAGGCATACAGGGTATCGGCCTGCAGGCCATCGATGCGGACACGATGATGCTGGCTGTCGCCGTTCTCGGTCTGCAACGTCTGGCTGCTTGCGCGCAGCTGCCGCACCTGGCCCATGTCCGGCGAATCACCGGCCACGGCCAGCTCCAGCACCGGCGGCTGCCCCAGCGGTGCGGTACGCCATGCCACCGCAAAACCGCTGCCTGCATCCTGCGCCGGCGAGGCGACGATGCGGTCCGGGAAGCCACTTGCCGCATAGTGCCGGCTCCCCGCCGGTACCTGCGTATTGGGCTCGGCGGCTGGAGCGGCCCCCACCGCTCCAGCCGCTCCAATCAGGGCCGCCAGTAGCAGCCACTGCCTCACACGTTGGCCCCTCACTTGCCGCAATCCTGCGGCAGCGACAAGGCCGTGGCGATATCACGCCAATCGAAGGCCACCACGCCCTGATCGTCATGCACCGCGTACAAAGCGCCCTGCGGGAAGCGCGCCGAGACCTGCTGGCTGTTCCAGATACCATCGGTATTGGCCACGGTATTGCCGTGGAACGATCCCACCGGCGCCAGCGTCTTGCGATCGAACAGATGGAAGGTGCTGCGCTCCTTGCCTTGCTCGGTGGTGATCCACCAACCGCCATCACCGCAGGTACGCAGCATCACGCCTTCGGCCTGCGCCTTGAACAGGCCGCGGCCGAACGTCTGGCCAGTGAAATCGCCGGCCAGGTTGTAGACCTTGAACTCGCTGGCATAGGTTTCATCTTCCTCGGCAATCAGCAGGCGGTCGTTGGCCGGATCGCCCCAGATCGATTCGACCACGCGCAGCGCGCCCTTGGGCGAGCTGTCGCCGATGCTGCGCACCAGCCTGGCCTGCACCGTGCCGCCCTCGACGTTGACGTGATAACGGCGCACGCGCTCGTTCAAACGCTCAAGCGCCGGCAGGATGTCGTTGCCCGCCGCGTCCTCGCCATCGTCATAGGAATCGGTGACGTACAGGTCATAGCCGCCCTGCACCGGATTCACCCACAGGCCATAGGGCTTGCGCAGATCATTGCCGGCGAACACGCCCAGCGGCTTGAAGTCAGGCAACTGCAGCACCTGCACGCGGTGGTTGTCGCGCTCGACGATGAACACCAGGTCGTCCTGCACGGCGATGCCGTTGGGGCGATCGAACTGGCCCAATGCGGTGCCGGTGCTGCCGATGTCACGCAGGTGCTTGCCGGTCTGGCCGTCATAGACCACCAGCTTGTCGGTGGCCTTGGCGGTGGCTATCAGCCACAGCTGGCCATCCGCGCCGCGCCAGCTGGCCGGCGAGTCGATGTTGTCAGCCGGCGTCATCGGGGTCAGGAAGGCTTCCGCCACCAACTTCGGCGGCGCGGCGGTGGCGCCTTCGGCAAGATCGGCGGCGGTCGGCGGCGTCGCCGAGCGCGGTGCCGGGTGGCAGGCGCTGAGCACCAGCGCCATTGCCGTGCAGAGCAGCGCGGCCCTCACAGTGCCACCTTCACGCCGACGGCGTAGGTGCGGCCGTATTCCTCGTTCTGCAGGGTGCGCGAGCGCACGCCCTGGTACAGCTCCAGCGGCTCATCGAGCAGGTTAGACGCTTCCAGATACAGGCTCACGTTCTTGCTGAGTTTGTAGTCGAAGCTGAAATCAAGCTGGGTGTGCGGGGCGACATAGATATCAAAGGCGCGGCTGTCGCCGATGGTGTCCAGGTATTCGCTGCGATAGACACTGGCCAGGCGCGTGCTCAGGCCGCCCCACTCGTAGCCGATATGCGCGCTGTAGATGTTCTTGGAGGCGCGCGGCAGATTGAAGTCATCACGCTCGCGGCCGGCAATGCCCGGATCAAAATCGGTATCCAGCCAGGTGCCACTGGCGCCGAGCAACAGCCCCGCCCATGCCCCCGGCAGGAAGCTCAGCTGCTGCTGCCAGTTGAATTCGGCACCAAACACCTTGGCCTTGTCGCCATTGATCGAACGGGTAACGTCGAAGCCCGGGTACTGCGGGTCGTTGTCGGTCACCGTCTGCACGATGTAGCCGTCGATGGATTTGTGGAACAAGCCCAGCGAGACGATGCCGCTGTCGCCCAGATAGCGCTCGAACGAGAAATCCAGGTTGGTGGACTCGTACGGGTCCAGGTTCGGGTTGCCGATACGCGCTTCTTCATCGTCGCGGTTGACGGCCAGGCGCGGCGACACATCGCCAAACGCCGGCCGCGCCACGGTCTTGTTGACCGAGCCGCGCAGCACCCAGTTGTTGTTGGTGTCATAACGCAGATGCAGGCCCGGCAGCACACTGCTGTAGCTGCTGTTGGCGATACGCGGGGTGACGCTGACGGTCTTGCCATCGGCAGCGATATCCACGTCGTTGCCGGTGGCATTGAACTGTGTGTTCTCCACACGCACGCCGCCGATCACGCGCAGCGCGCCGATGTCCCAGGTGCCCATCGCATAGGCGGCAAAGATGTCCTCGTTGGCCACATAGTCCTCTTCCAGCGAGGTCATCAGGTTGCCAGCGACATCGCCGGACTTCGCGCTGTACTTGCTGCCGTTGGCGGCCCACCAGGCGCGCATCGCCGCCGAGCTCATGCCCTGGCCAAGGCTGCCGCCACGGTGGTCCAGGGTCTTGCCGTTCCAGCTGGATAGATCAACCGCTGGACCGGTGCGCAGCTCGGCCTCATCGACATTGACGTCACGTTCGCGCCACCGGCCGAGCACGCCGAATTTGTAGCTGGCGTTGTCACCGTCGAAGCGGATGTTGACCTGGGCGCTGCGCTCGCTGTCGTCGATCTGCTTGGGCGAGATCACCACCCGATCGAAGGCGTAGTTGGCGTTGTCCATCCAGGCGCTGTCGCTGAGGCTCAGGCCCGGGATGCCGCTGTTCTGATTGAGCGTGGCCGACAGGTCGTCGCCATCGTAGTCAAAGCGCGCTTCCATTTCATCGTTCACCCGCTCGCGGGTCTTGGTGTAGCCGATGCGGTAATCGAGCACCGCGCCAGTCAAACGATTCTCACCGCCGAGGCTGAGCGCAAAGGTGTTCTCTTCCTTGGTTCGGTAGCGCATGCGCTTGCTGATGGCATCGGCCGGCAGCGCATCCACCTGGTAGCGACCACCACCCAGCGCGGTGATTTCGCCGTCGCCCAGGCCGAAGATGGTGCGCTGGCGGGTTTCGGCATCGTCGAACTGGCTGTACAGGGTGCGCAGGTAATAGCGATTGGCATCGTCCGGGCGCCAGTCCAGGTTCACGTTGGCGCCGGTGCGCTCGCGCTCGATGGTGTACTTGCGGTGCTGCAGGTCGACGGCGACCAGATCATCGTCGGCACCACCATCAAAGTTGTCGTACTCGACTTCGGTGTTGTCCGATTCGAACTTGCGCTTCTGGTAGTTCACACCCAGCGCCACACCGAACGTGCCGCCGAATACTTCGCTGTAATTGAAGGCCGCCTTCGGGCTGGTCTCGCCGGACAGTTCCTGGTGGCTGCCTTCCAGCTTGCCCTTCAAGGAGCGCCCATCACGATCAAAGGCCGAGACCGACTCCACCACCACCGCGCCGCCGATGGCATCACCGGGCATGTCCGGCGTTGCCGACTTGATTACCCGCAGGCGTTCGGTGGACTCGGAGGGAATCACATCCAGCGGCGCAGCGCGTGAGGAATCCTCTGGGGTACCGATGGCGATGCCGTCGATGCTGACGCTGTTCAAGGCCGCGTCCAGACCACGGATCACAACGAAGCGACCTTCACCCTGATCGCGGGTGACACTGACGCCAGGCAGGCGCTGCAGCGACTCGGCGACATTCATGTCCGGGTAGTCGCCCATCGAGTCGGAGGCAAGCGCGTCCTGCACGCCATTGGCATCGCGCTTGAGTTCGACCGCGCGGATCTGCGCTTCGCGCTGGGCGCGTACTTCAATGCGCTCCAGGTCGATGGCTGCCGCAGCACCGCTGGCAACAGTGGATGCAGCATCGGCCGTGGCCTGTTGTGCATATGCAGGCGCGACAGCCATGCAGGCCACCGCGGTCGTCACCGCTACCACCAAGACGCTCTTGCGCACTACCGCCCCCAATCTGTGTAAAGGATGGGTGTGCACGGTATGTCCGTACAGTTACGCGACAGTTACAGTGGCAAAGCGGGAATATTTCAGTCTGTCATGGCATGGATACAGCGCGCAGAAACGCGCCATTGATGGTGCGGCGCCATCAATGAAGACCCTGCTTCAGCGACGCCGCACCCGAACCGTGCCCGACACGCCCTCGACCCGCATCTCGTACTCGTAGCCAGCGTCCCAGCGGGTCAACGTGGCCTTGGGGGAGTACCGGTTTGCTGCCTGCCTGCGCCCATCCACCTGCTGCCAGGTCTGCCCGTTCCCCAGATGGAAAACGCTGGCACCGCTCCAGCCCTCGAAACGCCCCTCGATCCGGCTTTCGATTACCTGCACTGCGGTCGGCGTAGGCAGCTCCTTTCGCGCAGGCACGGTGGCAGGGCCAGGTGCCACCAACTCGACTTCGGGTTCTTGCAGGTATCCAGATTCCGCGTCGTAGCGGACCAGCCGGTAGTACACGGGCACGCCGTTCTGCCGTCGCAGCTGCAGTGGCGCGAGCCGGCCCCGCCCCACGTCCATATAGGGCGCCCCGGCACGAAAGATCACCTCACTTGGATTCACCCGCTCCCGTTCAAGCGGCGGCTGCGCCGACACGGACCCGGCACTGCCGATGCACACAGCGAACAACAAACCCGCACAGACCCGCATCTAATCGACCTCCCCTGCGCCGCCTACGCGGCAGCAGACATCATCTTCGCAAACTCCGTTCTGGGCCACCGGCTGATTGATCACGTTGATCACGCCGGTCTGCGTGAAGGTGCTGGAAGATGACGGCAGGCATCGTCGTCCAGCCTCTTTGCCCGCCTTCCCGAGCTGGTCCTGCCTGACCAGCAGCGCGGCGGTGTGCTGCTACGGCAGAGGCTGCGCGCAGAAGCGCTAAAATGCTGTCCTCCCCTTTCCAGCGCCCTCTCCCCATGAAAATCGTCGAAGTCCGCCACCCCCTGGTCCAGCACAAGATTGGCCTGCTCCGCGATGCGTCCATGAGCACCAAGGACTTCCGCGAGGTGGTCAACGAACTGGGCACCCTGCTCGCCTACGAGGCCACCGCCAACCTGGAAACCGAAAGCCACACCCAGGCCGGCTGGGCCGGACCGGTGCAGGTGCAGCGCATTGCCGGTGCAAAGATCACCGTGGTGCCGATCCTGCGTGCAGGCCTGGGCATGCTGAGTGGAGTGTTGTCGCTGATTCCCGCCGCGCGGGTGAGCGTGGTCGGCCTGCAGCGCGATGAGGAAACCCTGCAGCCCGTGCCCTACTTCGAGCGCCTGACCGGGCGCCTGGAAGAACGCGATGCGTTGATCCTGGACCCGATGCTGGCCACCGGCGGCACCTTGATCGCCACCATCGACATGCTCAAGCGGGCCGGCGCGCGGCGCATCAAGGGCATCTTCCTGGTCGCCGCCCCGGAAGGCCTGAAAGCCCTGGAAGCCGCCCACCCGGACGTGGAGATCTACACCGCCGCCATCGACGAGCGACTCAACGACAAGGGTTACATCATGCCGGGCCTGGGCGATGCCGGCGACCGCATCTTCGGCACGCGATTGGGTTGAGCCCGGCGCGTCGCCGCTCAGAATGCAACAGGTGCCACTGGCACCGGGTTTTTTTGTAGTGCTGAGCCATGCTCGGCTGGAATGATATCGGTGAAGCCTCTGCCGAGCATGGCTCGGCACTACCGGCTTAGCCCGTCTCCCTTCGGGAGAGGGGTTGGGGTGAGGGTGACGTTGGGGCATTACCGGTGAAGCCTCTGCCGAGCATGGCTCGGCACTACCGCCTTAGACCCTCTCCCTTCGGGAGAGGGGTTGGGGTGAGGGTGGCTTTGGAGCAATACCAGGAAAGCCTCTGCCGAGCATGGCTCGGCACTACCGGAGCATTGCTGGCTTGTTCATGCCGCCAACGTACGTGCCTTCAACTCGCTCACTTCGTGGGTGGTGCCAAAGCGGCCCTTGTCGTCGCGCACCACCTGCGCCATCGCGCACTGCGGGTCGTGGGTAAAAAACAGATGCACGTTGCGCGCCAGCTTGTCTTCCAGGAACGCGCGCTTCTCATCGATCAACAATTCGGCATTGCGGTCATAGCCCATGGTGATCGGCACATGCACCCATGAACGTCCTGGTATCAGATCGGCACAGAACACCACGCCACCGCGCGGCTGGCCATTGACCTGCTCCGGCCCGATGATCTCGGCCAGCATCAACCCCGGCGTGTGGCCATCGCTGAAGCTGAAACGCACCGATTCGCCCAGTACCTTCGAGTAAGGACCGCTTACGATCTCCAGGCGCCCGCTGGCTTCCAGCAAACCTGCCAACTCGGGAATGAAGCTGGCCCGGTCACGCGGGTGCGGATGGCGGGCGCGCTCCCAGTGGTCGGCACCGATCACGAACGTGGCATTGGGAAACAGCAACTCGGGTTCACGGCCTTCCGACCACGGCGCCAACAGGCCACCGGCATGGTCGAAATGCAGGTGACTGAGTACCACCACGTCGATGTCTTCATGTTCGAAGCCTGCTTCACGCAGCGAATCGATCAGCACGTGTCGCGGCTCCTGCACGCCGTAACGCTCACGCAGTTTGGGCTCGAAGAACGCGCCGATGCCGGTTTCAAACAGCACCGTCTTGCCGCCCAGCGGGCTGGCCAGCAATGCCCGGCATGCCAGTTCAATGCGATTGGCGTCATCGGCCGGCGCCCACCGTTCCCACAAGGCCTTGGGTGCGTTGCCGAACATTGCACCGCCATCGAGTTTTTGCGAGTTACCGCGGATCGACCATAGTTTCATATGAAAAATTCTACCCGCAGCGCGTTAAATATTCGCAAGTAAATGGCGGCGGATAATTGGCGCGTAACGGTATAGAAAAGCAACGCAGTGTTGCGGATTGCGGTGCAGGCAGAAACTGTGGTCCACGCTTGGGTTTGAGTTGGGTACCCGCCGGCATTGAATCAAGAAAAACGTCAACAACGCTGGCAATGCCGGCTCGGGCAAAGTACCCAACCAGAACCGCGACAACACCCCGGTCCACTCAAAGAAAAACCCCGCCGAAGCGGGGTTTTCATTTCAATTGCTCAATCGGCCTTGCCGATCTTTCGAACCTCGGCACTGCCCACCGGATTGCGTGGATCGCTGCCGCCGCTGAGAACATTGCTGCGCCGGTCCCATTCCACCGTCTGCAGGTTGCCCCAGACATGGCTGGAACCGCGGCCGCCTGCTGCCGAGTCACCCGGCAGTTCAACCTTGTGGCCCATCGCCTGCAACTGCTTGGCTACTTCCGGCGAGAACGCGCCAGACTCGGCCGAGATTTCGTCCGGCAGCCACTGGTGGTGGTAACGCGGCAAGGCAGCGACCTGTTGCGCATCCAGGCCTGCGTCGTAGCCAAGGATACCCAGCAGCACCATGGTGATGATGCGGCTGCCACCCGGCGTGCCGATCACAACCACCTTGTCGTCGTTCTCCATGAACGTCGGCGTCATCGAGCTGAGCATGCGCTTGCCCTTGGCCGGCGCGTTTGCCGCATAGCCCATCACCCCGAACGCATTCGGCGTGCCCGGCTTGAGCGCGAAATCGTCCATCTCGTTGTTCAACAGCACGCCGGTGCCAGCCGGAATCAAGCCCGAGCCATACAACAGGTTCACCGTCTGGGTGCCGCCAACACGATTGCCCTCGCTGTCGATGATCGAGAAGTGGGTGGTCTCGTCGTCTTCCAGTGGCGTCGGGTTGCCCGACAGCAGGTCGCTGGGCGTCGCCTTTTCCGGATGGATGGTGGCGCGCAGGCCCTGTGCGTAATCGCGGCTGGTCAGCACCTTCTGCGGGATGTCGACGAAGTCCGGGTCACCGAGGAAGAAGGTGCGGTCGCGATAGGCGCGGCGCATCGCTTCCACCACCAAGTGGGTGCTGTGTGCCTGGTCCATCTTGTTCAGATCCCAGGGTTCCAGGATCTGCAGCATCGAGGCCAGCGCGATGCCACCGGAAGACGGCGGCGAGGCGGTGGTGATCTTCCAGCCGCGGTAATCGAACACGATCGGCTCGCGGGTCTTGACCGTGTAGCCGGCCAGTTCCTCGGCGGTCCAGCGGCCACCGGCCTGCTTCACGCCAGCCAGCAGCTTGCGCCCGGTCTCACCACGGTAGAACCCATCGAAGCCGTTGGCAGCGAGCAGCTGCAGGGTATGTGCCAGCTCCGGCTGCTTGAAGATGTCACCTTCGGCGATGGGCTTGCCGTTACGCAGGTAGACCTCGCGGGTGCCCGGGTAGCGGTCCATCACCTCACGGCGTGATGCATAGCCACGCGCCATGCGCGCGTAGACCGGGAAGCCTTCGGTGGCCACGCGGATCGCCGGTGCCAGCGAATCGCTGAGCGGCAGCTTGCCGTGCTCGCGCGCCAGCTTCACCAGCGCTGCGGGCAGACCAGGGATGCCGGCCGACCACGGGCCATTGACCGAGCGGTCCCGGTCCAGGTCGCCGTTCTTGTCCAGGAACTGGTCGGGCGTGGCGGATTCGGGCGAGGTCTCGCGCGCGTCCAGCATCACGTCCTTGCCGGTCTTGGCGTCGTGCAGCAGGAAGAAACCGCCGCCACCCAGCCCGGAGCTGATCGGCTCAACCACCGCCAGGGTGGACGACACCGCAACGGCGGCATCGAACGCATTGCCGCCCTTGCCGAGGATTTCCATGCCGGCCTGGGTCGCCAGCGAATGACCACTGGCAATTGCCGCCCCATCGGGGTGCGCGGCGCGGGCCGGTGCGGTATCGGCAGCCCACGCCGCCGGCGCCAGCACCAGTGCGAACAGCAGCAATGAACGAGCAACGAGTTTCATGCCGTTGGTTTCTCCTATTGGTAGAGCTCAGGGTGATCGCGTTGCAGGCCGGCCAGTTTGGCCAGCAGCTGATCTTCGGTTTCGACGATGTCCGGGTCCGGGTCGATGCATTCGACCGGGCACACCACCACGCATTGCGGCTCATCGAAATGACCGACACATTCGGTGCAACGGGCCGGATCGATCACGTAGATCGTCTCGCCCATGGCAATGGCCTGGTTGGGACAGGCCGGCTCGCAGACGTCACAGTTGACGCAGAGCTCATTGATTTTCAGCGACATTGTTGCGGTGTTCCCGTCAGGGCGGGGCTTGCAACCGGCGTATGCCGGTTCATCGGTCCTGCTGTTCATGGCCTGCCAGAGGCAGCGCCGACAGCAAGCTTACCGGATACGGGTTTGGCCGGGGCCGCAGCCGCGGCTGTACCTCTGCTCCACACCGTTCCGCTCATGTAGAGCGCGACATGGGCAGCCTCCAGAAGATGCAGGATCTGCCCAGTCGGCGGCGGACCGGGCCAACGCCAGCGCAACCCCGCCTGTGCGGCAGCCGCGCCGTGAAAACAGCGGGGCCGCAAGGCAGCCCCGCCATTGAATTACTTGGCTTCGACGAAGATGTAGTCGGCGCCGGTCGGCTTGACGATGGTCTGCACGCGGGCGTTGTCGGCAGCTTCGCCGATGAACACCACGCGCACGCCCTTCATCGAATCAGCCTGCACGTCCTTGAAGCCGGTTTCGATCAGGTCAGCCATCTTGGCCGAGTTCGACGAACCGAAGGCCAGCATGTTGCCCGGCTGGATGCCACGGCCGATGGCGGTGGTTGCGCTCTCGACCTGACGGTCGTACTTGGCGGCGAATTCCGGATCCGATGCCGGCGGCAGGTAGTACAGGAACGGGCTGGAGGTGATGTTGCCCATGTTCTGCACGGCAACGGCCTGCAGGTACTTCTTCCAGCCTGCGTCGTCATCCTTGGCCGGGGCGACCAGCGCCTGCTGCGCTTCGACTACCGGCGCTTCTTCTTTCTTGCAGGCGGTTACAGCCAGCACCATCGAGGCGGCAAGCAGCACGCGCATCGTGTTCTTCATGATCGTTCTCCCGTTGAAAGTGGTGTTACTGAAAGAGGTTTACTGCCCGCGTGCTTCGCGGGCCTTGCGCAACGCTTCAAGCACAGTCGCCGGTACGAAGCCGGACACATCCCCGCCCAACCGGGCGATCTCACGCACCAGCGAGGAGGAAATGAAGCTGTGCTGTTCGGAGGGGGTGAGGAACAGGGTTTCCACCTCCGGGATCAGATGGCGGTTCATGCTGGCCATCTGGAATTCGTATTCGAAATCGGACACCGCGCGCAGGCCGCGCAGCAGCACCCCGCCATGCACCGAGCGCACGAAGTGGGCCAGCAGGGTATCGAAGCCCACCACCTCCACATTGTCGTGGTGCTGCAGGGCCTCCACCGCCAGCGCCACGCGCAGATCCAGCGACAGCGTCGGGCCCTTGGCCGGGCTCTGCGCCACGCCCACCACCACCTTCTCGAACAGCGGCGCGGCGCGATTCACCAGATCGATGTGACCGTTGGTGATCGGGTCGAAAGTGCCCGGGTATACAGCGATGCGGCGATTGGCTGAGGTCATGCGGGTTCGGTCGCGTTCATGTCGCCGCGAAGTGTAGCAGCGGCTCGCCGATAGAGGGCATAGGCCACTTCGCGGGTACTGCCCTCGCGCCGCAGCTGCCATTCCGGTGGCAATCGTGGGGCCGCGCCCACCGGCGCTTCCACGTACAGCCATGCGTCCGCAGCCAGATGCCGGGACAGCCGCGAGATCACCTGTTCCCACAGACCGGCGGCAAAAGGCGGGTCCAGGAACACCACATCGGCCTGGGCGGCAGCCGCGCTGTCCAGCCATTGCACCGCGTCGGCGGCAATCACTTCGACCTGTGTAGCCGCATCCAGACGCTCCACAACGCCCCGCAGCGCCGCCACCAACCGCGGGTCGCGCTCCACCAGCTGTGCCAAAGCGGCACCTCGCGACACCGCCTCCAGCCCCAATGCCCCGCTGCCGGCAAACAGATCCAGCACCCGCGCCCCCGGCAATTTCGGCATCAACCAGTTGAACAGGGTTTCGCGGACGCGGTCGCTGGTCGGCCGCAAACCCGGCAATTCAGGAACCTGCAGACGGGTATTGCGCCAGCGCCCACCCACGATGCGCACCTGGCCGCTGCCGGCGGCCGCCTTGCCGTGCGGCGCGCTCATCCGGCCCACACCGGCAAAGCCAATGACAAAACGTGGCAAATCAAATACATCGGCGGCCTACATCGGTTAACTCTGGAGTGCGCAGATGATAGACCAGCACCCCCCGGCTGCGCCCACCTTGAAATCGGCCCATTCACCCTTACCCCAGTTGCAGCCGCCGCGCAGCTGCGCGGCCCCTCTGCAACGGAGCACCCCGACCGATGACTGACCAGAATCACAAGGAAACCCGCGGTTTCCAGACCGAGGTGAAGCAGCTGCTACACCTGATGATCCACTCGCTGTACTCGAACAAGGAAATCTTCCTGCGCGAGCTGGTGTCCAATGCCGCCGACGCCGCCGACAAGCTGCGTTTCGAAGCGCTGACCCAGCCCGAGCTGCTTGAAGGAGGCGCACCGCTGCGCATCCGCATCCAGGCCGACCCGGCCGCACGCACCCTGACCATCGACGACAACGGCATCGGCCTGAGCCGCGACGAGGCCATTGCGCACCTGGGCACCATCGCCAAATCCGGCACCGCCGAGTTCCTGAAGAACCTGTCCGGTGACCAGAAGAAGGACTCCAACCTGATCGGCCAGTTCGGCGTGGGCTTCTATTCGGCCTTCATCGTGGCCGACCAGGTCGACGTCTACAGCCGTCGCGCCGGCCTGCCGGCCAGCGAGGGCGTGCATTGGTCTTCCAGGGGCGAAGGCGAGTTCGAGGTCGAGACCATCGACAAGCCAGAGCGCGGCACCCGCATCGTGCTGCACCTGAAGGAAGGCGAAGACAGCTATACCGATGGCTGGCAGCTGCGCAGCCTGATCAAGAAGTATTCGGACCATATCGGCCTGCCGATCGAGCTGCAGAAGGAACATCACGGCGAAGAAGCCGACAAGCCGGCGACTCCGGAGTGGGAAACCGTCAACCGCGCCAACGCGCTGTGGACCCGCCCCAAGTCCGAGGTCAAGGACGAGGAGTACAAGGAGTTCTACAAGCACATCGCGCATGACCCGACCGACCCGCTGGCCTGGACCCACAACAAGGTCGAAGGCAAGCTCGAGTACACCTCGCTGCTGTACACGCCGGGCCGCGCACCGTTCGACCTGTACCACCGCGACGCACCCAAGGGCCTTAAGCTCTATGTGCAGCGCGTTTTCATCATGGACCAGGCCGAGCAGTTCCTGCCGCTGTACCTGCGCTTCATCAAGGGCGTGGTCGATTCCAACGACCTGCCGCTGAATGTGTCGCGCGAAATCCTGCAGTCCGGCCCGGTGATCGACTCGATGAAGTCGGCGCTGACCAAGCGTTCGCTGGACATGCTGGAGAAGCTGGCCAAGGACAAGCCGGAAGACTACGCAGGCTTCTGGAAGAACTTCGGCCAGGTGCTGAAGGAAGGCCCGGCCGAGGACTACGGCAACCGTGAAAAGGTCGCCGGCCTGCTGCGCTTTGCCTCCACCCACGACGGCAGCGGCGAGCAGAGCGTTGCCTTGGCCGACTACATCGGCCGCATGATCGAAGGTCAGGACAAGATCTATTACCTGACCGGCGAAAGCTACCAGCAGGTCAAGGACAGCCCGCATCTTGAGGTGTTCCGCAAGAAGGGCATCGAAGTGCTGCTGATGACCGACCGCATCGACGAGTGGCTGATGAGCTACCTCACCGAATTCGATGGCAAGTCCTTCGTCGACGTCGCCCGTGGCGACCTGGACCTGGGCAAGCTGGAAAGCGAAGAGGACAAGAAGGCACAGGAAGAAGTCGCCAAGACCAAGGAAGGCCTGGCCACGCGCCTGAAGACCGCCCTGGGTGAAGAAGTGGCCGAGGTGCGCGTCTCGCACCGCCTGACCGATTCCCCGGCGATCCTGGCCATCGGCGAGCAGGACCTGGGCCTGCAGATGCGCCAGATTCTGGAAGCCAGCGGCCAGAAGGTGCCGGACAGCAAGCCGGTATTCGAGTTCAACCCGAGCCATCCGCTGATCGAAAAGCTCGATGCCGAGCCCGACATGGACCGTTTCAACGACCTGGCCCATGTACTGTTCGACCAGGCCGCACTGGCCGCAGGCGACAGCCTGAAGGACCCGGCCGGCTACGTGCGTCGCCTGAACAAGCTGCTGCTGGAGCTGTCGGCCTGACGATCTACCCCCTCCCTTTCGCGCAGCGAAGGGGAGGGTTGGGGAGGGGTGCTCTTGCCCTATGCGGAAAATCAAAAGCCGCCCTCACCCCAACCCCCGCTCCGCGCCCCGGCCCTTGCGCTGGCGCAAGGGCGTTCGAGGGGAAGCGAACCGGTGGTTCGCAAACTTCCCCTCTCACCCCGTGAACGGGAGAGGGGCTTCAAGCGCAACTCGCGCGCACCGTGCAATGCCGGCCACCCAACCGCCGGTGGTAACATAGGCATCTGATTTCAGGCCTTTTCCTTCATGTTCAGCTTTTTTCGCCGCAAAAAGACCGACGACGCCCAACAGCCCGCAAAGCCGTCCACGCTGAGCGTTGAGGAACTGGCCGCCGCCTTCCCGCAGGCGCCGTCGGCGCAATCGCCGCTGCCGGCAGAACCTGAGCCGACCGAAGCCGCGCAAACACCGGTCCAGGCAAACGAGCCCCCCGCAGCAACTGTCGAACCAACGATTGAAGTGGCAACGACGCCTGCGCTGGTTGTGGAACAGGCTGTCGCAGCGGAAACCGTGCCTGCAACCGAGCCGGTCCCAGCTCACCCAGCACCGGCCATCGAAACCCCCTCGCCTGCCACCGACGAAATCGCGGCGCACGCAATAGAACCCGTTGCTGCTCCTGTGTCTGCTGCTCCTGCAGTTGCTGCTCCTGTAGCTACTGTCCCCGCAACTGCTGCTCCTGTAGTTGCGGCTCCGGTTGCAATGCCAACCGCCACTCCGGCACCGGCTCCCGTCGCAACCGAAACCAGCGCACCCACCTCCGCCGATTCCGACGCCGCACTGATCCCCGCCAATGCAGCGCCTGCCGCACAGGCCGGCAAGCTCGGTTGGCGCGACCGTCTGCGCAACAGCACGTTCGCCCGCAGCTTCGGCGGCCTGTTCTCGCGCAACCCCAAGCTCGACGACGACCTGCTCGACGAGATTGAGACGGCACTGATCACTGCCGACGTCGGCATGCCAGCAACCACCGCCCTGGTCGAAGACCTGCGCAAGCGCATGAAGTCGCGCGAGTTCGCCGATGCCAATGCCTTGCTGGCCGCCCTGCGCGCCGACCTGATCGCAATGCTGCAGCCGGTCGCCAAGCCGCTGGTGATCGACACCAATGCCAAGCCGTTCGTGATCCTCACCGTCGGCGTCAACGGCGTCGGCAAGACCACCACCATCGGCAAGCTGGCCAAGCGCTTCAAGGACCAGGGCCATAGCCTGATGCTGGCTGCTGGCGACACCTTCCGCGCCGCCGCCGTCGCCCAGTTGCAGATCTGGGGCGAACGCAACGGCGTGGCCGTGGTTGCACAGGGCCAGAACGCTGACGCCGCTTCGGTGGCGTTCGATGCACTGCAGGCTGGCAAGGCGCGCGGCACCAGCGTGCTGATCGCCGATACCGCTGGCCGCCTGCACACCCAGACCGGCCTGATGAACGAGCTGAGCAAGATCCGCCGCGTACTCGGCAAGATCGATGAAACCGCGCCGCACGAAGTGCTGATGGTCATCGACGGCACCACCGGCCAGAACGCGCTGTCGCAACTGCGCCAGTTCCATGCTGCCGCCGGCGTCACCGGCCTGGTCGTGACCAAACTGGACGGCACTGCAAAGGGCGGCGTGGTGTTCGCGCTGGCCCGCGAGTTCGGCATTCCGATCCGCTTTGCCGGCATCGGCGAACGCCCGGAAGATCTGCGCGTATTTGATGCCGAAGCCTTCGTCGACGCACTGCTGCCGCAGGCGCTGGGCGCTTGATCTGAAGCCCCTCTCCCGTTTACGGGAGAGGGGTTGGGGTGAGGGCAAGCTCTACAAGCAGAATCAAGTGCTCCCCTCATCCGCCCCTTTCGGGGCACCTTCTCCCGCAAGCGGGAGAAGGGAAACGCGCAATCGCAAGCCTTCGCGAGCCCATGCCCAACTTCCCCAGCCAACTCCTTACCTGGTTCGACCAGCACGGCCGTCATGATCTGCCCTGGCAGCATCCGCGCTCGCCGTACCGCGTCTGGCTGTCGGAAATCATGTTGCAGCAGACCCAGGTCGCTACGGTCACCCCATACTTCCAGCGTTTCGTGCAGTCTTTTCCGACGCTTGCGGATCTGGCCGCCACCGACAACGACACGCTGATGGCACATTGGGCCGGGCTGGGCTACTACGCGCGTGCCCGCAACCTGCATGCGGCAGCCAAGCAATGCGTTGAACTGCATGGTGGCGAACTACCGCGTGATTTCGATGCGCTGCTTGCCCTGCCCGGCATCGGCCGCAGCACCGCTGGCGCCATCCTTAGCCAAGCTTGGAACGACCCGTTCGCGATCCTCGATGGCAACGTCAAACGCGTGCTGACGCGTTATCACGGCATTGCCGGCTTCCCCGGCCTGCCGGTCATCGAAAAGCAGCTCTGGGCGCAGGCCGAAACCCATGTCGCGCAGGTGCCTGCCGGTCGCATGGCCGATTACACCCAGGCCCAGATGGATTTCGGCGCAACCTTGTGCACGCGCTCAAAGCCAGCCTGCATCCTGTGCCCGCTGCAGAACAGCTGTACCGCACATGCGCAGGGCCTGGTGGATGCATTGCCAACGCCGAAGCCGAGCAAGGTGCTACCCGAGCGTGAGGCCAGCGCCTTGCTGCTGGAGGACAGCGACGGCCGCATCCTGCTGCTCAAGCGCCCGCCGACCGGCATCTGGGCCTCCCTGTGGACCCTGCCGCAGGCCGACACCGACAGCGCGCTGCGTGACTGGTTTGCCGGCACCATCAAGGGCAACTACGACAACGCCGAAGAACTGCCGCTGATCGTGCATACCTTCAGTCATTACCGCCTGCATCTGCAGCCCTTGCACCTGCGCAAGGTCGCACTCAAGGCCAAGGTCGGTGACAATGCCGATCTACGTTGGGTAGCACGCAGCGAGCTGGCCGCACTTGGCCTGCCCGCGCCTATCCGCAAACTGCTGGACCAGCATCCGGCGCACTGATTCGACAGGATTCCACCATGCCCCGCTCCGTCTTCTGCCAGTACGAACAACGCGAAACCGATGGTCTGGATTTCGTACCCTATCCGGGTGAACTGGGCCAGCGCATTTTCGCCAATATCGGCAAGCCGGCCTGGGCTGCATGGCTGGCGCACCAGACCATGCTGATCAACGAGAACCGCTTGTCGCCGCGCGATCCCAAGCACCGTGCCTTCCTTGAAGAAGAACTGGTGAAGTACCTGTTCTCTGGTGGCGCGGAAAAGCCGGCCGGCTACGTGGCGCCGGAAGCAAACTGACGCCAGACCGTAGTGCCGAGCCATGCTCGGCAGAGGCTTCACCGGTAATACCCCTGCCGAGCATGGCTCGGCACTACAGATTGCTTTAATCCGTTTCCGTGCCCTGGTCTGCGGCGCGCTCGGAAATCTTGGCCTCGCGCAGCTCTTTCTCCGATGCGCGCACTGCCTTTACATCCAGCGGCTGGATGGTGTCGATGCGGCACGGCACATGCGCCATCGGGCCACCACCATGCACGATCACCCGGTCAAAACGGGCAGACACCTGCCCCATCATGTTGGTGATCGAAATGGCCGGCGCGAATGACAGATCCGGGCACGGCCCGCTCAGGTTCAACAGCCAGGCTTCGGCCGGCTTGGTCCATACCGCCAGCGCGCTGTCGCCCAGTTCGGTCCAGCCATTGAGCGAGCCGAAATAACGGAAGCTCTTCACCGGCTCGCCGGCATGCGCGCGGTACAGCGCCAGCCGCTCACCACTGCTCAGCTTCCCGGTCGTTGCACAGCCGCCAATTGCGGCCGCCAGCATCATCGCAACAAGCACTGTTTTCATGGCAGCAATCCTCATTGAAGGGAACAACCTGACTGCGTGACTGCAGCGAAACCATCCGCCTGCGCGCGTTAACCCCTTGTCTGTTTGGAGCTGACGGCTGCCGGCGGCGGGCTTAGACCCGGCTGCCGGCCAATTCGTGGAGCCGACCTTCGCGCAGCTCCAGCACGCGGTCCAGCTTGCGCGCCAGGCTGCGGTCATGGGTGACCAGCACCAGGCTGGTGCGATGCGCGCGGTTCAACTCGAGCATCAGTTCAAAAACGTTGGCCGCGGTCTTGTCGTCAAGATTGCCGGTAGGCTCGTCGCCAAGAATGCAGCCGGGCTTGTTGACCAGGGCACGGGCCACCGCAGTGCGCTGACGCTCGCCACCGGACAGCTCGCCAGGCTTGTGGCCCAGCCGGTGACCCAGGCCGACCGACACCAGCAGCGCCGTCGCCTGCGCGCTGGCGGCCGCCACATCGCGGCCACCGAGCATCACCGGAATCATCACGTTTTCAAGCGCGGTGAACTCGGGCAACAGGTGATGGAACTGATAGACAAAACCCAGCGAGCTGTTGCGCAGGTTGCCGCGCGCCGCATCGGACAAGGCCGACATGCGCTGGCCGGCCACATAAACCTCACCTGCAGTCGGAATATCCAGGCCGCCCAACAGATGCAACAAGGTGCTCTTGCCGGCGCCGGAAGCGCCGACGATGGCGACGGTTTCGCCAGCGGCAACGTTCAAGTCCAGGCCATCGAAAACCGGCGTGTGCATCTTGCCTTCTGCGTAGGTCTTGCCCAGGCCTTCGGCGCGGATTACCGATTCCATCAATGCGTTCTCATTCATAGCGCAGCGCCTCTGCCGGCTGGGTACGGGCGGCGCGCCACGCCGGGTAGATGGTTGCGGCAAAGCTCATCAGCAGCGCCACCACGGTGATCACCACGATGTCGGCGGTCTGCATGTCGGTCGGCAGGCCGGTGATGTAGTAGACGTCTTCCGGCAGCAATTTGATGCTGAAAACCGTCTCGATCAGGCCGAGGATACGTTCGAGATTGAGGGTCAGGGTGATGCCACCCAGCACACCCACAATGGTGCCGAACACGCCTATCAAGGTGCCCTGCACCATGAATACCTGCATCACGCCACCAGGCGTCAGGCCAAGCGTGCGCAGGATGGCGATATCGGCCTGCTTGTCGGTGACCAGCATCACCTGCGAGGACACCAGGTTGAATGCACCCATCGCCACGATCAGCGACAACAGGATGCCCATCACCGTCTTTTCCATGCGCAGCGAGTGATAGAGGTTGGCGTTTTCCTGCGTCCAGTCGCTGACCCGGTAATAGCCGTTTAGGTTGACTGCCAGATCGCGGGCGACGGTGTAGGCCTGGTCCATGTCGTGCATCTTCAGGCGCACGCCAGTGACGCCGTCCATGCGCAGCACGCGCTCCATGTCCTGCATGTTGGTGAAGGCAACGCCGCGGTCCACTTCATTGGAGCCGGCTTCGAAAATGCCGCTGACCTTGAAGCGCTTGACCCGCGGCATCGCGCCCATCGGCGTGCCCTGCACTTCGGCCAGCGTCGCGACAACGCTGTCGCCGACATCCACGCCCAACCAGATCGCCAGTTCCTTGCCGACCACCATGTTGAACTCGCCGGGCTGCAGGCTGTCCAGCTTGCCCTTGGTCATCTTTTCGGCCAGCACCGAGACCTTGGACTCCTGCGCCGGATCAACGCCCTGGATGATCGCGCCCTGCACCCGCAGGCCGCTCAACATGCCTTGGATCTCGATATACGGCGCGGCGCCAGCCACACGCGGGTCCTTGGTCGCCACGTCCACGGCATGCTGCCAATTGGCCATCGGCTCGCCATCGGCGCTGACCGTGGCATGGGCCGACATCTGCAGCAGGCGGTCGCGGATCTCCTTCTGGAAGCCGCTCATCACCGCCAGGGTCGTGATCAGCACCATCACGCCCAGCGCGATGCCGAGGATGGAGGCCATGGAGATGAAGGAAATGAAGCCATTGCGGCGTTTGGCGCGCAGGTAGCGCAATCCGATTGCGACAGGTAAGGGTTTGAACATGCGTGTCTGCCCGGGAACTGATGGCTATGGTGCCACTCCCGGCGGCTGGCGGGAAACGCCATGGGTACGCACGGCCAGTCGCAGTTCACGTCGCTGGGCACGCGGCAAGGTATCCGGCCAGAACAACAGCTGCTGACGGCGCCTGCCCAGCCGCCAGCGCAGCACCAGCAAGGGGCCGCGTTCGAGCAGCTCGATCCGCTGCACAGGTGTGCCGTCCACACACGGTGCGCCCGGCGATTGCGGTATCAGCAGCTCACGCCCCGGCCTGCGCGATTCCGCCCGCGCCTGCAGCAGGCCCAGCGCAAACACGCAGGCAGCCAGCGGCCAGGCAAAGCCCGGTGCCAGATCACAGTTCACCACTGAAATGGCGGCAAGTGCCGCCAAGGCCGACAACGCGCAGGTCAGCCAGCGCGAGGGGCGCCACTCACACCGGAAGGGAGCGGATGTAGCTGATAAGTGCCGCCTGCGACGCATCCGGACAGGCCTCGTAGCCCATGGACCAGCGCCACAATTTATCGTCTTCGGTGTCCAGCAACTGCAGGAAAACCTCGCGCTCGGCGGCAGGTGCATCCAGCCAGCGACGGTCAAGATAGCGACCGAACAGCTGATCCAGCTCACGCATGCCGCGCCGGCAGCGCCAGCGCAGCTTCTTCAACAGGATTTCGTCTTCGGTCTGCATGGCTCTGAGCTTAAGCCCCTCGCCCGTTTACGGGGTGAGAGGGGGAGTTTGCGAACCAACGGTTCGCTTCCCCTCGAACGCCCTTGCGCCAGCGCAAGGGCCGGGGCGCGGAGCGGGGGTTGGGGTGAGGGCCGCCTTTGGAGGAACTCCAGACCGGCACTCGGAATGGAGCAAGGGCAACTTCAAGAGCTGCCCTCATCCGCCCCTGCGGGGCACCTTCTCCCGCAGGCGGGAGAAGGGAAATCAACTGCGAATCAACAGCCGTTGCCCCGGCTCGCACCGGGACAACCATCGCATCAAGCGCGGCGCGCCATCATCAGCTTCTTGATCTCGGCGATTGCCAGTGCCGGGTTCAAGCCCTTCGGGCAGGTGCGTGCGCAGTTCATGATGGTGTGGCAGCGGTACAGCTTGAACGGATCTTCCAGATCGTCCAGGCGTGCGCCGGTATCTTCATCACGCGAGTCGATGATCCAGCGGTAAGCCTGCAGCAGGATCGCCGGGCCCAGGTAACGCTCGCCGTTCCACCAGTAGCTCGGGCAGCTGGTCGAGCAGCAGGCACACAGGATGCATTCGTACAGGCCGTCGAGCTTCTTGCGGTCTTCCGGCGACTGCAGACGCTCGCGGTCCGGCGGTGCCGGGGTCTGCGTGCGGATCCACGGCTTGATCGAGGCGTACTGCGCGTAGAAGTGGGTCAGATCCGGAACCAGATCCTTGACCACGTCCATATGCGGCAACGGATAGATCGGCACTTCGGCCTTGCCGCAATCGGCAATGGCGCGGGTGCAGGCCAGGGTGTTGGTGCCGTCGATGTTCATCGCGCACGAACCACAGATACCTTCGCGGCAGGAGCGGCGGAAGGTCAGGGTCGGATCAATCTCGTTCTTGATCTTGATCAGCGCGTCCAGAACCATCGGGCCGCACGCATCGAGATCGATCTCGTAGGTGTCGGTACGCGGATTCTGGTCGTCGTCCGGGCTCCAGCGGTAGATCTTGAAGGTACGCGTGTTCTTCGCACCGCTCTTGGCGGGGAAGTGCTTGCCCTTGGTCAGCCGGGAGTTCTTCGGGAGTGCAAATTCAGCCATGTTCGTAAGTTCCCCGGATCAGTAGACGCGCGGCTTCGGCGGCACCACGGACACGTCATCGCTGAGCGTGTACATGTGCACCGGACGGTAATCGAAGCTGCACTTGCCCTTGTCGTCGACGGTGACCAGCGTGTGCTTCTGCCAGTTGACGTCGTCGCGGTCCGGGAAGTCCTCGTGCGCGTGGGCCCCGCGGCTTTCCTTACGCTGCTCGGCCGAGTTGATGGTCGCCACTGCATTGAGCAGCAGGTTGTTCAGCTCGTAGGTCTCGATCAGGTCCGAGTTCCAGACCAGCGAACGGTCGGAAACCTTGACGTCCTGGAACGAATCGAACACCTGCGCCATCTTCTGGCAGCCTTCTTCCAGCGTCTTGCTGGTGCGGAACACGGCCGCGTCAGCCTGCATCGTGCGCTGCATGTTGTCGCGGATGACCGAGGTCGGCGTATCGCCATTGGCGTGACGCAGCTTGTCGAGCAGGCCCAGCGCCTTGTCGCAGGCATCGGACGGCAGGGTCTTGTGCGATGCACCCGGCTTGATCGTCTCGGCGCAGCGGTTGGCCACGGCACGGCCGAACACCACCAGGTCGAGCAGCGAGTTGGAGCCCAGACGGTTGGCACCGTGCACGGACACGCAGGCGGCTTCGCCGATGGCGTACAGGCCCGGCACGACTGCATCGGGGTTGTCGCCGACCTTGCGTACCACTTCACCGTGGTAGTTGGTCGGGATGCCGCCCATGTTGTAATGCACGGTCGGGATGACCGGGATCGGCTGCTTGTGCACGTCCACGCCCGCGAAGATGCGCGCGCTTTCGGCAATACCCGGCAGCTTGTCGTCGATCACGCCCGGGCCGAGGTGGGTCAGGTCGAGCAGGATGTGATCCTTGTGCTCGCCGACGCCGCGGCCTTCGCGGATTTCGATGGTCATCGAACGCGACACCACGTCACGCGATGCCAGATCCTTGTAATGCGGCGCGTAGCGTTCCATGAAACGCTCGCCACTGCTGTTGCGCAGGATGCCGCCCTCGCCTCGCACACCTTCGGTGATCAGGCAGCCGGCGCCATAGATGCCGGTCGGGTGGAACTGCACGAACTCCATGTCCTGCAGCGGCAGGCCGGCACGGGCCACCAGACCACCGCCGTCACCGGTACAGGTGTGCGCCGAGGTGGCGCTGAAGTAGGCACGGCCGTAGCCGCCGGTTGCCAGCACCACGCCCTGCGAACGGAACAGGTGCAGGGTGCCTTCGGCCATGTCCAGGGCGAGCACGCCGCGGCAGACGCCTTCGTCGTCGAAGATCAGGTCGAGTGCGAAGTACTCGATCATGAACTGCGCGTTGTGCGCCAGCGACTGCTGGTACAGGGTGTGCAGGATGGCGTGGCCGGTACGGTCGGCGGCGGCGCAGGTACGCTGCGCGGACGGGCCTTCACCGTACTTGGTGGTCATGCCACCGAACGGACGCTGGTAGATCTTGCCTTCTTCGGTGCGCGAGAACGGAACGCCGTAGTGTTCCAGCTCGATGATGGCCGGGATGGCCTCACGGCACATGTATTCGATGGCGTCCTGGTCACCCAGCCAATCCGAACCCTTGATGGTGTCGTAGAAGTGGTAACGCCAATCGTCTTCGCCCATGTTGGCGAGCGCGGCGGAGATGCCGCCCTGCGCTGCCACGGTGTGCGAGCGGGTCGGGAAGACCTTGGTGATGCAGACGGTCTGCAGGCCCTTCTGGGCCAGACCAAAGGTCGCACGCAGGCCAGCGCCACCGGCGCCGACGACCACCATGTCGACCTTGTGTTCAGTGATGTTGTAAGCGGACATGTATCAGTTCCCAAACACGATGCGGGCAACCGCAAAGATGCTGACGATGGCGCCGAGCACGGCGATGAACTTGACCGTGGTCTGCAGGGCCAGGGCCATCAGCGAATTGTGGATGTAGTCCTCAAGGACCACCTGCAGGCCAAGCTGGGCGTGCCAGAACATGGCAACCAGGAAGCCCACCAGCAGGATCGCGTTCCACGGCTTGGAGACGGTTTCGACCGCGGTCACATAGTCGGCGCCGATCAGGCTCAGCACCAGGCACAGGAACCAGATGGTCAGTGCGACCAGCGCGGTGGCGGTCAGCCGCTGATGGATGAAGTGCTCGGTGCCGGACTTGGAGCTGCCCAGGCCGCGTGCATTCTTGAGCGGGGTACGGAACTTGCTCATGCGGTCGCTCCCATGCAGACGTAAGCCCAGATCAGCGCGGTCAGCACCAGCGAGGCGATCACCGACATCCAGCTGCTGCGGATGAACGTGGCCTTGGCGTAGCCGATGGCGAAATCCTGCACGATGTGGCGGATGCCGTTGCACAGGTGGTAGGCGAAGCACCAGGTCCAACCGAACAGGATCACCTTGCCGTACCAGGCGCCGGCGTGGGTGGTGAAGCAGTTCCAGGACTCAGGGCCCATCATCAGGGCGAGCAAACCGCCCGCGATGATCAGGGAACCGACAGTCAGAATGATGCCGGTTACTCGATGCAGGATCGAGGTGGCCATCTGGATCTGCCAGCGATACACCTGCAGGTGCGGAGAAAGGGGGCGGGGTCTGTTCGCCATTCGCTGACTCGTATCTCGGCTGGGCGGCTCAATGCCGCGTTGGCTCAACGCTGCTCAGAAATCGATGCAGCGCCCGTTTTTCTCCCAATCGCCATACCGCACCGGATCAAGTCCGCCGCGGCCACCTATTTCCTGCGGCACCGGTGCTGCCTCGGGAAGCGGCTGCTTCTCGGGGACCAACGGGGCTTCAGCTTCGGGCTCGGGAGTGGGGGTTGTTTGGCCTATCATTAGTGGTCTCGCAACGCACAAATTTTAGTCCTCAGTCACGTGTCTGACAACCTCGCCCCTGCTTTCACCGGTTTCCGCACACTTCCCAAGGCTGAAATACTGAGCCTTGCCGGAGCCGATGCGGTCGCTTTCGCCCAAGCCCAGTTCGCCAACGATGTGCCCTCGCTGGCCGATGGTCACTGGCAATGGAATGCCTGGCTGACCGCCAAGGGCCGTGTGCTGTCTATCTTTCAGCTGTTGCGGGTGGATCCGCAGACGCTGCTGCTGGTCTGCCACGACGGCGGCGCCGAGGCCATGGCCGAGCAGCTGCGGCGCTTCGTATTCCGTCGCAAGGTGGTGATCACGCATGCCAGCGAGCTGGCGGTGAATGCCGCGCTGGAAGCGCCCAACGCCGCACATTGCGCGGAATTGGCGCAACTGGACGACGCGGTGATCGAACTGGATGTGGGCGGCCCTGCCCTGCCACGCACCCTTCGGATCGGCAAAAGGGCCAGCGCCACCGACAGCGCTGCTGAATTGGCATGGCGCCAAACCGACCTGCGCTACGGCCTGCCCCGCCTGGATGAGGCACAGCGCGAGCAATGGACGCCACAACAGTTGGGGCTGGACCGGCTGAACGCCTACAGCGTCAAGAAAGGCTGCTACCCCGGCCAGGAAATCGTGGCCCGCACACATTTCCTGGGCAAGGCCAAGCGCTCGCTGGCGCTGTTGGAATGTGCCTCATTCGCCAACCCGGGCGATCCCGTGCAGCAGGCCGAGGCCAGCATAGGCACTGTCGCCTGCGCCGCAGGCACGCTGGCTCTTGCGGTACTGCCACTGGAGCTGCCGGAAGGTCTACTGCAGGTAAATGGCGGCATCGCCAACATCCAGCCACTGCTGGACGGCCTGGCCCGCTGACCTGGCTCCCCTGTAGTGCCGAGCCATGCTCGGCGGGGGCTTTACCGGTAAGGCCACTGCCGAGCATGGCTCGGCACTACGACGGCGCGGCGTCGGTGACGAAGCCAGGACTGCAGCAATCAGCGAAGAACTTACCCCTCCCCAACCCTCCCCTTGCCTGCGGCAACGGGAGGGGCAGAAACATCTTGCCTGCGGCAAAGAGAAGCGTCATGTAGTGCCGAGCCATGCTCGGCAGGGACTTCACCGGTAAGGCCTCTGCCGAGCATGGCTCGGCACTACAGCAGCTCAGCCTTCAGCTCCGTCCTCGATACGCTCACCACTGCCTGCATCAAAGAAATGCAACGCAGCCGGCGTGACTTCCACCGATATCTCCTGCCCTACCGACGGTAGCTGCCGTGGCGCGACCCGCATGATCAGCGCCTGCTGGCCATAACGCAGGTTGACGAATATTTCGTTGCCTACCGGCTCCAGGCCTTCGATACGCGCTTTGAACGATGCCTCGCCATCGCCAGGCTGCAGATGCTCAGGGCGCACACCAACCACCAGCGGCTTGCCAAACCACTCTGCAGCCAGCGATACAGCGCCCAGCACTACTTCGGCAGCCCCGCCCTGACCTGGCTCATCCAGCTGCAACACGGCCATACCGTCCGCATCACGGCGCAATTGGCCGCGCAGCATGTTCATCGCCGGGCTGCCAAGGAAGCCTGCGACAAACAGATTGACCGGCTTGTCGTACAGCGCCATCGGCGTGTCTATCTGCTGGATCACGCCTTCGTTGAGCACCACGATGCGCTGGCCAAGCGTCATCGCCTCGACCTGATCATGGGTGACATAGATCATCGTCGTACCTAGCTTGCGATGCAGCTGGGCGATCTCGGTGCGCACCGAATGACGCAGCTTCGCGTCCAGGTTGGACAGCGGCTCATCCAGCAGGAACACCTCCGGCTCTCGCACCAGCGCCCTGCCCAGTGCCACGCGCTGGCGCTGCCCGCCCGACATCGCACGCGGCAACTTGTCCAGCATCGTCGTCAACCCCAAGGCCTCGGCCGCGTCCTGCACGCGGCGCTGCACTTCTGCCTTGTCGTGGCCACGCAGCTTCAGACCAAAGCCCAGGTTCTCGGCCACGGTCATGTGCGGGTAAAGCGCGTAGTTCTGGAACACCATGGCAATGTCGCGGTCCTTGGGCGCCACGTCATTGACCACGCGCTCGCCGATCCACAGCTTGCCGGCGCTGATCTCTTCCAGCCCCGCCACCATTCGCAGCAGTGTGGACTTGCCGCAACCCGAAGGCCCCACCAACACCATCAGCTCGCCATCGGCGATATCGAAACTGGCCCCGGCAACGGCGACCTGCCCGTTGTCATACACCTTGCGCACACTGTCGAATTGAACCTTGGCCATCACCACCTCGTTGCGAGTCGAAACCTGGAGCAGCGGAACACTTGCGCCACAACAAGAGAACAGTTTCCTGCAATCGTATACATCCGAAACATTGTGCACGGTAAGCATATTCATATGGCACCATCGCTACTGCCCTTACATGGCACCTGCGCTGCGCTGCACGGA
The DNA here is from genome assembly GCF_001700965.1 of Stenotrophomonas nitritireducens. NCBI lineage: Bacteria > Pseudomonadati > Pseudomonadota > Gammaproteobacteria > Lysobacterales > Lysobacteraceae > Stenotrophomonas > Stenotrophomonas nitritireducens. The sequence goes on from NZ_CP016756.1 coordinate 451,917, forward strand.
CCTGCTTCCGCCCTCGCGACATGCTGCAATGCACAAGCCCAGGTTGCTCACGCCCGCCCCCTCGCGCCGATGGACGCGGGCGTCCCCATCGCGGCGCAGGCCTTGAAGACGAACAATTGACAACGATGTCATCAGCACCCGAAACTCGCGCAATGCACGACACCCTTTTCCTGTTCGGTGCCACAGGCGACCTGGCCCAGCGTTATCTGTTCCCCTCCCTGTTACGCCTGCTCGGTGACGGCCTGCTTCCGGAGGATTTCCGGGTGCGTGCGCTGGCCCTGTCGCCGCATGACACCGAGAAATTCCGTGACATCCTGCGCCCGCGCCTGGAAGCAGCAATGCCCCACGCCAGCCAGGAGGACATCGGCAACCTGCTCAGCCGCATCGACTACCGTTCAGTGGACCTGCGCAATGCCGAGTCGGTGGCCGAATCGGTCAAGGATCTGGTGCACCGCACCTGTGTCAGCTACCTGGCCATTCCGCCGGGCCTGTACATCTCCACCTGCGAAGGCCTGGCCCTGGGCGGCGCATTGGCCGCACCGCACCGGCTGATGCTGGAAAAGCCGATCGGCTCGGACAGCGACAGCGCCGAGGAAATCCTGCAGTCGATCGGCAAATTGATCGACGAAGACCGCGTGTTCCGCCTGGATCACTACCTAGGCAAGGCCGCCGTCCAGAACCTGATGGCACTGCGCTTCGGCAACACCCTGCTCGAGGCGGTCTGGAACCGTAACTACATCGCATCAGTACACATCCTGGTCGCTGAAAGCGATGGCGTGGATGGCCGCGACTCCTATTACTCGCGTTCCGGCGCACTGCGCGACATGGTCCAGAGCCATATCCTGCAGCTGCTGTGCCTGGTGGCGATGGAACCACCGGCATCGCTGGAAGCGGACCGCATCCGCGACGAGAAGGTCAAGGTGCTGCGCGCCCTGCGCCCGCTCGATGCCAAGCATGCAGCCAAGGACAGCGTGCGCGGCCGTTACACCGCCGGCACCATCAATGGCCAGCCGGCGCAGGCCTACCAGCCGCCGGAAGGCAGCGAAGCGGAAACCTTTGTCGGCGTCACCGCGCATATCGACAACTGGCGTTGGGCCGGCGTGCCGTTCCACCTGGTCACCGGCAAGCGTCTGCCTGAGCGCACCACCCGCATCGAGGTCAACCTCAAGCCGGTGACGCACTGGTTGTTCGAACGCCCGGACCGCAAGAGCGCCACGCCCAATCGCCTGACCTTCCAGTTGCAGCCGCAGGAGAACATCCAGCTCGGCCTGATGAGCTCCCTGGCCGGTCCGGAATGGGGCGCACTGGAACTGCAGCCGCTGGAACTGGAACTGTCGGTACCCACCGGCCTGCATCGCCGCATCGCCTACGAACGCCTGTTCCTGGATGCCTTCAACGGCAACCACGCGCTGTTCGTGCGCGATGACGAAGTGCGCGCCGCCTGGGCCTGGATCGACAGCATCAGCGATGCCTGGAAGGCTGCCGATCTGCCGATGGAGCCCTACCCGGCCGGTGGCTGGGGCCCGCAGCTGGCGCGTGATTTCCTGCCCGAATCCATTGCCGCCGACGCAGGCCCGGAGCAGGGGCTGTGAGCCCCAGCGCGGACCTGGTACTGGTAGCGGACATCGGTGGCACCAACGCACGCTTCGCGCTGGCCGACTGTTCCACCAGCAGCCCGTTGGATCAAACCAGCATCGACGAATATCCGGTGGCGCAGTTCGCGTCACTGGCCGATGCCGCCGCGCATTACCTGCAGCAGCGCGGTGCCAGTGCCGGCAGTGGCGTATTTGCGGTAGCCGGCCGGGTCGACGGCGACGAGGCACGCATCACCAATCATCCGTGGGTGATCTCACGCTCGCGCACCGCCGAACAACTCGGCTTCGCGCAGCTCTACCTGATCAACGATTTCGTCGCCCAGGCCATGTCAATTGCCCTGCTCGGCGTTGATGACGTGGTGCAGGTCGGCGGTGCCGGCTGGCAACCCGCTCCCGCAGGCGAGCCGCGCAACTACTGCGTGCTCGGCCCCGGCACTGGCTTGGGCGTAGGTGGGCTGGTGGTCCGTGATGGCCGCAACTACCCGCTGGCCACCGAAGGCGGCCACGCCGGTTTTGCCCCGAATTCGCCCGAGCAGATCCGCATCCTGGAGATCCTCTCGGCGCAGTTCGGCCGCGTTTCCAACGAACGTCTGGTCTGCGGACCCGGCCTGGTCAACATCCACCGCGCCGTGTGCGAAATCGCCGGCACCGATCCGGGCCTGCTGCAGCCGGCCGATGTCAGTGCCCGCGCCGCCGAAGGCGATGTGCTGGCAAGCCGTGCGGTCGAAGTCTTTCTCGAGATCTTCGGCGCTGTCGCCGGCGACGCGGTGCTGGTGCAGGGCGCGTGGGACGGCGTATTCCTCACCGGCGGGCTGGTCCCGCGCCTACTGCAACAGTTGCAGCACTCCGGCTTCCGCCAGCGTTTTGAAAGCAAGGGCCGCTTCGCCGCGACCATGTCGCAGATCCCTTCGATGGCCATTACCCATCCCTGCCCCGGCCTGCTCGGTGCCGCCGCCTATGCGGTGGACATGCAGCGCGCCAACTCTGGAGTCACCGCATGAACGCCGCTGTTTCCGACCGCATCACCCTTGTCCGGCATGCCGACGAAGAGGCATGGACCGAAGGTGTCGCCAAGGAAATGGCAGCGCTGTTGAGTGCGGAAATCGCCCAGCGCGGGCGCGCCCGCATGTTGCTGTCCGGCGGCACCACGCCGGCACCGGTCTACGAACTATTGTCCGACCAGGGCCTGGAATGGGCACGGGTTGAAGTCGGCCTGGCCGACGAGCGCTGGCTGTCGCCGCAGGACAAGGACAGCAATGCCTGGCTGGTGCGCGACAGTTTCCTGCGCCATGCCGAAGGTGCGCACTTTGATCCGCTGGTGCGGGTTGGCCTGCCGATCGCCGAGTGCGTGCATACCGCAAATCTGCTCGCTACCCATACGCAGCCGGCCTGCCTGGTGGTGCTGGGCATGGGCAATGACGGCCATACCGCCTCGCTGTTCCCGGGCTCGGCCGATCTGCCGCAGGCACTGCAGAGCAAACACCCGTACGCCGCGCTGGACGCCACCGGCTGCCCGGTCGCCAAGAACTGGCCGCTGCGCATCACCCTGACCCCACATGGTCTGGCTCTGGCTGGCCAGCGCCTGTTGCTGCTGCGCGGGCCGCAGAAACTGGACGTGCTCAACGCCGCGCTGGCTTCCGGCGACGTGCATGCCTATCCGGTCCTGGCTGCGATCAATGCACCCGGCAACCCGCTGCGGGTGCATTGGTGCCCGTGACCAGGCCCGCGTAAACAGGGAACAGAATACCCCGCGCAACTGCCAAGGGTCTGCAGGCCGAACCACCCGCAACAGCAGAACCTGCCGCACGCACGCACGCACTCAATCAGTCTTGCCGCTTCCCACCCTCTTCCAGCCATAAAGCCATGCATCCGAAAATCCACGCCATCACCGAACGCATCCGCCAGCGCAGCGCCCCGTCGCGCGCGGCCTACCTGGCGGGTATCGATGCCGCATTGCGCGAAGGCCCGTTCCGCTCGCGCCTGAGCTGCGGCAACCTGGCCCATGCTTTTGCCGCGTGTGGCCCGACCGACAAGGGCCGCCTGCGCAGCGACGTGACGCCCAACCTGGGTATCGTCACCTCGTACAACGACATGCTCTCGGCCCACCAGCCGTTCGAGCACTACCCGGAACTGATCCGCAACGCCGCGCGCGAGCTGGGCGCCACCGCCCAGGTTGCCGGTGCGGTGCCGGCCATGTGCGATGGCGTCACCCAGGGCCGTGGCGGCATGGAACTGTCGCTGTTCTCGCGCGACATCATTGCCCAGGCCACCGCGATCGGCCTGAGCCATGACATGTTCGATGCCACCATCTACCTGGGTGTGTGCGACAAGATCGTGCCGGGTCTGCTGATCGGTGCGTTGGCCTTTGGCCATCTGCCGGCGGTATTCGTGCCGGCCGGGCCGATGACGCCGGGTATTCCGAACAAGAAGAAGGCCGAGGTCCGCGAGCGCTACGCCGCCGGCGAAGCCACCCGCGAAGAACTGCTGGAAGCCGAATCCGCGTCCTATCACGGGCCTGGCACCTGCACGTTCTATGGCACCGCCAATTCCAACCAGGTATTGCTGGAAGCGATGGGCGTGCAGCTGCCAGGCGCCTCATTCGTCAACCCGGAGCTGCCGCTGCGTGACGCATTGACCCGCGCCGCCACCGCGCGGGCGCTGGAAATCACCGCCCTGGGCAACGACTTCCGCCCACTCGGCCGACTGATCGACGAACGCGCCATCGTCAATGCCGTGGTCGCCTTGATGGCTACCGGCGGCTCCACCAACCACACCATCCACTGGATCGCGGTGGCGCGTGCGGCCGGCGTCGTATTGACCTGGGATGACATGGACGAGCTGTCGCAGATCGTGCCGCTGCTGGCGCGCGTCTATCCCAATGGCGAGGCCGACGTGAACCGGTTTGCCGCCGCCGGCGGCCCCGGCTTCGTGTTCCGCGAACTGATGGATGCCGGACTGATGCACGCCGATGCCACCACCATTGCCGAGGGCGGCATGCGCGCCTTTGCGCAGGAGCCGCGCCTCACCGACGGCAACGTCAGCTATGTGCCGGCCGCTGCGGTCAGCGGCGATGAGGAAGTGGTACGCCCGGCCTCCAACCCGTTCGAGGCGCAAGGTGGCCTGCGCCTGCTGCGCGGCAATATCGGCCGCTCGCTGATCAAGCTGTCGGCAGTCAAGCCGCAGTACCGCAGCATCGAAGCGCCAGCGGTGGTGGTCGATGCACCGCAGATCCTGAACAAGCTGCATGCCGCCGGTGCGTTGCCGCAGGATTTCGTCGCGGTGGTCCGCTACCAGGGCCCCCGCTCCAATGGCATGCCGGAACTGCACTCGCTGGCGCCGCTGCTGGGCCTGCTGCAGAACCAGGGCCGACGCGTTGCACTGGTGACCGACGGCCGCCTGTCCGGCGCTTCCGGCAAGATCCCGGCCGCCATCCACGTCACCCCGGAAGCGGCGCGTGGCGGCCCCATCGCGCGCATCCGCGAAGGCGACATCATCCGTCTGGACGGCGAAGCCGGCACACTGGAAGTGTTGGTTGACGCCGCCGAATGGGCAGCCCGTGGCATTGCCGCCAACACCGCACCGGCCGGCTCGGACATGGGCCGCAACCTGTTCGCGATGAACCGCCGCATTGTTGGGCCGGCCGATCAGGGTGCCATCTCGATCTCCTGTGGCCCGGCACGACCGGACGGTAGCCTGTGGGAATACGACGCCGAGTACGAACTTGGCCATGACCATGCCGCAGCCGCCGCACCGCACGAAGCCAAGGACGCCTGAGGCGCCTGCACCCGCAACAGATCATTGATGAGGACACCATGAGCATTAGCCAATATCAGGACCGCGCCGAGCAGCTGTTGACTGCCGCCGGCATCCTGCCGGTAGTTACCGTGCACACTCTGGAACAGGCGCGCGCCGTCAGCGCAGCGCTGCTCGAAGGCGGCTTGCCGGCGATAGAGCTGACCCTGCGCACGCCGGTGGCGATGGAAGCGCTGGCCATGCTCAAGCGCGAACTGCCGGATGTGGTGGTGGGTGCCGGCACCGTGCTGACTGTCGAGCAGATGCAGCGCTCGATCGATGCCGGTGCCGACTTCATTGTTACCCCGGGCACGCCGGCGCATATGGCCGATGCCCTGGCTGCCGCACCGTTGCCGGTGGTTCCGGGCGCCGCTTCACCGACCGAACTGCTGGAACTGGTTGCCCGCGGCTTCCGCATCTGCAAGTTGTTCCCAGCCACCGCCGTTGGCGGCTTGGCGATGATCAAGGGCGTTGCCGGCCCCATCCCGGAGCTCAAGCTCTGCCCCACCGGCGGCATCACCGAGGCCACCGCAGGCGACTACCTGGCGCAGAAGAACGTGGTCTGCATTGGTGGCTCGTGGATGGTGCAGGACAGCTGGATCCGCAACGGCCAGTGGGACGAAGTGAAGAAGTCCGCTGCGGCCGCCGCGGCCATCGTCAAGCAGGCCCGCGCCGGCTGACCTATCGCGCTTTTTTTGTGGGAGCGGCGTAAGCCGCGAAGCCGGCAACAACCAAACCACCTCCATCCGCTTGCCAAGGCAGCGATGTGGAAGTTGGTGCTGGTGATGCGTAGCCCGCGCCCACCATCAGCTTCGCGGCTAACGCTGCTCCTACAACTGCGTTCTGCACGCTAGTACGAGCGGCGTCAGCTGCGAAGCCGACAGCGACAAAACCACCTGTCTCTGTCGAGCACGGCCTTGCCTTGCCGCGGCTGCAGCATCATCAGCTTCGCGGCTTACGCCGCTCCCACAACCTGGTATCCCGTTTTTTTCAGATCCGACGGAAGCTCTTCCTCTCCCTCTCGTCGACTGGCCTGCGCCTCGGTATTCGAGGCGCAGTTTTTATCACTCAGCGCTTGCCGCGCTCGCTGCGGCGCAGCTCGGCTGGAATCTCGATCTCCACTTTCGCCGGCAAGCTGCTGATGTGCAGCTCATTGCCCAGCCATTGCGCAGGCTCGCCATTGATGGTCGCCTCACCCGGCGTGCCCTCGTAAGGCCAGGGCAACAGCAGCCCGGCCGCTGGCAGTTGCAGCCCCTCCGACACCTGCAGGGTGAGCTGCTTGTCACTGCGTTGCAGCGAGTAACTCAGCTTGCCATGCGAGGTGTTCAAGTCCTCGATGGCAATGCCCTTGCCGGTCAGCCAGGCACTGGGCACACCCGCGGCCAGCACGAGCGGCCCATCCACGTCGCGCTCGTAGGCAAACATGTCCAGCGCCGAGCGGACGAAATCCGACGCCACCCACGCATGCGGCAGGTCACCGACAAAGAACGGCTGCCGCGGTGTCGATGAGACAACCTCGGCCCATTGGTTCCAGGCCGGCGGCGCCCGGTCCTTGAAGAAGAACCCGGTGGCCTCCCAGGCCCGCGCGCGCCAGCCCAGGCGCACGAATGCGCTGACGTTGCGCCACTCGTACGGCGTGTAATCCTTCCATTGGCGCTTGCCGTCGCGCCGCTCCACGAAGTTCTGCCAGTAGCGCTCGAAGGTGTTGTCCAACGCCGGCTGCGGCAACCGGGCCTGCTCGCCACCGGGCGCCAGCGCGATGGTGGTGGAGGTGGCGTCGAAGTCACCCAGCTCCACCGAGCCAGGCAGGTAATCGATACCGTGCGCAGCCATCGCTGCGCGTAGCGAATCATCCAGGTCCTGGCGGAACTGATCGCGCGATGCCGCCATGCTCGCCGCTTCGGCCTCCAGCCCCAGGGCGGCGGCCATGTCGGCGGCATCCTTGTAGCCACGCAGCGCCCAGAAGTTGTCCCAGTACGAATGCACCGGCTTGGCCGAATAGCCTTCGTGGCTGATCGAGGCCGGCATCATGCCGTAGAAGCCGGCATGGCGCGCCCGGTTTTCCTCGGTGCGTTCGCTCAGCCGCAGTTGTTCCATATAGCTCCAGGCCTTCTGCACATGCGGCCACATCTGCTGCAGGAACGCGCTGTCACCGGTGTGCCGCCAGTATTCGGCGATGGTGTAGATCAGCTCGCCGTGGCTGTCGTTCTCCGGCACCGGATCGCTGCCACGCGCATCCACGCAGCACGGCACCATGCCGCTTTCGAACTGGTACGGCGCATACCAATCCACGTACTGGCGCACCGCATCGGCCCGGCCCATCCGCAGCAGGCCTTCGGAGATCATCGCGCCATCGCGGATCCAGCTGCGCGCATAGGAACGCGTGCCCGGTTGCAGACTCGGCCCCACCCGCGAAATCAACATATGCGCCAATGCGGTACGCAGCGTATTGGCCAGGGGCTGGCCCGCTTCCGGCACCCGCAGCTTGAGCTGGTCCAGCTTCTGCCGCCACATCGCGGCGACCTGCTGCTGCGCCTTGTCGGCGTCGAACTTGGCCGGCATCTGCCAGTTGCCGGTCTGCGGCAAAACCAGCACCACCTCGCGGCGCTGGCCCGGTTCCAGCTTCCAGGTGTAGACCAGCGCACCGGAGGCCAGACCGGTGACGTCGCGGACTTCCTGCATGCCCGGCAAGGTCTTGTCGGCCAAGTGGGTGACGTCCAGCTTGCTGTCGAAGCTGCTGGCGAAAACCGCATCGGCCGGCGCCGTTGCATACACGCGTGGCTGGCCGTTGACGCTGACCTGCGCCGGCTGCACGGCCAGGTTGTCGATGCGGCTGACACCGCCGACAGTATTGAGGAACTGGCTGGGCGGGTTGACCTGGAACGGCCGCACCGCCAGCGCCAAGCGGTACTCATGCGCAACCTTGTCGGTATTGCGCAGCTCGTAGCGCGCCACCAGCTGCGCCTGCTCCGGCCGGCCCTGCACGAAGCCGCCGACATTCAAGCCGAAGCGCTCGTGTTGCCAGCCCACCGTCGGCATCGGCAGATAGCCGTCGAGCAGGGTCTGGGTGGTTTTCACCTCGGCCCAGCCGATCACCTTGCCGTCGAGCACCACGAACGGCTCGATGCTGAAACCGCCCTTCGCCGCTTCCAGTGCGCCGTCCTCGCTGATCAGGCCCTGCTCGCGGCCACCATCCAGGCCCAGGATCGTCCAGTACGGCTGCTCGCCGCTGAAGCCACGCGGCAAGCTGCCGCGCGGCAGGTCTGCGGCAACCGAGCGGATGAAATCATTCGGCGTGGTCGCGAATGACAGCGGCTTGAGGCTGATGTCGCGGATGCCATAACGCCAGTTGGGTCCGTCGACCAGGTCAAAGCGCAGATAGCGCGCCTCGGTCTCCGGCAACGCCAGCCAGTCCTTGCCGCCAGCGCCGCTGCTGACTTCGCGCAGGGTCTTCCAGTCACGGCCATCGATGGACGAACGCACCACGTAGCGGCTGGCTTCCAGGCCTGGCGCCCACTGCACCACGGCGCCGCCAAATTCACGCACCTTGCCCAGATCCAGGCTCACGGTCTGCTGCTTCACCCCGCCGCTGATCCACAAGGTATCCGGCTTGCCATCGGCAATACGCTGCTGCAGCGCGGGCGCGGTATCGGCGATCACCGTGGTGGTCAGCGCCGAGTTGTCCTCCTTGGGCAGGGGCTGCAGGGTCAGCTGGTCGAAGCACACCGTGCCGCGGCCGCCCACCTTGCTGTAGATGGTAAATTCCACCGCCGCGCTGCGACGCAGGGTCTTGTCCTGGTCCGGCCCCCAGGCCTTTTCGATATGCCGCTTGCGGTAGCTGATGCGGGTCCAGTTCTTGGGGAAATTGAAACCCGGGCGGTTGACCCACCAGACATTGTCGCCGCTGGCATCAACCAGCTTGAACTGCAGATCATTGGCCGGCGAATCACCGCGCAGGTCGAAGGACAGCTGGTAGTTCTCGGGCCAGGTCACGTCCAGCGGGCGGCGGATACCGACATAGCCGGACACTTCGTGGAAGTCGTAGTCCAGACACAGCGCGCGGCCAGTGTTGCCGGCAACCGGACGCAGGGAACCACTGACCTGCGGCGAGGTGATCAGCTGCCAGGCGGCGATATCGTCAAACTTGGCCAGCACGGCTGCGCTGGCCGGCTGCATCCACGCCAGAAGCAAGAACAACAGGCCGATCACAGTACGCATTTTCATCACCAGAATCCTGATTCATCACCGGCAGCAGCTGCCGGATTTTCGCAAAGATCACCGCCATGCGCGGCGGTATGTTACGCATGGAAAGCCAGCATCATCGCCACCTTTCGTTTGCTCTGGCCTCAGCCCTTGACGCTGCCCAGCAGCAGCCCCTGGATGTAGTAGCGCTGCAGCACCAGAAACAACAGCAGTACCGGCAACACCGTGACCACCGCGCCAGCCATCATCATTTCCACGTCCATGATGTGCTCTCGCGACAGGCTGGCCAGCGCCACCGGCAAGGTGTAGTGCTCCTGGTCGGTCAGCACGATCAAGGGCCACATGAAATCGTTCCATGCGCCCATGAAGGTGAAGATCGCCAAGGTCACCAGCACCGGCTTGAGCATCGGCAGCACGATCTGGAAGAAGATGCGCGCCTCGCTGGCGCCGTCGATACGCGCCGCTTCCAGCAGTTCATCCGGAATCGAGCGCGCGTACTGGCGCACCAGGAAGATGCCGAACACGCTGGCCAAGGCGGGGATCACCACGCCGCCGAAGGTGTTCACCAGCCCCATCTGTTTCATCAACAGGAACAACGGCAGCATCGCCACCTGCGCCGGGATCACCAGCGCCGCCAGCAGCATCTGGAACAGGCGCTCACGGCCGGCAAAACGCAGCTTGGCAAAGGCATAGCCGGCCAGCGTATTGAACAGCAACGAGCCCAAGGTGATCGCAACCGATACCAGCAGGCTGTTGACGAAGTTGTTGCCCATGCCGGTACGCGCGAACAAGGCCTGGTAGTTGGCCAGCGTGGTATGCGCCGGCAACAGCGGCGGCGGAAACTGCGACGCCTGCCCACTGGGCATGAACGACACCGACAGCATCCATGCCAACGGTGCTAGGCTGATCAGCGCCAGCAGCAACAGCCCGCCGTTCACCCACCACGCATGCCAACGCGATTGGCCGATTTCCCGGCTGCCCGCAACGCCACTCATACCAGCTCCCTGCGTTTGCCGAAGCGCAACATCAACGTGGTCACCGCCAGGATGATCAGGAACAGCAGGAAGGCCACGGCCGAGGCACGCCCCAGGTTCCACCACTTGAAGCCTTCCTCGAACATGAAATACAGCACGCTCACCGTGCTCTGCAGCGGATCGCCACGGGTCATCACATAGGGCTCGGCGAACAGCTGGAAATAACCGGACACGGTAATCACGCCGACCACCAGCAGCACCGGCCCCAGCATCGGCAAGGTGATATGCAGGAACTGCTGCCAACGCGAGGCGCCGTCAATACGTGCCGCCTCGTAAAGGTCTTTGGGAATGGCCTGCAGCCCGGCCAGGAAGATCACCATGTTGTAGCCGAAGTTCTTCCACACCGCGAAACCAATGATGGTTGGCATCGCCCAGTTCGTATCACCCAGCCAATCAATGGGATTGATGCCGATCTGGCCCAGCCCCCAGTTCACCATGCCGTAGCGGGTATGGAACAGATAGCGCCAGATCACCGCCACCGCCACCAGCGTGGTCACCACCGGCGCAAACAGCGCGGTGCGGAACAGCGCCTTGAAGCGCGCCGCCGGGGCGTTGAGCAACAATGCAGCACCCAGCGAAACCGCGATCGACAAGGGCACACCAGCCACCACGAAGTAGGCGGTATTGCCGAGCGATTTCCAGAACATCGGCGTCTGCAGCAGGTCGATGTAATTGCCCAGGCCGTTGAAACGCAGGTTGTGCGGGTCGGCCAGCGCGTAGAGATCGAAGTCGGTCAGGCTCAAGGCCAGCGCCGACAAAACCGGCAGGCCAAAGAACACGCCAATCACGATCAGCGCCGGCGCGGCGAAGACCCAGCCAGCCAGTGAGCCGCGCTTCATGGCGCCGCCTTCGCAGCTGCGTCAGCCTGCTGTTCGACGATCCAACGGCGCTTGGCGAGGATGTCATCCACCTGCTGGTCCAACTGCTCGACCGCCTTGTCCTGCGGCAAGCCGCCGCGTACCACCTGCTCGGTCACCACCCGCATCTGCTGGGCAATACGTTCCCATTCCAGCACCTTGGGCGTGGGTTTGACGCGCTCAAGCTGGTCGGCGAAGGCGGCGGTCAGGGGATCATTCTGCAATTCCGGCGAGCGCCACGCGCTGCGACGCGGCGGCAGGTCACCAATGATGGTGTAGAAGCGCTGCTGGATCTCGGGCCGCGACAGGAACTCGATCAGCTTCCAGGCCGCTTCCTTCTTCTGCGAGGAACGGAACACCACCAGGCTGGTGCCGCCGGCAATGCCTGCGCCGGGACCATCGGGACCGGGCAGCGGGGTCGTGCCCCACTCGCCTTCCAGACCGGGCGGTTGGCGCTGGCGGAACTCACGGATATTCCACGGCCCGGACAAATAGAAGGCGGTGAAGCCGCGGAAGAACTCGTCCCAGACGTTGGAGATCTGGGTCTCGGACATCTTCGGCGCCCAGCCCTGCTCGAACATGTTGTCGTAGAAGGCCAGCGTGCGCTGGAAACCGGGGCTGCGGAAGTTGCCACGGGTATTGGCATCGCGCAGCAAAGTATCTTCCTGCTGCAGGGCGAACGAGAGCTGTGGCTCGAACTCGTTCAAGGGCATCAGCACCGGATAGCCTCGCGCGCCCATGATCTTCTTCAGCGCCGCGTTCATCTGCTCCCATTCGGCCCAGGTGCGCGGCGGCTGCGTGTAGCCGGCCTTGCGCAGCAGATCCTTGCGGTAGAACAGCAGCCGCGTATCCACGTACCAGGGAATGCCGACCAGCTCGCCGTCGACGACATTGGTATCCCAGATGCCGGCAAAGTAATCCTGTTGATCGATGCCGGTGGACGCATCCACCAGCGGCTGCAGCGGGGTCAGCGCCTGCAGGGTGGCGAATTCGGCAATCCAGGTATTGCCGAGCTGGCAGACATCCGGCAAGCCATCGGCAGCATAGGCGGTCAGCAGTTTTTCATGCGCGGCCGTCCATGGAATGTTCTGCACATCCACATGGATGCCGGGGTTTTCGGCCTCGAACTCGCGCACCAGCTCGCCGACCACTTCGGCCTCGCGGCCCATCGCCCAGAACCGCAGGGTGGTGCCCTGCTCCGGCTTGCTGCAGCCGGCAAGCAGCAACACCATCAGCACCGCCAGCGCGCGGATCATTGGCCGCGCTTCACTGTTTCTTCGCCGCTGGCGGGGCGGGCTGCTGGCTGGCCGCTTTCTGCTCGGCCGCCGCTGCAGCGCGCGATTCGGCAATGCCCGAGGCACGTGCCGATGCGGCCTGCTCGTCCTTCTGCAGCGGTTGGAAGCTGTCTTCCGGCGCCAACCAGCCACCAGTGAACCCTGCCCGCTCCAGGCCCTTGCGGATGTAGGGGTTCTTTTTCATCACCTCCCACACGAATTCGTCGCGGTAGTTGGCGATGCCGGCCAGGATCGGGCCCTGGTCGATGGCGATGTAATCGCTGGCAACCCAGCCGCGCTCGGGGATCAACCGCCCGGTCTTGAGCGGGATGTCGTAGCTGAAACTGGGGTTGAACGAATCCAGGAAGCCGTAGCTGGAATACAGGTAATCGCCGTAGCGCTTGTGCATCTCCACCGTGGCCGGGATCACCACCTCGGGTGCGTATGGCAGTGAGGAAATCGCCGCCGAGGGCACGATGGTGCCGTCGTCGAAGTTCTCGCGCAGGCCGGCACCGCGTGCCGAATAGTGACGGAACTGGCGTTGCTCACCCTTGTATTCCTGGGTGGTGTTCTGCGGCCCGTCACCGGCGGTGAGCCCCCACACATTGGCGCTGTAATCCTTCCACTGCATCGGGTTTTCAATCGCGTATTCGCGTTGCGCAAGCGTGGCGCGGCGGCTGTTGAGGAAATAGTCGATGCCGCGCTCGCGCATGTACGCGTCCTGGATATCGCGGAAGTCGATCCAGACATGGCTGTACTGGTGGCCAAACAACGGCCCGAACGACAGATATTCCTGGCCCTGGTAAACACCCCAGTCGTTGTCGTAGGTACGCGACCATACCGTCCACGTGTCAGGCTCGACCGGATGCGTCGGCGAGCCCAGCGCCAGCACGTACAACATCATTGCTTCGTTGTAGCCCATCCAGTCGTGCTGGATGAAGCCGCTTTCCGGGAACCATCCCATCGAGACCAACGGCTTGTTGCGTTGCAGCCACTGCCAGTCCACACGCTTGTACAGCGTGTCGGCAATCTGCCGGATCTCCTTCTCGCGCGGATCGTCCTGGTCGTAGTAGCTCTGCGCGAACAGCACGCCCATCAACAACAGCGCTGTATCCACGCTGGACAGTTCCACCCAGCTGTCATAGCGGCGGCCCTGCTGCATGTCCAGGAAGTGGTAGTAGAAACCCTTGTAACCGGCCTTGCCGGTACGCTGCGGCCCGCTGGGCAGGTCGCGGAAGAACCGCAACGTCAGCAGCGTGCGTTCCACCGCCTGGTTGCGGCTGACCCAGCCGTTCTCGATACCGATTGGATAGGAAGTCAGCGCGAAGCCCACCGAAGCGATGCTGGCGAACGGACGCGACGGGTAGCGGTCGGGAGTGAGCCCGTTCTGCTCGTTGGTGGTGTCCCAGAAGAACTGGAAGGTTCGCCGCTCGATGTCGTCGAACAACGGCGGCAGGTCCGGCTTCATCGGCCGTGGCGGCAGGTCCGCCTCGATCAGGATCACCTGCGGCAATACCTTCGGCATTGGCGGTTCCGGCGCCTTGCCACAGCCCCCCAACAACGCCAACCCGATACCGGCGAGAACACAGGCCAACAACTGCGGGGTACGTGACTTGCTCAAGGCGACATCCATCTTGAAAACATAGCACCACATTCAGGTGGCGAACGCGCAACGCCTATAGGAAACGTCCCGGCCGCCTAGCATACGGCGGCCGGGAGCTTGGTACTTACCAATCCAGACCAAATGACAGCTTGAAAGTACGGGTAGCGTACTGATCCCAGCTGCTGACCACGCCGGTGTTCCAATTGATGCCGTAACCGCCCCAGTTGGTCCAGTTGAAGGCATTGAGCAGGTCGGCGCGGACCTTGAGCTTGAGATCGGTGCCGGTGTCCCAGGTCTTGGTCAACGACATGTCGAACTGCTTGAAGCCAAGGCTGCCACTCGGCTCCCAGCTGTGCGGACGCTCATAGCCACCGTAGGCGTCGGTGCCGTCGATATCCCAGCGCTTGATCTTGCTGGCCAGGGTCAGCTTGCCGGACGCGCTCATGCCCCACGGCAGGTCCGTGAAGCCACTGACAACCAGGCGATGCTTCGGCGCCCAGGCGCCATCGAACCAGCCGCCCTGCTGGAAATACCAGCCGAATACCGGGTCCTTTTCATGGATGTTCTGCTTGGCGTCGGTCAGCGTATAAGCCACGTTGAGGTTCCACGGGCTTTCGGCGGAATACGGCTTGTCCAGGCTCAGCAGCAAGGCGGTGTTCCTGGATTCGAAGCCATTGGTGGCAACGATCAGCGCGCCCAGATCTGGCAGGCCTGGCGCACTCCACGGGCTGCCGTCGGGGCCAAAAACGCCGCCATCGGCATAGCGGTTGCCACGTGAGATCAGCAGACCGTCCTTGTAACGGGTGTGCTGCACGGTGGCCGAACTGTTCCAGTCCTGCCCGCCCATGTTGAAGCTGCTGCGGATGCCAAGGCTGAACTGGTCGGAATACGGTGTCTTCAGCTTGTTGTCGAACATCCACACTTCGCGGCCGGCCTCGCTGGAATCGACCAGCGACATCAGGAAGTCGCGGTCAAGCAGCTGCGGGGTCCAGTCCAGGCAGTCGCCGCCCACCGCACAGGCATGGCCCGGCGAGTTGATCTTGAAACGGCGGGTCGGGAAGGACGCCTTGCTGCGCTCAAGCTGCAGGTAGTCGAACAGGTTGCGGTCGTAGGAACGGCCGACACCGCCGAACACCACCAGCCGCTCATCGCCACTCAGGTCATAGGAGAAGCCCAGCCGCGGCTGGATCGCGTCCTTGAACGGCTTGCGGTTGTTGCCGGTGCTGATATAGCGGTTGATGTCGATGCCGCCCAGCGCCAGCGTCTGCGCATAGGTCTGGCCAGCGCCGGCTTTCGGATCCTGGCTGGCCAGCGAGGCCAGTACGTCCGGTGCGGTAGCGTAATCCAGATAGGACGGCGTCTTTTCGTAATCCCAGCGCAGGCCCAGGTTCAAGGTCAGGCGGTCGGTGACTTCCCAGTCGTCCTGGATGTAGATGCCGAACTGCTTGTTCTTGGACGTCACCGCGCCGCCACCGGTGCCCACTGCCGGGCTGCCGAAGCGCACGAAGTACGGCGCGTCGCCGCCCTGGTTGATGTCGTAATAGAACTGCGGGTTGTAGGGCTGCTGTTCGATCGTGTCCAGGTCCACCTGCTTGTACTTGATGCCGAACTTGAGCGTGTGCCCTTCCCAGCCGAAGAACGTGGTGTCGTTCTGGAACGACCAGCCCTTCTGGCCCTTGTCCTGCAGGCCACCGTCGCCGGCACCGATGCGGTAGATCTGCTTGCCGTCGTCGCCACTGCCATCGGTCAGCACACTGCCGTTGCCGTAGTTGACCGGCGCCTTGGTCCAGAACGCCTTCTCGTAGGTGAGGTGCGAATCGCTTAGCCAGTTGGTGTTGGAGTACTGCCAGCGCAGGTCGTAACGGTCCTCGGTCACGCCGGTATCAGTGCCGTAGCTGCGCGCGCTCTGCCCGCCGACGTTGCCGATCTCACTCTCTTCGCGGCGCTTGTAGGTGAACTCAAGCAGGTTGGCATCGTTCACCGACCAATCCAGCTTGCCGAAATACAGGTCTTCCTTGAACGGCGTTGCAGTGGCGCCGAGCTGGTCGCGCCAGGCCTGCGGCAGGTCGTCGGGGAAGCGCCCTTCGCCCGGTTTCAGGTCCTGCGGCGCGTTGTATTCCTTGCCCTCGTAGGTGACGAAGAAGTGCGCGCGGTCCTGCACGATCGGGCCGCCAAAACTGCCACCGTATTGCTTCTCACCGGAACGGGTCTTGCCCACGCCGTTCTTCTCGCTCTCGCGCAGCTCGCGCCAATCCTGGTTGGTGTAATCCCAGAAGAACGAGCCCTTGAACTCATTGGTGCCGGACTTGGTCACCGCGGTCACCGCGGCCGAGCTGATCTGGTCGTACTCGGCCTTGTAGTTGGAGGTGATGACCTTGTATTCGCCGATGGCCAACTGCGGGAACGGGTTGCCGCGACTGGCATCCTGGCCGGTGATGCCACCCTGGGTGACGTAGTTTTTCTGGCCCACGCCATCGATGTAGACGTTGACGTTGTTGGCGCTCTGCACGCCACCACGCAGTTTGGTGGAACCGTTGGACGGGTTCTGCTCGAACACCATGCCGGGCACGGTGTCGGCGAATGCCAGGAAGTTCCGCGTGCCCTGCGGCAGGGCCTGGATCTGCTGTGGGGTGATGTAGGTGGCAATTTCCGAGGTTTTGGTCTCGATCGGCGCCTGTGCCGTTACCTGCACCGCATCCAGCGTGGTCGCCGAGCCGCCGCCGGTTTCAGCCACGCCGCCGACGCCCAGGTTGACCGTGGCGGTCTGCCCGACCTGCACGGTGATGTTCTGGCTGCTGCTCTTGCCACCGGCGGTGACGTCCACCTTGTAGGTGCCCGGCGGCAGACCCGCGAGTGAATAGTTGCCGTTGCCGGTGCTCTGCACGCTGCGGGCCAGGCCGGTGGCGATGTTGGTGGCGGTGATCTGGGCCTGCGCGGCGGGGGCCGAGTCAGCCATCACCTGGCCACGGATGGTGGCACCGGTGCTCTGTGCGAAAGCGGGCGCGGCGCCCAGCAACAGGCACGCGGCAAGTGCACCGCTGAGCAGCTTGCGTGGGGGCATCGCGTTGTTCGATTTTTTATTCATGTTTTACCTCTCCCAAGGCAGCGACAGGGAAGCCGCAAGGGTTGTGTGTGTGAGCTACCCCGGTCTAACGCCGGGTGCAGGAACGACGCCCGCGAGGGTGGAATCGCGGACGACCAAGGTTGGAACCAGCGTTACGGCGGGCGTCGCCTGTGCCTGATCGCTATCGATCATCTGCACAAGCTGCTGCATCGCCCGCTCGCCCAACTCGGCGATGCTGACCTGCATTGTTGTCAACGCGGGGTGAACAAAGCGTGCCAAGGGGATGTCGTCGTAGCCGGCAAGTGCCACCTGCGCAGGCACGTTCACCCCGGCCTGCGAGAACGCATACAGGCACCCCAGGGCCATCATGTCGTTGGCGGCGAACACCGCATCGGGCAATGACGGGTGCGCCAGCAAGGCCAACCCGGCCTGGTGACCAGAGGCTTCGTCGAAGTTGCCGGGCAGTTCAATGGCTTCCACGCTGCCGTCGAACGCCGCCATCGCCGCACGGAAGCCCTGCAGGCGCAGCTGCGCATCGTGGTTGTGCGCAGGCCCGGCAATGAAAGCGATGCGTCGGTATCCGGTATCGAGCAGATATTGGGTCATGGCGAGTGCGCCGGCACGGTCATCGATACTGAAAACCGGATAGTGCTCTTCAGCCACCGGCGTGTTTATCAGCACCGTAGGTAATGCAGGCGGCAGGTTATCGATCAGAAAATCCGGGTCGCCAGCGTAGGGCGACAGCACGAGCAAGCCATCCACGCGACCACGCATGGCCTGAAGCACCGCCCCTTGCTGCGCCTGGTCACCGTGGTAGCTGGACACCAGCAGGTGCCGGCGGTGGGCACTGGCCACCCCATCGATGCCGCGCATCAGCTCGGAAAAGAATTCGCCGTACAGATCGGGAAGCACTACGCCGACTGTCTGGGTCGTCCGGCTGCTGAGGCTGCGCGCCGCCGCGTGCGGGCTGTAGCGCAGCCGCTTGGCGACCTCCAGCACCAGCTTGCGCACCGGCGCGGCGACATTGTCGTGGCCGTTGAGGGCGCGGGACACCGTGGCGACGGAGACGTTCGCCTCGCGGGCGACATCCTTGATCGTGATTGCCGATTTCGCCACCGCCCTACCCTCCGCAATACAGGGTGAGGCGGACTGTAAGCGTTTCCAATCGCAATTGTAAACAGTTCGTTAGGTATCCATGTCCCATCAGGACAACGCCTGTCCTGCCAGCGCTGACGGGAGCGCCGCAGTTAGCCTGCCCGTTCAGCCGGTGCCGCCTTCTCCTGCGGGGTCAACGCTTTGATCGACAGCGCATGGATGTCCGTTTCCATCATCTGGCCCAGCGCGGCATAGACCGCACGGTGCCGGGCCAGCGGCAACTTGCCGGCAAACACCTCGCTGACCACCACCACCTTGAAATGGCCGCGCCCGTCGCTGGCGCCCACGTGGCCCGCATGGCGGTGGCTGTCGTCACGCACCTCCAGCACCTGCGGCGCGAATGCCGCCTGCAGTGCGGTCCGGATCCGCTCGACCCGGTTCATGGCAGCACCTTGCGGAACGGGCGCACTTCCACGCGCGTGTACACACCCGCCGCCACATACGGGTCGGCCTCGGCCCAGGCCCGTGCGGCCGCCAGGTCGTCAAAGCTGGCGATCACCACGCTGCCGCTGAAGCCGGCCGGGCCGGGGTCCTGCGCGTCAATAGCAGGACAAGGACCGGCCAAAAGCAGCCTCCCCTGGCCAAGCAATGTCTGCAGCCGCTCCAGATGAGCCGCCCGGGCCTCCAGCCGCGCCGCCAGCACATCCTCACCGTCATAGCCCTCGATTACGTACCACACTGGCCTTTCTCCGCTTGTCTGCTGAATGGAAGGGTGCCAAGTCTAGCGTCACAATGCTGGACACCAGCCTGCTCTGGCGATTACTCTTTAGTCCATTGCACGCAGCCGGCCAGTAGCCGCTCGGTGCGGTGACAGGCCAGACCTGCCACCCAACCACCGAAGCACATCACTTCCCGGACCGCGTAGACGACCTCCTCGTAATGACGTTGCCGCTGATCCTGCGGCGCGCCTTGTTGTTTATGTGTGGAAACGCGCCGAACAAGCGCGAGTAGCTCGTAATACAGGGGCTGACACCCTCCCGGGCGGGAACCTGGGGTGTGTACGGCCCGCAATACCCCCGAATGTCGACCTGATGACTTCCGAACTCGCGCACGACGCGAACCCGCCAGCGCAGCAATCCTTACCTCAGCAGCAGGAAATGCCGCTGGCGATGGTGCATGGCCAGCCGGTTCTGCAGATCCCACAGGATCTGTACATCCCGCCGGACGCATTGGAAGTTATCCTCGACGCCTTCGAGGGCCCGCTGGATCTGCTGCTTTACCTGATCCGCCGGCAGAACCTGGACATCCTGGATATCCCGGTCGCCGAGATCACCAAGCAGTACGTGGAATACATCAACGTCATGCAGGAGCTGCGCTTTGAACTGGCAGCCGAATACCTGGTGATGGCGGCCATTCTTGCTGAAGTGAAGTCGCGCATGCTGTTGCCGCGCCCGCCCAGCATCGAAGGCGAAGAAGCAGATCCGCGTGCCGAACTGGTACGCCGGCTGCAGGAATACGAACGTTTCAAGCAGGCCGCCGAGGACATCGACAGCCTGCCCCGGCAGGACCGCGACACCAGCATGGCGCACGCCTTCGTGCCCGAGCGGGTGCTGGTCAAGACGCCACCGCCGGTGGAACTGAAGGAAATGCTGCTGGCGCTGCACGATGTACTCAAGCGCGCCGAGCTTTTCAGCGGCCACGCGATCAAACGCGAGGCACTGAGCGTGCGGCAGCGCATGGGCGATGTGCTCAGCCTGCTGGAAGGCGACAAGTTCTACCGTTTTGAAAGTCTGTTCACCGCCGAAGAAGGCAAGCTCGGCGTCCTGGTCACCTTCCTTGCGGTACTGGAACTGGCCAAGGAGCAATTGCTCGATATCGTGCAGGAAGCTCCGCTCGCCCCGATTTATGTGAAGTCCCTGGCCACCGGCAACACCAACGCACCGCTGCAGTTTTCCAGCGAGTTCGATGATGCCGACACCCCTGCCTGAGCAACCGACCCAACGCATGGATCAACCGCTGATCAACCGTATCGTCGAAGGTGCCCTGCTCGCTTCCAGCCAGCCGGTTACCTTGGCGCAGCTGCAAGGCCTGTTTCCGGAAGATGCACCGGCTCCGCCGGGCAGCATCGAACGGGCACTGGAACTGCTGCGCGAAGGCTGTGCTGGACGCGGCGTCGAACTGGTCGAAGTAGCCTCCGGTTACCGCTACCAGATCACCAGCGAAGTGCATGGCTGGGTCTCCCGGCTGTGGACCGAACGCAAGACCCGCTACACCCGCGCCACCCTGGAAACGCTGGCGCTGATTGCCTACCGGCAGCCCATCACCCGTGGCGAGATCGAACAGGTACGCGGCGTGGCGGTGAGCAGCAACATCATCCAGGCACTGGAAGAACGCGAATGGATCCGGGTCATCGGGCACCGCGACGTCCCCGGCAAGCCGGCTCTGTTCGGCACCACCAAGGGCTTCCTGGACTACTTCGGGCTCAAGCGCCTGGACGAACTGCCGCCGCTGTCGGAACTGCGTGACATCGGCGACCTGGAACCGCAACTACCGCTGGATGGCGACGGCCAGCCAGCTGCCCCGCTCGCCGCCGGCGCCGCCTCGCCGCAGGGCCTGGACGCCGCCAACGACAGCGATTCGACACCCGCAGCCACGCCAGAATCCCCCGATTCGAACGCGGCCGCATCCGACACCGCCCTCACCGGCGAACCCGACGCCGCGCCGGGAGAGCGCGCGGCGGAAGTGGAACAAACTGAAAACAACGCCGTCGCGACGACGACCGTGGCTGTTGACGTAGCCGATTCCGAACCAGAGGCCGACGCGGAAAACGCCGGCCGGAGCCAAACAGATGAGTGACACCCCCCGTAAACCTTCGTTGAACAAGCTCTCGCTCAAGCGCGAAGCCGACACCGAACAGCAGCCCAAGCTCGAAGAGCGCCTGCACAAGGTCCTGGCACAAGCCGGCCTGGGCTCGCGCCGCGCGCTGGAGCAGCGCATCGCCGACGGCCTGGTCAAGGTCAATGGCGAAGTCGCGCAGACCGGCATGTCGGTCAAGAGCGGCGACAAGATCGACCTTGATGGTCGCAGCTTTGTCGCCAGCGCCCTGACCGACCCGTCGCGCGTCCTGATCTACAACAAGCCCGAAGGCGAAGTCACCACGCGTGACGATCCCGAAGGCCGGCCGACCGTATTCGAAGCGCTGCCGCCGTTGAAAGGCGCACGCTGGATCGCCATCGGCCGCCTGGACATCAACACCACCGGCCTGCTGCTGGCTACTACCGACGGTGAGCTCGCCAACGCGATGATGCACCCGTCGTTCGAAGTCGAGCGCGAGTACGTGGTACGTGTCCGCGCACCGGAAGGCGAAGAGAAGGTCTCCGACGAAATCATCGAGCGCCTCGGCCGCGGTGTGCTGCTGGAAGACGGCGGCGCCAAGTTCGACGAAGTCGAGCGCATCGGCGGCACCGACTCGCACGACTGGTTCCGCGTGGTCGTCAAGGAAGGCCGCAACCGCGAAGTGCGCCGCCTATGGGAATCGCAGGGCTGCCAGGTCAGCCGCCTGAAGCGCACCCGCTACGGCAAGATCGAGTTGCCGCGTGAACTGATGCGCGGCAAGTCGGTGGAACTGACCACCCAGCAGGTCGACGCGCTGCGCGCCCAGCTCAAGCTGGAAGAAGGCACCCCGTCGGCACTGACCCTGCAGCCGGTGATCGGCCAGCGCAAGGCGGTCAAGACCACCCTGCGCGTGTCGCGCGAAGGCGGCCGTGGCAATGCTTACGTCAACGGCCACAACAGCGCCGACGAAGGCCGCGAACTGCGCCGCTTCGACAACCTGCGCGAAGACCGCGGCGGCCGTGGCCGTGGCGGCAAGAGCGGCGGCGGTTTCAAGGGCGGCCTGACGGTCAGCGGCGAAGCCGCGGCCAAGCAGTCGCAGAAGCCGTTCAAGCAGCGCAAGCCCGCCGGCGACCGCAGCTTGCCGGATGGCAACCCGGCCGCATTCCGCACCTGGTACGTGCCGGACGGTGTCAGCACCGGCCCGAGCGGCCACCGCAATGCAGGTCCGGGCGCAGCACGCGGCCCGGGCGGCAATCGTGGTCCGGGCCGTGGCCCGGCCGCTGATGGCCAGGCCCGTCCCTACGGCAAGCCGCGTCCGGGCGGCGCCCCGGGTGCTGGCCGTGGCGGTCCCGGCCAGGGGCGTCCGGGTGCTGGTGGCCAGGGTGCAAGCCAGGGTCAAGGCCAGGGCCAGCGCAAGCACCCCTACGGTCACCCGGGCAATGCCCCGAGCTTCCCGTCCGACCACGCCAACCCGGGCTTCAGCCCGTACGGCGCACGTCCGGCCGGCAATCGCCCGAGCGGCGGCAACCGTGGCCCGGGTGGCCCCGGCGGTCGTCCCTCCGGTGGCCCGCGCCCGGGTGGCAACCGCCCCGGCGGCGCAGGCCGTCCGGGTGGCGGTGGTCGTCCCGGCGGTGGTGGCAACCGCGGTCCGCGCGGCGCCTGATTCGCCAACGACCAGGCCTCGCGCCTGGTCGTTTTAGCGAAATGAAACAAAAAAGCCCGGCGCCATGCGCCGGGCTTTTTCATTGTCGCGGCAAATGGCGCACCGCGACTTTCAATCAGGATCAGTAAGCCTCAAGAACGACTTCGTACTGGCCCAACAGATCCGAACCGGAATACGGCACATGGTTCTGAGGCGCAGTAGCAGAGGCCTGCGGAGCAGAGGGAAACAACTCCTCACCCGTCTCCACCAACACCTGCGACAACTCGAAACCAACATCAGCGGATGCTTTCTCGATACCGCGCATACCCGATTCCACCGTCAACTTGAACACTGCGCTGAGCGCACTTTCGCCGGTGAACTCCCGGGTAACCGTCGCCTGGAACTGGTGTACACCCAGACTCAGTGCGACATCAGGTGTGAACTCCCAATCACCGAATTCGTCGGCAACCACCTGACCCAGCAGCTTGCCGCCCTCGTAGATCCGGACGATGCCATCCGCATTGGCTGTCCCAGACAATGTCGGCGTTCTGTCGTCGGTGATATCTCCCGACAGCAAGGTACCGACGTCAGCACCGACATTGTCGTCAGCACTGTAGATGCGGATGCGATCTGCGCTTGCATCAACCTCGAACTCAAATGGCGGAGATAGGAACTCACTCTGGTTGCCTGCGCGATCCATTACCCAGCAAGTGAAGATATGCGTACCATTCTTCAATGCTGCAGCCGGCGTGAAACTCCAGTTCCCCTGGTCATCGACTGCCGTACGGCCGATCTCCTTGCCCTTGTCGTGAACGATGACGGTGGCATTAGCTTCGGCGGTACCAACAACGGTCGGCCGGTTATCATCGGTAGTACCCTCGCTTCCGATCAAGCCGGTGATGCGACCTGCGTCATCAACGATGCCATCAACCACGGGCGCAGCAGGAAGGACCCTGTCAACGATGATCACGTAAGGCTCAGAAAGCTGACTGATATCGCCATCAGGATACTCATGGATGATGGTCAATTCGTGCGTGCCATTCGCCAACGGCAGTTTTGGAACGAAGCTCCAATCCCCGTTGCTGTCGACCTGGGCATTACCAATCAACTGGCGGTGATTGTAGACATGAACCACTACGTCCGGGTGCGCTCTGCCCGTAAGCGTTGGTCGGCCATCGTCGGTGAAACCTCCATTTGCAACGGCACCCTGGATCGACCCTTGATCATCCAGTACCGCACCTATGACCGGCGCCCCGGAAGTCGACGTGTCGACAATGATCACATAGGGCTGGGACAGATCACTGACGTCGCCATTGGCATATTCATGTGCAATGGCCAGTTGATGCGTTCCATCAGCCAACGGCAAGCGGGGAACGAATGACCAGTTGCCATTCCCATCCGCCTCGGTGTTGCCGATCAATTCACCGCGATTGTAGATGTGCACCACAACACCAGGCAGCGTCTTGCCCGTTATGGTTGGCTTGCCGTCATCGGTGACTCCGCCATTTGCAATGGCACCCTGGATCGGGCCCTTGTCATCCAGAACCGCGCCAATGGCGGGCAGCTCCGGCGTAATCGTGTCGACGATGATCACGTACGGCGGTGAAGCCTCACTGATGTCGCCGCCCGGATATTCCACGATGATGGACAACGGGTGCCGGCCGTCGGCCAGCGGAAGGCGCGGAGTAAAGGACCAGTCACCGCTGGCCGCTGCTACGGTGCTGCCAATCAGCTGATTGTTGTTGTAGAAGTGCACGATGGAGCCAGCTTCGGTAGTACCGGTAAGCGTCGGCCGGCCGTCATCGGTCCTGCCGCCATTTTCGACCAGACCTTGGTTGAATCCCTTGTCATCCGTCACCGCTGCGATTACCGGCGTGCCGCTTGAATAGGCCATGGCGGAGACATCAATACTTGCAGCATCGATTCCAGCCGCAGCGTGAGCTGCCTGAGATGCGCTTTCTGCGAGCCAGCCCGTTTTCATGACGCTGGCTCGACCACCATCTGCTGAGATATTCGTATCCATACTCGTTGACCTCTTTGATCAATTTCAACTTCAAGGCCGAATACTTCGACCTCATGGCAGCAGAGGTCCGCCACATACGTGCCGCCCATGCTGTCGAACGAGTATGTTTTTCTCCACCTCACCGGTGATACAAGAAAAGCCCCAAAAGCCGAGAGTTTTCTGAAGACAGATAATATTTTTAACGATTGCAACAATTAAGGGTCCGCGCAGATGCTCGACCACCTGCAGTTGACCCAACCCACGTCATTCATCTGGGCAGCAAATGCCGTTAAACGCTCAGCGCTGCATCGCCTTGGTCAAGGCGCGCGCCCATCAGCAGACCATCACGGCCAAGCGTTCGGCCCCATTAATTTCCCAAATTGGGAAATTTGGTATATTTTCCCAACATCCAGACACGGACAGCGCCATGGACCTCTCTCTGAACCTGCTGGACCTTGAAAAGACGCCCGCCAGCGACGTCAAGGCCAAGGGCTGGCCTGAGCTGATGCGCAAGGTCGCCAGGCTCGGCGCAGTGGTGGTCACCAACCACAACCACCCGCAGGCAGTAGTGGTGTCTGCAGAGGAATACCAGCGCCTGGTCGCGCAGGCCTCAGGCGCCTCGGTCGCAGCGCAGCGCGCGCAGTCGCTCAAGCAACTGCAGGCCGAATTCGACACCCACCTCGCGGGGCTCGATGACGGCAAGGCCCTGGCCAAGGCATTGGATCGCCCTGCCCGGCGGGGGTTGAAGATCGTCCCGGGCAAATCGCTCTGACCGGTGGCACGGATCCTGGTATTGGCCGGCGTCAATGGCGCCGGCAAGAGTTCTTTGCTGGGCATGATGCTGCAGCACGACGGCGCGACCTGGTTCAATCCTGACGCCTTTACCCGGCAACTGGTGGAACAGGGCTGGCCGCTGGCCGAGGCCAATGCCACCGCCTGGCAGGAAGGTACCCGCCGCCTGCGTGAAGCAATGCAATCCAACCGCGACTACGCGTTCGAAACCACGCTCGGTGCCAACACCATTCCCAAGCTGTTGCATGAGGCCTGCGCGCAGCACGAAGTCACAATATGGTTCTGCGGCCTGGACAGCATCGAGCTGCACCTGCAGCGCGTTGCCGAGCGGGTGGCGGCCGGCGGCCACGATATTCCGGAAGACAAGATCCGCCAGCGCTACGACAGCTCACGCCTGAATCTGATCGAGCTGCTGCCGCATCTGACCAGGCTGCACGTTTACGACAACAGCCGGCCGCCGGACGCCGACGGCGCGGTTGAGCCCCTGCTGGTACTGGAAGTGGACCGTGGCCGGATCCTGTGCCCGGTGAGCCAGGAAGAGTTCGGACAGGTGCCCGAATGGGCTAAACCACTGGTGTGGGCTGCGCTCAAGGCGTTCCCGGTGGCGGCTGACGAGTAAAGGCGAAAGCTCCCCTCACCCGCCATTTGGGCCACCTTCTCCCGCACGCGGGAGAAGGCAGCGGCGCGCCTTTGCGCCCGACCTTGTCGCCCGAAAATCAGCGGCGCTCGATCACGAATTTGCCGAAGCCAATCCCCAGGCTCCAGCCCTGCCCGGTTCCCGCCAGCGCCAGGGAAACATCACCCTTGGTCATCGCCTGCGCATCGGTGGCGCGCGAGGCACTGGCATGGACTTCTGCCGCGGCATACGTGCCCAGCAGGTCGTTGAGCGTGTAGGCACCGGTAAAGCGGCCACGGCCGTCGGTGATGGTGGTGCGGCCCACGGTCAGGCCGCCGCCTTTGGCGGTGATCTTGACCGGAATACTGGCGCCGTTGTCACAGGTGATCGTGCCAGTGCCACTGGCGGTTTTGTAGAACGCCGACCAGCCCGACAGGTTGTAGTGCAATTCGCAATCGATATTGCCGGCTGCCTGCGCCGCCGGAGCGATACCCAGTACCAGCACGGCAGCTGCTGCCATCATCTTTTTCATCGCGCATCCTCTGCTTGATTGGAGCCGGCACCGAGACTGACAGCCCTCCTGCACATTGCAAAGAGCTGTCAGGCATGGCGCGCGGCCAGCGTTCAGCGAAGCACTACCGGGCCGCCCAGGGTGAACGCATCGGCATCGAGCATTGCCGGGAAACGTTCGCGATGCGCAGCCAGCGCTTGTGCCGAGACCGTCGTGGTGACTACCTGTTCACGCTCGCGGATTTCCAGCTGGGGTTGGCCAAGGAAATCGATCACCGCGCTGTCGCCGGAGTAATGCAGACCGTTGCCGTCCACGCCAATCCGGTTCACCACCGCCACGTAGCACAGGTTTTCAATCGCCCGTGCCCGCGCCAGCGTCTGCCAGGCATAGGCGCGGGCCGACGGCCAGTTGGCGACGAAGATCTGCAGGTCGAAATCCAGCTGCCCTGCCCGTTCGAAATCGAAGCGGTTGCGGCAGAACACCGGGAAACGCAGGTCGTAGCAGACCTGCGGATTGATCCGCCAGCCCTTCCACTCCACGCACAGACGCGCGTTGCCGGCCGCATAGCGCTTGTGCTCGCCGCCATAACGGAACAGATGGCGCTTGTCGTAATAGTGCAGCTCGCCCTCGGGTGTTGCCCACAGCAGGCGGTTGTAGACCTTGCCGTCCACCCGCAGCTGCACGCTACCGGTCACCACTGCATCCAGCGCGCGCGCCTGTTCAAGGATCCACGCAACGGTGGGGCCTTCCATGTCTTCGGCCTGGTCGATGGCCTCGTTGGAGAACCCGCTGGTAAACGTCTCCGGCAGGATCACCAGATCGGTGCTGCCGGCGAGCGGCGCCAACAAGGCGCCGTAATAGGCGCGGTTGCCGGCCGGGTCGTGCCAGCGGGTGTCGCCCTGCACCAGGGAAATTCGCAGGTCCTGCATTGTCGTCATCGTCCTGTAAGCCATGAAGAGAAAAACGCGGCGGCCGCCATGGCCGCGCCCAGCACCGGCAGCCCCCATTGCAGCCGCGCAATCCATCGATTGAGCGGTTGGCGCTGCTCGACCTCATCAAGCAGCGCCAGATAGTCGCGGGTGTAGCGGCCGACGCTGCCGCGAAACGCCAACCGACCCTCGTCCACCGGCACCCCGCGCGTCTGCAGGCCCGGCTGGACCACGGCAAGGAACAAGTAGCCTTTGACCACAGCCGCAAGCACAAACGCGGCAAACGCCAAACCGAAAACGAGCAGACCAGTGTCCATCGGCGCGCCTGCTGTCAAAGCGCCCGCAGGCGCTCGATAGCCGCATCCAGCGTCGCATCGTTCTTGGCAAAGCACAGCCGCACCAGGCGCTGCCCGGCCGGCGGAGTTTCATAGAACGGCGACAACGGAATGGCGGTGACGCCCTTCTCGATGGTCAGCCAACGCACGAATTCATGGTCCGGAAGATCGCTGATGGCCGAATAGTCAACCAGTTGGAAGTAGCCGCCCGGCACCGGCAGCGGCTTCAAGCGTGTGGTCAGCAACTGTTCGCGGAAGCGGTCACGCTTGCTCTGGTAGAACGCACCCAGTTCCAGGTGGTGCTCGGGCTCATCGCGGATCATCGCGGCAAAGCCGTACTGTGCCGGGCTGTAGGTGGTGAAGGTGTTGTACTGGTGCACCTTGCGGAACTCGGCCGTCATTGCCGGCGGCGCGATCGCGTAGCCGATCTTCCAGCCGGTGCAGTGATAGGTCTTGCCAAAGCTCGAGATCACGAACGCCCGCTCGCGCAGCTCTGGGTAACGCAGGGCCGACTCATGCCGCGCGCCGTCATAGATGATGTGTTCGTACACTTCATCGGAGATCAGGTAGATGTCGGTGCCACGCAGCACATCGGCCAGGGCCTGCATGTCATCGGCATTCAACATTGCCCCCGACGGGTTGTGCGGCGTATTGACCATCAGCATGCGGGTCTTCGGCGTGATCGCCGCTCGCACGCGGTCCCAATCCACCGCGAAAGTCTGCGGGTCCAGCGGCACATGCACAGCGCGCGCGCCGGCCAGATCAATTGCCGGCTCATAGCAGTCATAGGCCGGGTCCAGCACGATGACTTCCTCGCCGGCACGCACCACCGCGTGGATCGCATTGAAGATCGCCTCGGTGCCGCCGGAAGTGACGGTGATCTCGGTGTCCGCATCAACCTGCGCGCCATAGCAATCCAGCGCCTTCTGCGCGATGGCCTGGCGCAGCGGCGCCACCCCGGTCATCGGGGCGTACTGGTTCAAACCATCGCGCATCGCCTTGGCGGTTTCATCGATCAAGCGCTGCGGCGCTGAAAAATCAGGGAAGCCCTGGCCAAGATTGACCGCGCCGTGCTCGGCGGCCAGCTGCGACATCACGGTGAAAATGGTGGTGCCCACCTTGGGCAACTTGGTCTGCGGATGCATGGGTACGTACACACCGGGGGAGAAAACCCCGAGTGTACGCAAAGCCGGCATCGCCGGCCCGCCCTGGCGTGCCCCGGCAGCGCGGGACAGCGTCGGCCCGGCGCTATACTGCGCGCCCCGATGCGCTGCCCAGCCTGCGCCACCTGCCAAGGACGGAAGCGCCCGATCCGATGATTGAAACTGCAAACATCCCGCCGCTGCTCAGTGCACGTGGCCTGCGCTTCAGCCGCAATGACGATCCGGTATTCGGGCCACTGGACCTGCACGTGGACGCAGGCGAGGCCTTGCTGGTGCAAGGGAGCAACGGCGCCGGCAAGACCACCTTGCTGCGCGTGCTGGCCGGCCTGCTGCGCGCGGACGAAGGCCAGATCGAGATCGACTCGCGCCCGGCAGGCAACACCGACCGCTCGCGCTATATCGCTTACCTGAGCCATCTCACCGCGCTCAAGCAGGACCTGGGCACACTGGAGAACCTGCACTTTCTGTGCGGGCTGCAGGGCCGGCGGGCGCGGCAGATGCCGGGCAACGCCCTGGCCATCGTCGGCCTGGCCGGTTACGAGGACACGCTGGTGCGGCAGCTCTCGGCCGGCCAGAAGAAGCGTCTTTCGCTGGCCCGCATCTGGCTGTCGCCGGCGCCGATCTGGCTGCTGGACGAACCCTACGCCAACCTCGACCTGGAGGGGATCAACCTGGTCAACCGGATGATTTCAGCGCACCTGCGCAGCGGCGGCGCCGCGGTGGTGACCACGCATGGCGCCTATGCCGCACCGCCGGTGCGCAACCGCACGCTCACCTTGCACGCTGCCGGCAGCGAGGAGGACGCCGCATGAGCCTGTCCGGTCCGCAGCCCACCCTGCTCTCGGCCGCACGTGCCTTGCTGGCGCGCGACCTGAAACTGCTGTGGCGCCGCCGTGGCGACGCCGCGCAGCCAATCCTGTTCGCGGTGCTGGTGGTGGCGCTGTTCGCACTGGCGCTGGGCGGTGAGCCCAGGTTGCTGCAGAGCGTGGCCTCGGCCGTGCTTTGGCTGGCGATCCTGCTGGCCGGCCTGCTGTCGCTGGACACCCTGTTCCGCAGCGATGCCGAGGATGGTTCGCTGGAACAATGGCTGCTGTCACCGGTGCCGCTGGCCTGGCTGGTGGCGGTGCGGGTGTTCTCGCACTGGCTGACCACCGCCTTCCCGCTGGTGCTGGTCAGCCCGTTGCTGGCCGAACTGATGCATCTGCCGCGTGCACAGCTGCCGGTCCTGGTCACCGCATTGGCATTGGGCACGCCCCTGCTGAGCCTGCTCGGCGCGGTGGTTGCCGCCTTGACCGTGGGCATGCGCCGGGCCGGCATCCTGCTGGCATTGCTGGTGCTGCCGCTGTACGTGCCGGTGCTGGTATTCGGCGCCGGCGCGGTGGCGGCGGCGGCGCAGGGCTTCGATGCCAGCGGCGCCCTGTTGATGCTGGCAGCCGGGCTGCTGGTCAGCGCGGTGCTTGCGCCTTTGACGGCGGCGGCGGCAATCCGCATCGCCAACTCCTGAGGGCCAAAACAGCGCTATTCTTAAGATTGACTTCACAAAGCAAACCTAGCCCATGGCTGAGCGGCCCCACACCGAAGTCCCGAGCGTAGCCAAGCCCACCTTGCCGCCCCGCCCCGTGGTCGAACTGCAGCGGCGCGGCGAACTGCGGGTTGAGAAATTCCTCGCCGCTGCCACTGACGTCTTCAACGAAAAGGGCTACCAGGCTGCGCGCCTGGCCGACATCGTCAAGCGTGCCGGCGGCTCGATGGCCACGCTGTACCGTGCCTTCGGCGACAAGGAAGGGCTGATCCACGCCTTGATGGAGCAGAGCATCAATGACTTCGGGCGCAGCTTGGATACCCTGCTGCAATCGCCGTTGCCGCCCGCCCAAGCACTGGAAGAAGCCGCCGTGCAGATGGCAGAGGAAATCCTCTCGCCGACTCGACTTGCGTGTCACCGGGTGGTCATTGCCGAGGGCATGAACCAGCCCGGCCTGCGCGACTGGTTCCAGGCGCACGGTGTAGCGCCAATGGAAATCCTGCTCAGCCACTACTTCACCCGCGAAACCGCTGCCGGCCGCATGCACATCGAAGACCCCGACCAAGCCGCGCATTTTTTCTACATGGTGGTGATCGGCGGCTTGATCCTGCGCTCGGTCAACGGCCGCATCGACAGCAGCGATCTGCCGCGCGCGCAGCAACAGGCACGCGCAGCCGTGCGCCTGTTCATGGCCGGCGCCCTGCCGCGAAGCTGAACGGCAGCTTGCTGCAGCGCAGCTTGAACTGTACCCGGGCTCCTCACAGAATCGTGACGTAATCGACATTACGTTCTGATTGCCCAGTTGTCTCCCACCCATCGGCAGGGACAACACAAAGGAGGGGATCGTGCGGTTCTATCTCGCAGTGCTGGCACTGGTCGCAACCGCTGTTCTGGTCTCCGTCGCCTGGCTGGCCCCGGTAAAAGCCGATGCCAGCGGGCAGGCGGTCAAACTTCCCGAAACCCACTTCGCTTCCACCCAGTCCGGGCACGGATTCGACGCCCCGCCTGGCTTCGCCGATGCCGTCCCCGCGCGCAACAAGGCCCACCCGCAGGCCAAGGCCGTCGGCCAGCAGGTCTGCACGGCCTGCCACAGCAAGGAAAACGACAACTTCGCACATACCGCACACGCCGCCGGCATGCAGGTTGCGTTGGCGGCCAATCCCAATACCGCCACCTGCGAGGCCTGCCACGGGCCGGGTTCCGTACACGCCGCCAACCCGACCCAGAAGGGTTCGATCATTGCCTATACCCACGATGGCGGCACGCCGGTGGCAAACCAGACCGAGAGCTGCCTGGGCTGCCATTCCGGCGGCCCACGCGATGCCTGGCTGGGCTCGGTGCACCAGCGCAATGATCTGTCGTGCAGCGACTGCCACAACCCGATGGTCAAGTTTTCCGCCGAAGGCCTGACCGCCAAACAGTCGGTCAGCGAAACCTGCGCCACCTGCCACAAGGACATCCGCCAGCAGTTCAACCGGCGTTCGCACATGCCGCTGCCAGAGGGCGCCATCAGCTGTGTGGATTGCCACAACCCGCATGGCACGCTCAACCCCACCCTGCTCAAGACCGATACGGTCAACGAGACCTGCTACCAGTGCCACGCCGAAAAACGCGGCCCATTCCTGTTCGAGCATGCGCCGGTGCGCGAGAGCTGCCTGAACTGCCATCAGGTACACGGCTCCAACCAGCATGCCCTGCTGGTGGCGCCGATCCCGATGCTGTGCCAGCAATGCCACTCTCATACCCGCCACCCCAACGACCTGCAGACCGAGTCCTCGCTCGGCAACGGACTGACCGCTGATGAACGCCTGATGGGACGCGGCTGCATCACCTGCCACGCCCAGGTACACGGCTCCAACCATCCTTCCGGCCCACGTCTGCACAAGTAAAGGGAGAACGGCATGTGCACACGGAATCGTTCTAGTAACTGCCGCTGCTCATTGTTGTCCCTGACTTTGATTGCCGGCCTTGCACAGGCCCAGGACAGCGGTGGCGGCGTCGACCTGCAGTTCGGCAACTGGCTGGACCCCAGCGGCCGCATCGGTTGGGATGGCTGTGATCCGGAGGGCAACAGCTGGCTGAGTGCCGAACCCAAGCGCACGCCCACCGGCTTTCTGTATGGATGTGCGCCACAGCTGGCCGCTGCCAAACCCGTTGGCGACAACGGCTGGACCTGGTCGGGCAATGTCGCGCTTGGCTACCTGCACCTCAGTGGCGATGAGCGCAATACCAACTGGCGCCGCTTCCGCGATGCCGACGACGGCGTCGTCCTGCAGGCGAACTTCAGCCTGGCACGCGCCGAGGATGGGCGCTACGTGGACGTGCGCATGAGCCACCTGGACCGCGACAACCAGTACCTGCGCGCGGTGTTCGGGCAGGCGGGCCGCTACAAGGTGCAGGCGTTCGCACGCAGCACGCCGAATGTGCTCAGCGGCAACGCACGTTCAATCTGGGATGGCGTGGGCAGCGCGCACCTGACCCTCAAACCCGGGCTCAGCGCAGCCGGAAGCAGCGCCGCGCAGGTGGCGGCAATTTCCGCAGTGCAGCCGCTCAGCACTTTGAGCGTGGTGCGCGACAAGGTGGGTGTGAGCATCAACTACCTGCTCAACCCGCGCTGGACCGGCTATGCCAGCCTCAGCCACGAAGAACGCAGCGGCGCGCGTCCCTTCGGCGGGCCGTTCTTCTTCAACTATCCGTTCCCGGCCAACGGCGGCGTCTATGAGATCCCCCGCCCCATCGATGACAGCACGCTCAACTTCATGGGCGGCATGCGCTTCGTCGGCAATGTCTGGCGTAGCGATTTCAACTACACCGGCTCGTTCTTCCGCAACGCGCACAGTTCCTATGACTACCAGGTGCCGTACGGTCTGTATTCGGTGGCCGGCGCCTATACGCCGCCGCTGACCCAGGGCTCGTTCGCCTATGAACCGGAGAACGACTACCACCGCCTCGGTGCCACCTTTGGCCGCAGGCTTCCGGCCTGGAATGGCGATTTCTCGGTGAACCTGGCACTGACCACCATGCGCCAGAACGACAAGCTGCTGGCACCAATGGACTGCCAAGGCCAGTTCGGGCAGGCGCTGGCACCGCCCTTCATGTACGACTGTGCCAACTGGAACACCACCGATGCACTGTCGCGCAAGCGCGCCGGCCTGGCCATCAACAACCAGAAGGTGGATGCACGGCTGGTGCTGATGCCCAATGACGATGTCACCTGGCGCAATACCGCACGCTATCTGCGCGAGGACTACAGCGGCAGCTACTGGGCCTACAACCCGCTCACCGACCAGTACGGCTACATCGCCGAGAACGGCGCGCAGGGCAGCGTGGTGCCTGGCGAAATGGGGGTCTGGGATCGCGGCCCGAACGCCTCGGTGCTCACCCGCATCCGCAACCTGCCGCTGGACAAGGAAACGCGCGAGGTCTCGACCGGCGCCGACTTCCGCAGCAGCAACAAGAACACCTTGTCGGCCAGCTATACCTATACTGCGATCGAACGCGCCCACCGCGAGGTCGCCACCACCCACGACAACCTGCTCAAGTTCGGCTGGAACAACCGCGCCCTGGAGTGGCTGACCTTCCGAGCCAATTATTCCTACCTCGACCGCAGCGGCAGCAGGTATTACTACGACCCCTACGAGTTCACCTTCTCCAGTTCCCTGCCCGGATTTGTCGAGCCCGCGGGTGGGCTGAGCCCGCATACGGTATCCAACCTGCGCAAATACGACATCGCCTCGCGCACGCAGCAGAAGCTGGACCTGATGGCCACCTTCATCCTGCCGCATGACATGACCGTCTACACCTCGGTGCGTGGCGACCGCAACCGCTATGACGCGCAGATTGGCCGGCAACGTTTTGACACCTATGCCGGCAGCGTGCAGTGGGAGTGGCAGCCCAACCCCAACACCACTGCCAGCGCCTGGTATGGGCTGGACCGCTCCACCCTGGTATTTGCCAACGTCAACGACGCCACCGGCTCGGACCCGGCACTGGGCGGCCCGACCTATCCGGACGCCAATCGCTGGTGGATGGACGATGCACAGCGCAACCACTACGCCGGTTTGAACTTCACCCGCCGGCTGGGCCGCGCCACCCTGGACCTTGCCTGGAACTGGACCTATTCGCGCGGCACGACCAGCTACCGGATGAACTCGCCCGGCGCCCTGACCACGCCGGCCAATGCAGCACTGGCCAGCGGCAGCTATCCGGTGATGGTGTACCGGGTCAACTCGGTGACTGCCGGCCTGTCGCTGCCGCTGAACAAGCGCATGCGCCTGCGGCTGTTTGATACCTATGAGCGCGGCAATCTGTCGGACTGGCATTACTTCGGCTTCGAGGACACCCTGGTCTATGACCATCGGGTGTATACCGATGGCGGCCCGTCCAGCTACAACGTCAATCTGGTCGGCATGCTGTTCGAGGTGGCCCTATGAAGGCGCTCTGGTTGATCGCCGCGCTCGCGGCCAGCCCACAAGCCGATCCGCCGGCAAGTACCGACGCGCCTGCGGCCACGCTTTCCGCCGAAAGCGCCACAACGCCACAGCCTCCGCCTCGCTACGACCTGCGCAGCGCATACGCCGCAAACGGTGACGCGGCGGCCGGCAAGGGCAAATCCGAGGTCTGCGCGGCCTGCCATGGCGGCGACGGCATCGCCATCACCCCGGCCTTTCCGAATCTTGCCGGGCAGAAAGCCGCCTATCTGTACTGGGCGCTGCATGCCTACAAGAGCGGGCGCATGCCCGAGTCACCGATGACCGCGATGGCCGCGCCGCTGGAAGAACAGGACATCCGCGACCTGTCGGCCTACTACGCCGGGCTGCCGGTGCCGGCACCTGCCGCCGATGCGCCACCCATCGACCTCGACCCGGCCCTGCTCAGCCAGGGCCAGGCCATCTACATGGGCGGTGACACCCCCAAGGGCATTCCGCCCTGCCAGGGCTGTCACGGCGTCGACGGCCGCGGCAACCCGCAGGCCGGTTTTGTCGACCGTAGCGGGCGCATGCCGTATGCCGCCTACCCGGCCCTGCGAGGGCAACAGAACGACTACCTGCAGACCCGCCTGCAGCAGTTCCATGATGATGCGGTCGACGCCTCCAGCAACAGCCGGGTCATGCACGGCATCGGCCAGCGGCTGGACGCGGACAGCATCAAGGCGGTATCCAC
Source organism: Stenotrophomonas nitritireducens (assembly GCF_001700965.1). Classification (NCBI taxonomy): domain Bacteria; kingdom Pseudomonadati; phylum Pseudomonadota; class Gammaproteobacteria; order Lysobacterales; family Lysobacteraceae; genus Stenotrophomonas; species Stenotrophomonas nitritireducens. The sequence goes on from NZ_CP016756.1 coordinate 487,944, forward strand.
CTGGCTTTCATCGCTCAAGCAATAGAACCAACCCCACCCGCCACCGCGCGGCGTGTTCCCGCTGCCCTGTTCAAGAAGTCACCGATAAGGAGTTACCCATGAAGTCCCGTATTTTCCTTGCCCTGCTGCTGATCGGCGGCGCATCTGCCGCGCACGCCTCCGATACCTGTTCGGTCAGCCTGGAAGGCAACGATGCGATGAAGTTCAATGCCACCAACATCGACGTGCCCAAGAGCTGCACGAACTTCACCATCAATCTGAAGCACGCCGGCAAGATGGCCAAGAACGTCATGGGCCACAACGTGGTGGTGGCCAAAACCACGGACATGGCAGGCATCGATAGCGACGGCATGAAGGCCGGGCTGGCGGCGGACTACATCAAGGCCGGCGACACCCGCGTCATCGCCCACAGCAAGGTGGTCGGTGGCGGCGAATCCACCTCCGTCTCGATCCCGGTCGCCCGCCTCACCGCTGCAGCCGCCCCGCTGTCGTTCTTCTGCAGCTTCCCCGGCCACGCGACGATGATGAAGGGCACGGTGACCCTCAAGTAAGCCAACCCGCCCCGCCGATATCCGGAATTGGGGTATCTTGCGCTAGTCTGAAAACAGCAACGGTGGTGCAGCCCGCACCGCCCAGCCGGTCGGGCCGCAGATCGCGGCCCGGCCATCGTCTTCCTCAGCGAGCGAGCGGATGTTCAAAGGTTTAGCAGGTTGGTTTCACAAGCTGGGCTCCCCGCCTTACTTCGATACCTTCGCCGCCCGTTGGTCCACCTGGTGTTACATCGCCTCCCTGCCCCTGTTCGGCTTCGGCCTGTGGCAGGCATTGGCGGTGGTGCCGGCCGACTACCAGCAGGGCGATAGCTTCCGCATTCTTTATATCCACGTGCCGTCGGCATGGATGAGCCTGTTCGTATTCGGGCTGATGGCCTTGTACAGCGCCATCGCGCTGATCTGGCGGATCAAGCTGTGCGAAATCCTGGCCATGGCCTGCGCGCCCATCGGCGCCGCATTCACCCTGATCACCCTGCTCACCGGCAGCATCTGGGGCAAGCCCATGTGGGGCACCTGGTGGGACTGGGACCCGCGCCTGACCACCGAACTGATCCTGCTGTTCATGTACCTGGGGGTGATGGGCCTGTACGCCGCCATCGATGACCGCCGCGCCGCCGCGCGCGCGGCCGGCCTGTTGGCCCTCGTCGGTGTGGTGATGCTGCCCATCATCCGTTACTCGGTGGTGTGGTGGAACTCGCTGCACCAGGGCCAGACCATCCGCGTGTTCGGCGAATCCAGCATGGACAGCAGCATGATCCTGCCGCTGTGGATCATGGTGCTGGCCACCAAGTTCTGGTTCGCCGGCTCGCTGCTGGCGCGTGCGCGCGCCGACAACCTGCGCCGCGAGGTTGGCAAGGCCTGGCTGCGCGAACGGCTGGAGAAATCGGCATGAGCTATTTCAAATATGTGGCGCTGGCCTACGCGGTGTTCTTCATTGTGCTGGCCTGGGATTTCATCGTGCCGCGCCTGCAGATCCGCCAGCAACTGCGCGAGGCCCGTGCGCGTCTCAGCCGCGCCAAGCGTGCCAGCGCTGCGGCCGTTGACGAGGAACTGAGCCGATGAGCCCGACCCAACGCCGCCGCCTGCTATGGGTATTGCTGGTGGTGCTGGTGGCCGGTGCCGCCGTCGCTCTTGTCAGCACTGCCCTGCAACGCAATATCGCCTATCTGTACACCCCGGCCGAGGTCAAAGCCGGCAAGGTTACGCCCGACGCCCGTTTCCGGCTCGGCGGCATGGTGGCCAAAGGCTCGTTCAAGCGCGAACCCGGCGCCCTGCTGGCACGTTTCGAAGTCACCGATGGCGATGCGTTGCTGCCGGTAACCTACGACCGCATCCTGCCGGACCTTTTCCGCGAAGGCCAGGCCGTGGTCGCCACCGGGCGCATGGCCAACGGCGTGTTCGTTGCCGAGGATGTGCTGGCCAAGCACGACGAGACCTATATGCCCAAGGAGCTGGCCGACAAGATGGGCGTGGCGCACGACAAGCATCAGGTCCCGACCGCCACCCCAACCACGGGAACGCCCTGAGTGCTTGGTGAAATCGGACAGGTATTACTGATACTCGCGCTGCTGGCGGCCCTGCTGCAAAGCGTCCTGCCTCTGATCGGCGCCCAACGCGGCATTCCCGCACTCACCGCGATAGCACGGCCGGCAGCGATGCTGCAACTGACCATGGTGCTGGCCGCCTTCGTGGTGTTGACCATCGCTTTCGTGCGCCAGGATTTCTCGCTGCGCTACGTGGCCGACAATTCCAACTCGCTGCTGCCGATGATTTACCGCTACTCGGCGGTATGGGGCGCGCACGAAGGCTCGCTGCTGATGTGGTCGCTGGTGCTGGCGCTGTGGACCGCCGCCGTTGCCGAGTTCTCACGGCAGCTGCCGTCGGAAGTGGTGGCGCGGGTACTGGCGGTAATGGGCATGATCAGTGTGGGCTTCCTCGCCTTCCTGCTGTTCACCTCCAACCCGTTTGCACGCCTGCTGCCGGCGCCGTCTGAAGGCCACGACCTCAACCCGCTGCTGCAGGACCCGGGGCTGATCATCCATCCACCGCTGCTGTATCTGGGCTACGTCGGCTTCGCGGTGCCGTTCGCCTTCGCCATTGCCGCGTTGATCGATGGCCGCATCGACGTGCGCTGGCTGCGCTGGACCCGGCCATGGACCAACGCGGCATGGGGCTTTTTGACCATCGGCATCGCCCTGGGCAGCTGGTGGGCCTATTACGAGCTGGGCTGGGGTGGCTGGTGGTTCTGGGACCCGGTGGAGAACGCCAGCTTCATGCCATGGCTGGTAGGCGCAGCCCTGCTTCATTCGCAGGCGGCCACTGAAAAACGCGGCGTGTTTGTCGGCTGGACCTTGTTGCTGGCCATCGCCGCGTTCGCGTTGTCGCTGCTGGGCACCTTTCTGGTGCGCTCGGGCGTGCTGACCAGCGTGCATTCGTTTGCCGCCGATCCGTCGCGCGGCCTGTTCATCCTGATTTTCCTGGGCGTCGTCGTCGGCGGCTCGCTGCTGCTGTATGCGCTGCGCGCGCCCGGCATTGGCGGCAACAGTGCCGATCCGCGCCGCGCCTTCGCCCTCAACTCGCGCGAAAGCCTGCTGCTGGTCAACAACCTGCTGCTCAGCTGCGCCTGTGCCATGGTGCTGCTGGGCACCTTGTATCCGCTGCTGGCCGACGCGCTCGACCTGGGCAAGGTATCGGTGGGGCCGCCGTATTTCGGCACGCTGTTCCTGGTGTTGATGGCGCCGATGATCGTCTTGCTGCCATTCGGCCCGCTGAGCCGTTGGCAGCGCGAACAAGGCCTGCGCACGCTGGCATTGCTCGCCCCCTGGGCCGGGCTGGCGGTGCTGCTGGGCATCATCGGCTGGTGGATGGCGCCGCAGGGCAAGTTCAAGACCGCCGTCGGCATCGCCGGTGCGGCATGGGTGGCCGGTGGTACCGGCTATTACCTGTGGACCCGGCTGCGCAAGGGCGGCCGCCTCAATGCCGAGACCTGGGGCATGCTGATCGCGCACTTCGGCGTTGCCGTGTTCCTGGTCGGCGCGTTGCTGGTGGAAGCGCTGCATGTGCAGCACGAAGTCGCCCTGGCGCCCGGCAAGACCGTCGATGCCGGCGGCTATACGCTGCTGTTCGAGGGCGTGGACGCGACCGACGGGCCCAATTACCACTCCGACCGTGGCCACCTGCAGGTGCTGCGCGGCGATACCTTGATCACCCGCCTGCACCCGGAAAAACGCATGTACGCCAGTGGCGGCCAGCCGATGACCGAAGCCGGCATCCACCCCGCCCTGGGTGGCGATATCTACGTAGCACTGGGAGAATCACTGGGCGACGGCTCGTGGGCCGTGCGCGTACAGATCAAACCTTTTGTCCGCTGGATCTGGCTGGGCGCGGCGCTGATGGCGCTGGGCGGTTTCATCACCGCCGTCGACCGCCGTTTCCGTCGGCTGCCTGAGAAATCGAAATGAATAGTCCCTCACCCAACTCCTCCCATCGGTTGCCGCCGGTCGCCATCGTCCTTGGCGTGCTGTTCTTCCTCGGCCTGATGGGCTTGATGCTGTACGGCGTCAGCCGCTCCGGCCAACCGGACCGCGACAGCCTGCCCTCGGCCCTGCTCAACAAGCCGGCACCGGCGTTTTCATTGCCGGTGCTGCACGACCCCAGCGTGCACGTCACCGACAAACAACTGCGCGGCGCGCCCTATCTGCTCAATGTCTGGGGCAGCTGGTGCCCGACCTGCCGCGATGAACACCCCATCCTGACCCGCTTTGCCGAAACCAAGCGCGTGCGCGTGATCGGCTACAACTGGAAGGACGAGCCCAGCGAAGCGCTGCGCTGGCTTGAGCAGCTGGGCAACCCGTACATGGTGGTACTGGCCGACCAGGATGGCCGCACCGCACTGGACTGGGGCATCGCCGCCGCGCCGGAAACCTTCCTGGTCGACGGCAGCGGCATCGTGCGCTGGAAGTACAGCGGCGCCATCACCCAGGAAGTCATGGACCAGCAGCTGATTCCGGCATTGGAAAAAGTCGAAGCGGCAGCGGGCGGGTCGCGCGGCGCACCCGACTTTGGAGCCACCCGATGAAAGCCTGGGCTGGCATGTTGCTGTGGCTGTGCTTGGCGTTCACCGCCAGCGCACAACCGGCCGGCGACCCCAGCCCGCTGCATTACCGCGACCGCGCCGAGGAAGTGCGTTTCCACGCACTGACCGCGGAGCTGCGTTGCGTGCAATGCCAGAACCAGTCGTTGGCCGATTCCAACGCGCAGATCGCCCACGACCTGCGCCGCGAAGTACTCAAACTGATGCAGGAAGGCCGCACAGACGCACAGATCAAACAGTTCCTCGTCGAGCGTTACGGCGAGTTCGTGTTGTACCGCCCGCAGCTGGAAGCCAGCACAGCGCTGCTCTGGTTCGGGCCTGGCCTGCTGTTGCTGGCCGGCGCGGTGTTGCTGGTCCTGCATGTACGCCGCCGGGGCCGCGCGGTGCCTGTTGCCACCAATGACGACACCAGCCAGGAAGAACGCGAATGGTGAATGCTGGATTCCTGGCAGGTGCAGGACTGCTGGCCGTGCTTGCAACCGGCATCACCCTGTGGCCGCTGTGGCGCGCCGGCAAGCGGCGCGTCTGGGGAAGTCTGGTCGCCATGGCGCTGGTCGCCACGCTGGGCCTGTACCAGTGGCTGGGCACACCGGCGGCGCTGCAGGCACATGCCGAGGCCGCTGCTGCACCGCAGACCATCGAAGAAGGCATCGCCCAACTGCAGGCCGCATTGGAACAGAACCCCGAGCGTGTGGATGGCTGGGTGTTGCTGGCCCGCTCGCAGCTGGAGATCGGCAAGGTTGCCGATGCCGCCGCGTCCTACCAACGCGCCGCGCAGCTGGCCCCGGATGAACCGATGCTGCTGATCGAGGCCGCACAGACCCGCGCGCAGGCCAATCCCGCCTTCCTGTTCGACGTCACCGCACAGCAGTGGCTGGTCCACGCGCGACAGATAGCGCCGGATAACGAGCGCGCCATCTGGCTGACCGGCATCGTGCAACGCCAGCAAGGCCAGAACGAACTGGCCGCGCAGACCTGGGAAAGCCTGCTGTCACGGCTGGAACCCGCTGCCGCCAGCGCACTGCAGGAACAGATCGACATCGCCCGAGGCAAGACCCCGAGCACCGCCCATGCCACCGCCGCGGCAAGCACGCCTGCCAGTGGCGGCGGCAATAGCATCACCGTAACCGTAAGCCTGGCGCCGGCATTGGCCGCGCGCGCGGCCTCCGGTAAGGAAACCCTGTTCGTCATCGCCCGCATCCCCGGCGGTCCGCCGATGCCGGTGGCGGTCGAACGCCACCCGGCGCAAAGCGCGCCGCTGACGGTTACCTTGGATGATGCCGACAGCCCGATGCCGACGCAGAAGCTGTCGGCCCTGCAGGAGGTGGAAGTATTCGCCCGCCTGTCCGCCAGCGGCACCGCGATGCGCGGCGAAGGCGACGTCGAGTCGGCACCGGTCAAGGTCAAGCTGCCTGCCGATAAGCCCATGACGATCACGCTGGGTCAATAACGCCCAGCGGGCAGCTTTGCGGGAACAGCGTTTGTAGGAGCGGCGTAAGCCGCGAAGCTGGCCGTGCCGAAGCACACGGCACCAGTGCCACCTGACTGGCGCGCTAGCTTCGCGGCTTACGCCGCTCCTACAAAAGCGGGGCCTCGCCCTGCCCGATATCGCCACAGCCCCGTAGCCCGGGTAAGCACAGCGCACCCGGGGAACTCGGCACAACAGGCAACGCCCTGCAAGCAGCGTTGTGGGAGCGGCATAAGCCGCGAAGCTTCGCGGCTTACGCCGCTCCCACAAAAGCTGGGCCCCGCCCTAGGCGATATGGCCACAGCATCGCCGCGAGGAAATACCCAGATAACCAGCGGTTATCATCCGTGCGACGATGCGTCCGGCATCCCCGCTAAAATTGGCAGATGACTGAATTCATTCCCGAGGGCAGCCGCTTCCACGCGCTGTCGTCCCCGTTCCCGATGAAGCGCGGTGGCAGCCTGGTCGGCGCCCGCGTCGCTTACGAAACCTGGGGCAGCCTGGCCGCCGATGCCAGCAATGCAATCCTGATCGTCACCGGCCTGTCGCCCGATGCGCACGCCGCCAGCAACGCCGCCAATCCCGCCTCTGGCTGGTGGGAACCCATGCTCGGCCCGGGCAAACCCATCGATACCGATCGCTGGTTCGTCATCTGTGTCAACTCGCTGGGCAGCTGCAAGGGCTCCACTGGCCCGGCCTCGATCAATCCCGCCACCGGCCAGACCTACCGCCTGGGTTTCCCCGAGTTGTCCATCGAGGACGTGGCCAATGCCGCCGCCGAAGTCGTGCACGCACTGGGCATCAAACAGCTGGCCTGCCTGATCGGCAACTCGATGGGCGGCATGACCGCCCTGGCGGTGCTGCTGCAGCACCCGGGCATTGCCCGCACCCACATCAATATTTCCGGCAGCGCCCGTGCCCTGCCGTTCTCCATCGCCATCCGATCGCTGCAGCGCGAAGCCATCCGCCTTGATCCGGCATGGAACAACGGCGACTACGATGAGTTGCATTACCCGGAATCGGGCATGCGCATGGCACGCAAGCTCGGCGTCATCACCTATCGCTCGGCGCTGGAATGGGATGGCCGCTTCGGCCGCGTACGGCTGGATTCGGACCAGACCGATGAAGATCCGTTCGGCCTGGAATTCCAGGTGGAAAGTTATCTGGAAGGCCATGCACGCCGGTTCGTGCGCCACTTCGATCCCAACAGCTATCTCTACCTCGGCCGCTCCATGGATTGGTTCGACCTGGCCGAATACGCAAACGGCGATGTACTCGCCGGGTTGGCGAAAATCCGTATTGAACGCGCACTCGCCATCGGCGCCAATACCGACATCCTGTTCCCGGTGGAACAACAACAGCAGATCGCCGACGGCCTGCGTGCCGGCGGTGCCGATGCACAGTTCCTTGGCATGGATTCACCGCAGGGCCATGACGCGTTCCTGGTCGATTACACGCGCTTCGGCCCGGCTGTGTCGCAGTTCCTGCAGACACTACCGACAGCCGGGTAGCACCCGCGCCGACCTCCACGGCAGGCGCCCGCCAATAGATGCCTGCCGTGGCGGTGCTGCACGCTGCAACCTCCCACAACAGGAGGCCGGCCATGCCACGCTTGCTGCTTCTGCTGCTTTGCCTGAGCGGGTTGTTCCATACCGCGGCTGCTGAGCCACCACCGCTGATGCTGGCCGGGGTGTGGCAGGACGGGCCGGATGTATCGCTTTATCTTGTCAGCGAAAAACTCGATGGCGTCCGCGCCCGCTGGGATGGGCAAGTGCTGTGGACGCGTGCGGGCCACCGGGTTACGGCCCCACCGTGGTTCACCCAGGGCTGGCCCAGCCAGGTCCTGGATGGCGAACTCTGGATGGCGCGCGGCCAGTTCGAAGCGACCAGCGCGCTCATCCGCAGTAGTCCGGGCGACGCCGCGCAATGGCGCAGGCTGCGCTTCATGGCCTTCGACCTGCCCAACGCCACGGGTGGTTTCGCCGAGCGCCAAGCACAGCTGCTGCGGATGATCGCCGCACACTCCAATCCCTACCTGTCCGCCATCGCACAGCGACGCGTGCCGGATACTGAAAGTCTGTACCGCCAGCTGCGCGCGGTGGTAAGCGCCGATGGCGAAGGACTGATGCTTCACCATCAGGACAATCCCTACAGCAATGGTCGCAGCACTGGCCTGCTCAAACTCAAACTGTACGAAGACGCCGAAGCGCACGTGATCGGCTATGCCCCCGGCAAGGGCAAGTACACCGGCCTGGTCGGCGCGTTGTTGATGCGCAGCGACAGCGGCAAACAGTTCCGCATCGGCAGTGGCCTGAGCGATGCCCAGCGCGCGCACCCACCGCCCATCGGCAGCCGCGTGACCTATCGATACAACGGCCTGACCGTGCACGGCCTACCCCGCTTTCCACGCTTTCTGCGGGTGCGCGACGAACCTTGAACCGCCTCCTCCTATCCATCGAACCAATCCCCAAAAACCCGGTGGCGCCGCAAACCCGCTTTTGTAGGGGCGGCGTAAGCCGCGAAGCAAATACTCCGTCAGATCCACACATGCCAGAACCCGCAACACCATAAGCTTCGCGGCTGACGCCACGCCTACAAGTGCCTCTCGCCCAGCCTGGAAGTCTTTACAGCCTCGCGAAATTGATGCCTCTCCCGCTACACAGGCTGCGCAATACCGGCGCGAGCAACGATGCGCGCTGGGCACTTCACAGTCACACGCATTTGCGTTGCAATGGCGGCAACGAACAGGGTGGAACCCGATGCGCTACCAAGGCCGGCTGCAGGAATGGAACGACGACAAGGGCTACGGATTCGTCCTGCCCAATGGCGGTGGCGAGCGGGCCTTTGTCCATATCAAAGCCTTCGAGCAACGCTCGCAGCGGCCCAGCAATGGCATGCTGATCAATTACCAATTGCGCACCGATGAGCGCGGCCGCCTCAACGCCATCGCAGTACGTTCGGCCGCCGGCAGCAAGGCCGCCGTTGCACCGAAACGCGCTACAGCCACTGCCCGCCTGCCGCATGTCAGTCTGGGCGTGGGTGCCCTTCTTGGCCTGTCAGGGCTATGGATCGCAAAGCTTCTTCCGGACTGGATGCTGTTTGCCGTGCTCGGCATGAGTGTCATTGCGCTGGGCTTCTACCTGCATGACAAAGGCGCTGCAGCGCGCGGCGAGCGGCGGGTGCCGGAAAACACCTTGCACCTGCTTTCCCTGCTCGGCGGCTGGCCCGGTGCGCTGATCGGCCAAGGGCTGTTCCGGCACAAGACCAGCAAGCAGAGCTTCCAGTTCATGTTCTGGCTGACGGTAGCAATCAACATCGGCGCCATTGTGTTGATCGCAAGTGGAAAGATAGCGCTGCCGCAATAGTGCGAACCTCATTGCTCGCACCCGAACAAGGCCAAGCGAAACGCGGAACAGTCAGCGCCTGCCTTACCCGCCGGCAAACTGCAGGCATCGCACCACACCGCTGGAACAAGCGGAGATATTGCAACGTGTCGAATTCCATACATGCGGTAACACTCTGCACCAAACCGTATCTTCCCATCGGCCTGGCCGTACTGGCCTGCGTCTCGCCCGGCAGGTTCGCAGGCCTCTCCGGTTGGCTTGGCTTCGCCGGCTTCATGCTGTTGGCCGCAACGCTATGGGCGTCACCAACGCTGTACGCCTCCAAGCCCCGTTTCCCGCCCGGCAGACAGATGCTTCCCGCCATCTCGTTCACCGCTGCGCTGCTATTGATCATTGCCAGCGTAGTCGTCTGGGCCAGTGCCTCCTGAAGATGTGCTCTGTCGGCGACCGGAAAACGGAAGCCGGCCAGCTACCGACACCCCGCTTGGCGTGTTGCAAAATGCGAAGCGGGGCTGCAGCAACTGTACGCTCTGATTAGCTTGGTCTTGCAGCGACAGGTCAGTCGCAATCATGTCATCCGTAGCAGCGGTCTACCGCTATAGCCGGGCGTGTCCTCACCGGCATCCATCGTTCCGCCGTTCCCTGCCAGCCGACCCGCTCCGGACAACAGGAATCGCCCTGCTTTCATACAGCAGGCAGGCCGCACACATTCGTTCCGATGCTACTGGATTATCATTCGGCCTCCGATATTCCAGCACGGCATCATGGATCGAGCCCGCATGCAGTCAATCTTCCGCCTTGTTTCCCTGCAGCTTGTTGTTGTGGCTGCCTTGCTGATGGGCACGATCCCGACGGCCCCGGCGCAAACCGCCCGCAAGCCCTCGCCCTACGAATACCGGCCGGCCACCGCCGCACCCACTACTGACAACGCGCAGACCCCGGCACATCTGCCACGCATTGGCAGCCGTGATGACTTCATGCGTCTGGCACGGGTGTACAACCCCGGCACGGCGCTGGAAATGCCGCACCTGATCTTCACCATCGACCGCCGCGATCCCGCGCGCATCTACTACATCAACACGCCGCGCTATTCCCTGCATGAAACCTTCGTGCGCCGCGAACGGCTGCTCGCGCAGCTGGACAAAGCCACGCTCAATGCACAGTACAAGGACCCGCAGCGGCGCTTCCTGTTTGGCACGCTGAGCTGGCAGCGCGATCTGCCCGGCTATACCTATGAATTCTGGGAAGGTGATCAGCTCACGCCGGCCTTGTTGCGGCAGACTGACCAGCTGGTGCGTGCATCGTTCTACGAGGGCATCCGCTTCAAGACCAATTCAACGCTGCACGAACTGACCGCACGCACTGCCGGTCTGCCCTTTGTTACCCAGGAGGCGCTGCTGCGCGAACAGCGTTTCCTGCCCTTGAACACCGGTACCGCCCAAGGCCGCCTGCGCATCATCCGCTCGGTCGAACAGACGACGGATCTTTCGCCGCAGGACATCGTGGTACTGGACGAGGTTCCCATCGCGCTGCCGCCGGTAGCCGGCCTGGTCACCCAACGCCCATCAACGCTGCTGTCGCACGTCAATCTGCTGGCCAAGGGCTGGCGCATTCCCAACGTCTACGTCCGCGATGCGCAGGCTGCCCTTCGCAAATACGATCGGCAGTGGGTGGAACTGGACGTCAGCAACAACAATTACACCGTGCGGCCGATTGCCCGCCCTACGCGTACACCATCGCGTTCGGTGCAGCCGAGCGCGCGCAACTTGCCCCGCCCCGACATCTCGGTCACCGCGCTCAAGCCCCTGTCGGCCCTGCGCACCAGGGACAGCAGCCACTGCGGCGTAAAGGCAGCGAACCTGGGCACGTTGAAGTCCGCACTGCCGCCAGCAGCGCGGGTGCCTGACGGCTTCTGCGTTCCTTTCTCGCACTACCAGAAGGCGATGCAGCAGCTGCGGATCAGCGAACGCTTGGCCACCTTGCAGCAGCGCCCCGGCTTTGCCACCGATACCAAGGTGCGTCGTGACGCGCTGGCTGAGCTGCGTGCACAGATCGGCAATGCCACACCTGATCCAGCGCTGGTACGCAGCCTGCAAGCGCAGTGGCAGACCCAACTGCAGGCGCGCGGTGTATTCGTGCGCAGCTCCTCCAATTCCGAGGACCTGCCGAATTTCAGCGGTGCCGGCCTGTATACCACCGTGCCCAATGTGGTCGGCGCCGACGCGCTGGTGCGTGCGGTACAGACCGTGTGGGCCTCGGTCTACAACTTCGAGGCCTATGAAGCACGCAGTGCCGCCGGCCTGGGCCAGGACGCAGTAGCCATGGCGGTGCTGGTGCAGGTGGCAGCACCGTCGGACAGCTCGGGGGTGATGATCACCCGCGATCCTTTCGATGCAGCGCATCGCCATACCACCTACATCTCGGCCAAGCGCGGCCTCGGCATACGCGTGGTGGAAGGCAAGCGGCAGGCCGAGCAGGTGATGTACTCAAGCTGGTCCAAGGCAGTGCAGGTCCTGAGCCGCTCCGCCGAGGACACCCAATTGGTTGCCAATGCCAGCGGCGGCGTGCGCGAGGTGGCGATTGCCGGCTCACGCCAGGTCTTGACCGATGGCCTGATCGCCCGCCTGGCCGCAGTGGGCAGCCGCACCAGGCAGGCGCTGGGCGGCGCCGACCAGGATATCGAGTGGGCGGTAGTGGGGAACGACATCCTCATCCTGCAGTCGCGTCCCTATGTGGATGGCAGCAGCCGTTGACCGGCCCCAACTGGACCACCTTTGCCCAGCAGCCAATGCAATGATGCGCGCAGGTGCCAGCGACGGCCTCCTTCCTTGATCCATCATCTACCTCACGGGAACCCAACCCCCATGACCTTCTGGCTTGTGACAACTGGCGTCAGCATCGGGTTCGGCTGGATCGCCAGCAGGGTGTGCCAGCGGGCCTGGCTTGCCGTTGTGATTGCAGCCCTGCTGGGCGGACTGCTCGCGCCCTGGCTCGGCCTGCGCTTTGTCTGGGACGTCACCGGCCACCGCGATGCGCAGGATGGCCTTGCCTTTCTGATCGGCCCGCTGGTGAGCGTGCCGGTCGCCTGCATCGCGGCCTACGGTTTCCTGCGTTGGCGTCGCAGCAGAGCGCGCTGATGAGCCGCGCCACCGGTTGACCGCGCTGATCGCGCGGCCAAACCGGGCAGCCCCGTCCTGCCCCGGTTACTGCTGACTCAAACGTCCGTGCTGCAGCCGATACTCGCGCTGCACCACGCCCTCGGGCAAGGGGTCGTGGGTGATCATCAACAGGCTGCGCTGGCCAACGGCCGCAGCAAAATCAATCAACAAGGCATGCGCGGTATCCACATCCAGGCCTTCGGTCGGCTCATCCAGCACCATGATCGGCGCATTGCGCAGCAAGGCGCGCGCCAGGGCCAAACGCCGCGCCTGGCCTGCCGACATGGTAGCGCCATTCTCGCCAACCCAGGCCTCAAGCCCACCTTGCTGCTGCGCCCAGTCATGCAGACGCACCTGCGCCAGCACGTCCCATAGCGCAGTGTCACTAGCCTGTAGATCACCAAGCCGCAGGTTCTCGGCAATGCTGCCGGCAAACACCGGTGCGCCCTGTGGCAACCAGGCAATCTGCCGATACCACTGATCCTGTGCGAACTCGCGCAGGTCGATGCCACCAAAGCGCACGCTGCCCTGCTGCGGATCCCACAGCCGCAGCAGCAGGGCGGACAATGTGGTCTTGCCACAACCGCTGTCACCACGGATCGCGATGCGATCACCCGGTGCCAGCTGCAGGTCCACACCATCGAGCAAGCGCCGTGTTTCACCCGGCCAGGCAAACACCACCTGCTCGAATGTCACCGCAACCGCACCTTCCGGCACCACACGCGGCTGCGCAGGCTCCTGCACCGCAGGCGGCTGGTCGACGATCTGCCGCAGCCGCTTGCCGGCGACCCGCGCCGACTGCAAGGCCTGCCAGGCAATGCCGCTGCCTGCAGCCACTTCCAGCAGTGCAACGGTCAGGAATACCAGCGTAGCCGCGAACGGCGCTTCCACCTGGCCAGCCTGGAATGCCGACAAGGCCAGCCACAGCATCGCCAGCAAACCGAGGCCGGCGATGGACGAATGCAGCACGTTGCCGCCGATCAGCCGACGCCGACGGCGTTGGTCGCTGCGCGCCAGCTGCTGCGCCGCGGCGTCCACGCGCAGGACCCAGTCGTCGCGCGCATCCAGCGCGGTCAGGTCGGCCACGCCTTCCAGCCCTTCAAACGCCAGCGTGCGCAGGCTGGCGCGCTGACGCGCGCGCGTGGCCTCGACCGCATCACCACGGCGTACCGCAAACACCGGCACGCCGATGCCGACCAGCAATGCAAGCACCAGCAACAGCAGCGCGGCCGGCCAATAAATTAGACCCGCAGCCAGCACCGTTGCCAGTGCAATGCCGGCCAAGGCGAGCAAGGGACTGATGGCACGCACCATCAAACCATCGACTTCACCGATGTCGGTGATCAGCCGTGCCAGCAGTTCGCCGGTACGGCTGCTGCCCAGGCGCGCGGGCGCCAACGGCAGTGCGCGTTGGAAGAACCACACACGCAGGTCGCGGGCGATGCGCAGTGTCGCGTCGTGGCCAACCAGCTTTTCGAAGTAGCGCGACACGATCCGCGCCATCGTCAATGCGCGGATGCCGGCCGACGGCGAGAAGAAGTTGAAACTGCTGCCCATGCCAAGGGCGCCAGCCAGCGCCGCGGCGGTAAGGAAGCCGCCGGACAGACCGAGCAGGCCAACCCCGGCCAACATGGTGGTGAACAGCAGCAGGGTTGCCAACGCCAGGCGCCAGCGGTGGCGCTTGAAGACCTCGCGCATCGTCCGGGGCTTGTTCATGCGCGCTCTCCCTGCGACTGCTGCAGCAAGGCCTGCAGGTCGATGACGGTGTCCGCCCAACGCATCGCAGCCACACTGTGGGTCGCCATCAGCACCGTGCGGCCCCGCGTATGCGCGGCCAGGGCCTGCAGCAGATCGGCTTCGGTCTGCGGATCAAGGAAGGCGGTGGGCTCATCGAGCAAGAACAGGTCCGGCTCCAGCAGCAACAGCCGCGCCAAGCCTATCCGCCGAGCTTCACCGCCGGACAGGCCGAAGCCGCGCTCGCCGATCACCGTATCCAGACCCAGCGGCAGGTGCTGGGCGAAACGCATCACCTGGGCCACTTCGGCCACCGCCTGCAGCCGCGCCGCGCTCACTGCCGGGTCGGCCAGGCGCAGGTTGTCGGCAATGCTGCCGTGAAACAGGTAAGGCCGCTGCCCGGCGTAGCCGATGCGCACGCCATCGCGGACCACGATACGGCCATCGCGTGGTGGCAGCCAGCCGGCCAATGCTTCCAGCAAGGTGCTCTTGCCGCTGCCGCTGGGGCCAACCAGCGCGAGCCGCTGCCCATCGGCGATCTCCAGCGAGAACCCGCGTAGCACGTCATGCGCCGCGCCTTGCGGCCGCAACGTAACCGCCTGCACCGCAACCAGCGGTGCGTGCAGCTGTGCCGGTTCGGGCGCCACAAGCGGGGCGACGGCCACATTGGCAACGGCCGCCTCCTGCTCATCGGCAAGCAGGCGCTCGACCTCGGCCGCTGCTGCCAGCGCATTGGCACGGTCGTGGTAATGCGCGGCCAGACGCCGCAGCGGCGCATAGAACTCCGGTGCCAGCAGCAGGCAGAACATGCCGGTGCCCAAGGTGGGCACCACCGAATGCAGCGACATCAGGCCCAGATAACTCAGTCCCAGGTACAACGCCACCATCGCCACGCTGACCGAGGCGAAGAATTCCAGCACGGTCGAGGACAGGAAAGCGATGCGCAGCACCTTCATGGTGCGCACCCGCACGCCATCGGCAGCGGCGGCAACGCCTTCCAGTTCGGCCTCGCCGCGCCCGTACAGGCGCAGCAGCCCCAAGCCCTTGATGCGGTCGGCAAAGTGGCCACTCATGCGCGCCAGCTCGCCCAGTTGGGCCCGGCCGGCGGCCTCCGCGCCCCAGCCGACCAGCATCATGAAGAACGGTACCAGCGGGGCCGTGAAGATGAAGATCAGCGCCACCACCCAGTCCACATAGGCCACGGCAACCGCAATCAGCACCGGCACCACCACCACTTCCACCCGCACCGGCTGGAAACCGGCGTAATAGCCCTCGATGGCGTCGCCATGTGACAACAGCAGCTCGCCCAGCTCACCACTGCGCTGACGCCGCAGCCACAGCGGTCCGCGCGCCATCAGCCGCCGGTAGACCTGCTCGCGCAGGGCCAGCTTGGCGGTGTCGGCCACCCTGCCGGCGGCGCCCTGTGCCACCCCGCCCAACAGGCTGCGCAACAGTAGAACTACTGCCAATACCCAGAAACCGTGAACTACCTGTACCCAATCGCGTTGTTCCACGACTATGCTCTGGATCAACCAGGCAATCGCGCCCGCCTGGACGATCAGCAGCGCACCGGACGTACAGACGGCCAGGGCCGCCAAACGCTGCTGCGAGCGGGCGCCGGATGCCAGGCTCGCCAGCCATTGCTGTTGCTGGCGGCGTTGCTGCTGCTCTGCATTGGGATGTGGAACTTCGCTCAAGACTGATAACTCAGGGGAAGGAGAACTACATGATTGTAAGCAAGCCGTACCCCGCCTGCCGGTCCCGCACCATCGGTGTTCGACAGCCAGCCCACATTGATCCAGATCAAGGCATTGGCAGGGATGAACAGGGAGTATCGCTGCCATAGAACCCCTCCCCGCCACACCATGACGCCCAATTCCGACGAGGTAACCAGGCCATGATCGACTCAACAGTCGTAGAACTGTCACGTCTACAGTTCGCGCTGACCGCGATGTACCACTTCATATTCGTCCCGCTCACGCTGGGGCTCTCTTTCATGATCGCGATCATGGAGAGCGTCTATGTGATGACCGGCAAGGATGTCTGGCGCCGGATGACCCTGTTCTGGGGCGTGCTGTTCGGCATCAACTTCGCCATGGGCGTGGGTACCGGCATCGTGATGGAATTCCAGTTCGGCATGAACTGGTCCTATTACAGCCACTATGTGGGTGACATCTTCGGTGCGCCGCTGGCCATCGAGGGCCTGATGGCGTTCTTCCTGGAAGCCACCTTCATTGGCCTGTTCTTCTTCGGCTGGGGCCGCCTGTCCAAGGTGCAGCATCTGACCGTGACCTGGCTGATGGCGCTGGGCACCAACCTGTCGGCGCTGTGGATCCTGATCGCCAACGGCTGGATGCAGTACCCGGTGGGTGCGGTGTTCAACCCGGAAACGATGCGCATGGAAGTGGTGGATTTCGCCGCCGTGCTGCTGAACCCGGTGGCCCAGGCCAAGTTCGTGCACACCGTTTCGGCCGGTTATGTGGCTGGCGCGATGTTCGTGATGTCCATCTCGGCCTTCTTCATGCTGCGCGGCAAGCACCGTGAAATTGCCCGCCGCTCGTTCGCGGTGGCGTCGGCCTTCGGCCTGCTGGCATCGATCTCGGTGGCCGTGCTGGGCGATGAATCCGGCTATGCCACGGCGGAAAACCAGAAGATGAAGCTGGCCGCCATCGAGGGCATGTGGCACACGCACCCGGCACCGGCACCGTTCACTGCCTTCGGCATCCCGAACCAGCAGGAACAGCGCAACGACTTCGAGGTGCAGATTCCGTACGTGATGGGCCTGATCGCCACGCGTTCGCTGGATGAAGAGATCCCCGGCATCCTGGACCTGGTCAAGCAAGCCGAAGGCCGCGTCAAGGGTGGCCAGATCGCCTACGCCGCACTGGAGCGCATCCGCGCCGACAAGAGCGACGTGGAAGCCCGCGAGATATTTGACCGTCATTGGCAGGATCTGGGCCACGGCCTGTTGCTGAAGCGTTACCGCGACGACATCGAGAACGCCACGCCTGAGCAGGTTGCCCAGGCCGCGCTGGACACGGTGCCCACGGTTGGCCCGCTGTTCTGGACCTTCCGCATCATGGTCGGCCTCGGCATCTACATGATCGGCTTCTTCGCGCTGGCCTTCTATTATTCGTGCCGCAACAACTTCGAGCACAAGCGCACCTTCCTGCGGGTGGCCCTGTGGTCACTGCCGGCACCGTGGATCGCCATTGAATGCGGTTGGTTCATCGCCGAGTACGGCCGCCAGCCGTGGGCCGTTGATGGTGTGCTGCCGACCTTCTATGCCGCTTCCGGGCTGGCCGTCTACGAAATCCTGGCAACGCTGGTCGGCTTCACCGCGCTGTACACGGTGCTGCTGGTGATCGAAATCAAGCTGATGCTCAAGGCCATCCGCAAGGGCCCGGACGAAATCCTGCCCTCGCTGCAGCACCCGGCCGTCGCAACCCACCACGCCAATGCCCCCGGCAACGGCCAGGCATAAGGCAGGAGAACACTCATGGAATTCATTCTTCTGGACTACACAACGCTACGCGTGATCTGGTGGCTGCTGCTGGGCATCCTGCTGATCGGCTTCGCGGTAATGGACGGCTTCGACCTTGGCGTTGGCACCCTGCTGCCGTTCGTGGCCAAAACCGATGAAGAACGCCGGCTGGTGATCAACACCATCGGCCCGGTCTGGGAAGGCAACCAGGTGTGGCTGGTGCTCGGTGGCGGTGCGATCTTCGCCGCCTGGCCGCCGCTGTATGCGGTGAGTTTCTCCGGGTTCTATCTGGCGATGTTCCTGATCCTGTTCGCACTGATCCTGCGCCCGGTCGGCTTCAAGTACCGCAGCAAGTTGCCTTCCCAGCGCTGGCGCAACAACTGGGACAAGGCGCTGTTTGTCGGCGGCTTCATACCGGCGCTGATCATGGGCGTTGCAGTCGGCAACGTGTTGCTGGGCGTGCCGTATCACTTCGACGACACCCAGCGCGTGTTCTATACCGGCAACCTGTTGGGCCTGCTGACCCCGTTTGCCCTGCTCGCCGGCCTGGTCAGCGTGGCAATGCTGGTCTCGCACGGTGCGGCAATGCTGGTACTCAAGACCAATGGCCCGGTCGCCGAGCGTTCGGCAAAAATCGGCAGCATCGCCGCCATTGCCTCGTTCGTGCTGTTCGCCCTGGCCGGTGCCTGGGTTGCCTTCGGCCTGCCGGGTTACCAGATCACCTCGCAGATCGTGACTGACGGTGCCAGCAATCCGCTGCTGAAGACCGCCGAGTTCTCGGAAGCGGGCGGCTGGTTGCACAACTACAGCACGATGCCGGCCACGATCCTGGCGCCGGTGGTGGGCCTGCTCGGTGCGCTGGCCAGTGCGGTACTGCTGCGCAAGCGCCGTGGCGGCCTGGCTTTCCTTGCCTCGGGCGCTTCCATTGCCGGCATCATCCTCACCGTCGGCTTTGCGATCTTCCCGTTCCTGCTGCCCTCCTCCACCAGCCCGGGCTCCAGCCTGACGGTATGGGATGGCTCGTCCAGCCACCTGACGCTGTGGGTGATGCTGCTGGCCACCGTGATCTTCCTGCCGATCATCATCGCTTACACCACCTGGGTGTACCGCGTCATGAAGGGCAAGACCACGCTGGAAGAGATGGGTGAAAACCCGAACGCCTACTGATCCGCAACGACAATCAAAGGAGACAACTCATGTGGTATTTCGCCTGGATTCTGGGTGCGGGCCTCGCTGCAACGGTCGCCATCCTCAACGGCATGTGGTTTGAAGCGCGCGAAGCAAACAAGATCGATGCAAACCGCTGAAAAACACTGTGAAGGTATTGCCAAAACGCCGGACTGAGCGTATCTTTCCGGCTCCCTTCGCGGGGTGTAGCTCAGTCTGGTAGAGCGCTACGTTCGGGACGTAGAGGTCGCAGGTTCGAATCCTGTCTCCCCGACCAAGGGTCGAAACTAGCCTGGAACAACGGCAACGTTGTCCAGGCTTTTTATTCGCCGACACGCAGGTGTCGGAAGTCAACGCATCACGCCCTGCAGGCAGCGTTGGCTGAACAAAATAACTTGCAGGGCACGAGGTTCACCGCTATCATAGGCGGCTCCTTCGGGGTGTAGCTCAGTCTGGTAGAGCGCTACGTTCGGGACGTAGAGGTCGCAGGTTCGAATCCTGTCTCCCCGACCAATTTGACAAAAGCCGGCCTCTGGTCGGCTTTTGTTTTTGGTGGGTTTCAAGCGACGCCACCCACCGCGTCGGAGTAAGCCATGTCCACGCCCGCCCCCTCCCTCATCCGGCACCCCCTGTTCAAGGGCCGCCTGCTGGCATTTGTCGCCATCGTGCTGGTCTCGGCCAACCTGCGCAGCGCGGTTACCTCGCTGACGCCCCTGCTGGACCGGCTCGGCCACGTCTTTGATTTCGGCAGCACCATGACCGGCGTGCTCGGCATGATGCCGACTGCCGCCTTCGCCGTGTTCGGCCTGGCCACGCCCCGCATAACCCGAGCCATCGGCCTGGAACGTACCGCCGTGCTGACCATGGTGCTGGCCACCATCGGCCTGCTGCTGCGCGCGTTCTCCGGCAATGTCGGCATGTTGCTGCTGGGTTCTGCCATCGCGCTGGCCGGCATGGGCATGGGCAACGTGGTCGTGCCGCCGCTGGTGAAGCGCTACTTCGCCGACCATGTTGGCACGCTGAGCACGGTCTATATCTCGGTACTGCAGGCCGGCACGATGGTGCCCGCACTGCTTGCTGTGCCCGTCGCCGATCAGTTCGACTGGCGGGTCTCGCTGGGCATGTGGTCGCTGCTGTCGGTGGCGGCCCTGCTGCCGTGGATACTGCTGGCACGCAGCGCTCCGCGCGTTGACACAAGTACTGCCACTGCCTCCGCAGAGCATGCCGCCGGCCGTGTGTGGAAGACGCAGCTGGGTTGGGGCATGGCGCTGATGTTCGGCATGACCTCGCTCGGCACCTATTCGCTGTTCACCTGGCTGCCCAAGGTGATGGTGGAAGCCGGCGCCAGCGAATCCTTCGGCGGCGTGATGGTGGCGGTGTACTCGGCCATCGGCCTGTTGCCCTCACTGCTGGTACCTGCGCTGGCGGTGCGCATGCGCAATCCATTCCCGATTGCGGTGATGGTGTTCGTACTGAACCTGATCGCCTTCGCCGGCCTGCTGTGGGCGCCGATGAGTGCGCCACTGCTATGGGCGGTGATCGCCGGCCTGGGCCCATCCACCTTCCCGCTTGGCCTGACCCTGATCAATCTGCGTACCCGCAGCCAGGCCGGTTCGGCGGCCCTGTCCGGCTTCATGCAGGGCGTTGGCTACAGCCTGGCCAGCCTCGGCCCGCTGCTGTTTGGCTGGCTGCACGGCGTGAGCAATGGCTGGACCTGGTCGTTTGCCTTCCTCGCCTGCTGCTCGGGTGTACTGCTGACAGGCGCCTGGTTCGCCTGCAAGCCGCAGCAGCTTGAAGATCACTGGAAATGACTGATGATGAAAAGCCGCCGATTCGCATCGGCGGCTTTTTTTATCTGCGGAATCTAGCTGTGCGTCCAACGCAGCCACATAGCCCGGGCAGGCGCAACGCGTCCGGGACCACCGGCATGACCTCTTTGATCATTGGAACCCCGGGTGCGCTGCGCTTAACCGGGCTACAACAGCTGGCTACTGCGGGGTTTTTGCTGGGTGCCGCACCTGGCCCTCGCCGCGCACCACGAAACGTTCGACCGTCAATGCCTCCAGGCCCATCGGCCCATAGGAATGCAGGCGCGTGGTGGAGATGCCAATCTCCGCACCCAGCCCCAGCTCGCCGCCATCGGAGAAGCGCGACGAGGCGTTGACCATCACCACCGCCGAACGCAGTGCGCGCACGAACGCCTCGCCATGCGCCGGAGTGCCGGTGGCGATGACTTCGGTGTGATCGGAGGTATAGGTCTGGATATGGGCGATGGCCGCAGCCATGTCCGGCACGATGCGGATCGCCAGGATCAGATCCAGGTACTCCGCAGCGTAATCATCTTCAGTCGCGGCGTTGATGCCCGACAGCAAGGCCTGGCTGGCCGCATCGCCGCGCAGTTCGACACCACGCTCGCGCAGTGCCGCCGCAGCCAATGGCAGGAACTGCGGTGCGATATCCGCATGCACCAGCAGCGTTTCCAGGGAGTTGCAGGCAGCCGGTCGCGTCGTCTTGCCGTCAATGAGCAGGTCCACCGCCAATTGCAGATCGGCGCTGTCATCGACGTAGAGATGGCAGACGCCCTTGTAATGCTTGATCACCGGCACGCGTGCGTGCTCGGCGACAAAGCGGATCAGCCCCTCACCGCCGCGTGGAATCGCCAGATCGATGATGTCGTTGAGCTGCAGCAATTCCAGCATGGTCTCGCGGCGCAGATCTTCCACCAGGGTCAGCGCAGCGTCTGGCAGGCCGGCCTCGCGCAGGGCGCGCTTGAGGCTGGCGGCGATTGCCGTATTGGAATGGATGGCTTCCGAGCCACCGCGCAGGATCACGCCGTTGCCGGCCTTGATGCACAGCGCAGCGGCATCTGCGGTCACATTGGGCCGCGCTTCGTAGATCATCGCGATCACGCCCAGCGGCACCCGCACCTTCTGCACGCGGATGCCATTGGGACGCGCGTAGTCGCGGGTGACCTCGCCTACCGGATCAGGCAGGGCCGCAACCTCGCGCAACGCCTCGGCGACGCCGTGCAGTCGCTCCGGGTTCAAGGCCAGGCGATCAAGCATCGCGCTGCCCACGCCCTTGTCACGCGCCGCCTGCAGGTCCTGTGCATTGGCCGCAAGGATGCCGTCGGCATCCGTCTCCAGCGCATCGGCCATCGCCCGCAGCAGCGCACTGCGCGCCTCGGTGGACAGCTGAGCCAGCTGTTGCGCGGCGTCGCGGCATTGCAATGCCAGTTGGCGGATATCACTCATGTCCTGCCCTGTTATTGATCAAGAAGTGGCTTACAACAACACCAGGTCATCGCGATGGACCACATTGTCGCCGTAGTTGTAGCCGAGGATGGATTCGATTTCGCGGGTGTGGTGCTGACTGATGCGGCGGATGTCGACGGCGGAGTACTGGCTGACGCCGCGGGCGATCTGCTGATGGCCCTGTGCATCGAACAGCCGCACTTCCACCATGTCGCCGCGCCGGAACTCGCCTTCCGCCCCTACCACGCCACCGGGCAGCAGCGAGGCGCCCTTGTCGCGCAGCGCCCGCGCCGCGCCGGCGTCGATCAGGATCGCGCCGGGTTCCAGCGGCGCGTGCTTCAACCAGTATTTGCGCGCAGCAATGCGCGACTGCCCGGCATGCAAGCGCGTGCCGTGCAGGCGCCCCTGCGCCAGGCTACGCACCACGTCGCTGTTGCGACCATTGAACAGGAAGGTATCAATGCCGGCGACACCGGCCTTGGCTGCCGCCTGCAGTTTGGTATGCATGCCACCGGTGCCGACCGCACTGCCAGTGCCGCCGGCCATGGCCATGATTTCCGGCGTCAGCGCGGTGACTTCGTTGATCGGCTGTGCATCCGGATGGCTGCGCGGGTCGGCGGTGTAGAGACCGTCGATATCGGTGGCGATGAACAATGCATCGGCATCCACCAAGGCGGCGACGATGGCGGCAAGATTGTCGTTGTCGCCGAGCTTGAGTTCGTCCACCGACACGGTGTCGTTTTCATTGATGACCGGCAACGCGCCCAGGGCCAGCAGCTCGTTGAGCGTGGCGCGCGCATTGAGATAGCGGCGGCGGTTGCGCAGGTCGTCATGGGTCAACAGCACCTGCGCGACCGGACGCTCGAAGAAGCGCTGCCACAACGCGATCAGCTGCGCTTGGCCGAGCGCGGCCAAGGCCTGTCGCGCGGCCATCGCCGCACCGGCTTCAGCGGCCTTCGGCACGATGGCGCGCCCGGCGGCGACCGCGCCGGATGAAACGATCACCACTTCCCGCCCTGCCAGCACATTGGCCGAGACGAACTGCGCCAGCCCCAATGCGAAGCGTGGGGTCAGGCCACCGCCATCAGCCGCCAGCAAGCTGCTGCCGACCTTGAGTACGGCACGGCGCCACTGCGGCAGCGCTTGTTCGGTGAACGGCGAAAGCGAGGACTGGTTCATGGGATCAGCGGGTATTCCACTCATGGACGGTCAGCTCGGAACTGCCGTGGATGGCCAGCGGATCGGTAGCGACGATGGCCTTGGCCTGTTCCAGCGTATCGATGTTCTTCAACACGTAGGCGCCGCCACTGCCGCCACTGAAGCCGCCGGTGAGGTGCAGGCGGTCATCGGCGCTGAGCGCGTCGAGAAACGCTATGTGTGGGCCAATCACCGCGTCATCGAAGGATGGCTTGCGCATGGCCATTACCAGGTAGAGCTTCATTGCATTCTCCTTTGCCGCATATGACACCACGTGGGAGCGAAGATGGCGCATTTGCTTTCGCTTGGAACTTGCTTGGTGGGGCTTTGGCTTTGGCTTTGGCTTTGGCTTTTGGCTTTGGCTTTTGGCTTTTGGCTTTGGGCTTTGGGCTTTTGGCTTTGAGCTTTTGGCTTTGGGCTTTGGGCTTTGGGCTTTGGGCTTGGCTTTGAGCTTGGCTTTGGCCTTCGGCTTCGGCTTTGACTTTGACTATCCCTTCTCCCGCTTGCGGGAGAAGGTGCCCGAAGGGCGGATGAGGGGAGCTTTTAACGTTGCTTGCTGGAAGCCCCCCAACCCAACCCGTCCAGGCCGTTCAGCTAGGGCAGCCTTAAGCCATAGCGAGAGCCCCACCCTCATCCGCCCCTATGGGGCACCTTCTCCCGGTGGGAGAAGGAAGTGCGGAAAATAGCGAGAGCCTTACCCTCATCCGCCCCTGCGGGGCACCTTCTCCCGGTGGGAGAAGGAAATGCGGAAAATAGCGAGAGCCTCACCCTCATCCGCCCCTGCGGGGCACCTTCTCCCGGTGGGAGAAGGAAGTGCAAAAAACGGGCGCCTTGCAGCGCCCATGTTCAATCCATCAGCCCTGCAGCGCGCTCCAGCGTGCTGCCAGCTCTTCCAGGCGAAGATCCGCTGCCGCACCTGGCGACACGCGTGCCGCCAGGCTGCCCTCAGGCGTACGCCCCTGCCCTGCCGTATCCGACGCAGCCGCTGCGGCCTTGTATGCATCACGGAAAGGCACACCGGCGACTGCGGCTTCCACCGCCACGTCGGTTGCATACATACCCGAATCAATCGCAGCGCGGATGTTGTCGTCGCGCCAATCCAGGTTCGACAACAGCGCCGGCAGCAGCTCCAACGCGGCCAGCCCACGGCCAAAACCGTGCACGATTGCCCCCTTGGAATTCTGCAGATCGCGCTGGTAGCCCGAAGGCAGCGACAGCAGCTGCTCGATCTCGGTACGCGCCGCAGCGATGCTGGCATGGGTGGCGCGCATCAACTCGATCACGTCCGGGTTGCGCTTGTTTGGCATGATCGAACTGCCGGTGGTGTACTGCGCCGGCAGCGCCACGAAGGCAAACTCGCCGGTCGTGAACAAGGACAGATCCCAGGCGATACGGCGCAGGTCCAGGGTGGCGCCGCCCAGCGCCTCCAAGGCGGCCAGCTCGAACTTGCCGCGCGACAGCTGCGCGTAGATCGGGCTGATCTGCATGCGAGCGAAACCCAACGCTGCGGTGGTGTGCTCGCGATCCAACGGCAGATTGACGCCGTAACCGGCCGCGGTGCCCAGCGGATTGGTATCGATCAGCGCACGCGTATCGCGCGCACGGATGGCGTTGTCGATGAAGGCCTCGGCCCAGCCGGCCCACCACATGCCCGCCGACGACACCACGGCGCGCTGGATATGCGTATAGCCCGGCAACGGCTGCAGCTTTTCAGCGGCCGCACGGTCCAGTGCCACCTTGGCCACTTCGGTGCTGATCTGCGCAACGCGCTCCAGCTTGTCCTTCAGCCACAGGCGGGTGGCCACCAGGATCTGGTCGTTGCGGCTGCGGCCGGTGTGGATCTTGCGGCCGGCATCGCCCAGGCGTTCGGTCAGGCGTGCTTCGATCGCCGAATGGCAATCCTCGTACTGCTCGTCCAGCACGAAAGCACCGCTGCGGAAATCATCGGCAAGTACGGCCAGCTCGCGCTTCAGCGCGGCCAGTTCATCGGTGCTGAGAATGCCGATGTGCTGCAGGCCTTCGGCATGCGCGGCGCTGGCCTGGATATCGTGCAGGAAGAACTCGCGGTCCAGGATAACGTCGTCACCAGCCAGGAAGGTCTGGATCTTCGCGTCGACCGCGACGCCGGGTTTCTGCCAAAGCAGGTTGGTCATGAGGCTCTCTCGACTGTAACGGTGGGCGCGGCGTCATCCGCCTGCGCCCGGGCGATGAATCAATGCGGGATGGCGGTCAGCTCGTCCAGCCCCAAGGCGCGGTTGAGGTTCTGCAGGGCCTGCGTGGCGGCTCCCTTGAGCAGATTGTCCAGCGTCGCCACCACCACCACGCGCTTGTTGCCCGGAGCCATGGTGAAGCCGCCGATCTGTACGCCATGGGTGCCGGCAATGCGGCTGACCCACGGTGCCTCGTCAACCACTTCGATCAGGGGCTCATTGGCATAGCGCTGCTGGTAGGTGGCCATGATCTCTTCGCGGCTGCGCGGCTGCTGCAGCCACAGGTTGACGGTCATGGTGATACCGCGGAAATGCGGCGCCACATGTGGCATGAATTCCACCGGCACGCCGAGCTGGGTGGACACCTCGCGCTCGTGCACATGATTGGTCAGCGCGTACGGCATCAGGTTGTCGCGCAGCAGCTCCTGGTTGTTCTTGTCCGATGGCGTGGTGCCGGCGCCGGACCAACCGGAGACGCCGAAGCACACCGGCGGGCCGGCCAACTGGCTCAGCAGCGGCGCGATCGCCAGCTGCATCGCGGTGGCATAGCAGCCCGGGTTGCTGATTCGCTTCTGCCCTGCATAACGTGCGCGGGTCAGCTCCGGCAGGCCGTAATACCAGCTGTTGTCGAAACGGTAATCGGCCGACAGATCGACGATCACGGTGTCCGGCTTGCCTGCATCCAGGGCCGCAACAAAGGGTTCGCCCTTGCCGTTGGGCAGGGCCAGCACCACCGCGTCCACACCCTTGGCGGCAACCGCCTCCGGACCCAGGCTTTCGTAACGCAGCTCGCCGCTATAGGCGTCGTTATGGTCGGCCACGCGCTGCCCGTCCAACTCGCGTGAGGACACGAACGCAAGCTCGATACCCGGGTGCGCGGCCAACAACCGGATCAGCTCGGCGCCGGTGTAACCGCGCGCGCCAACAATGCCTACCGAGAATTTTTTGTCAGTCATTTATGCGAATCCAGAAGGAATTGCAGGTGGGCTTTCACCGCCGGCCATTCCGTGTCGATGATGGAGAACACCACGGTGTCGCGGCGCGACCCGTCGGCGTGACGCTTGTGGCTGCGCAGTACGCCGTCCTGCTTCGCGCCAAGGCGGGCAATGGCAGTGCGCGAAGCGTGATTGAACCAGCTGGTCTCGAAACCGACGCTGATGCAGCCAAGGGTTTCAAAGGCATGGTGCAGCAACAGGCGCTTGGCCTCGGTGTTCAGGCCGCTGCGCTGCACGCGCGGGCTGTACCAGGTGTAGCCGATGTTCAGGCGAGGCACGTCGGCTTCAAGCGCGTAATAACGGGTACTTCCAACCACCTCGCCATTGGCGTCCCTGACCACGAAAGCCAACACGCGGCCCTGCGCCTGCGCCTCCAGCGCGGCCACCGCGTAGTGGCCGGCGTGCTCGGGCGTAGGCACGTTGGTGTACCAGCAACGCGACAGCTCACCGTCGCCCAAGGCGCGCTGCAGTGCCGGCACATGGGCAAGTTGCAAGGGCTCCAGGGTGACGTGGCGGCCCTTCAGGATCGGCACCTGCCCCCAGTGTCCGGCGCTGGCCAGGTCGGTGCTCACCCCTGCAGACTCGGCTTGCGCTCGCCGCAATGTGCGACGTAGCCCTTGATGCTGTCGAAGTCGTTGGCACCGAACCAGAACACCTTCCAGTGGTCGAGCTTGTAGCAGCCGTCCGACTCGGAATAATAGAAATGGTTGACCGGGTTGCCGTTGCGCGAACGCCAGAACAGCTGCGGGGTTTCCTCCAGCATCACGTTCCACACCGCGCGGCCCAGGCCTTCGCCCTGCGCGTCATCGAGCACGGCGAACTTGTCCAGGTACACGCCTTCCGCCTCATCGGTGAGCACCACGGCAGTGCGATAGTTCTCACTGACATAGGCACGCAGCAACTTGGTCTTCTCGAAGTAATCCGGCACCAGGGTGCGACCGAAGCTCGACTCGATCAGTGTTTTCAGGCGTGCGGTATCGAGCTGGTCCCAGGACGTGGCCTTCAACACCTTCTCGCCACGGCGCACCAGCGTGCCCGATCCCTTGTGTGTGAACAGCTCCTTGGCCAGGTCGGCCGGGCGCGTGATCGACACCGAGGATTCTTCCGGCAGACGATCCAGCAGGTCCTTGATCTGCTCGATCTTGACCCGCATGCCGCCATGGATCCACGGCTGCTGCATCAACTGGTCGTATTCGGTGGACAGGTTGATCGAGTCGATCAGCTTGCCCTCTTCGTCCAGCAGGCCGCCGGTGCCGGTCAGGAAGATGATCTTGTACGGCTGCAGTTCCTGCACCAGTTCATTGGCGGCGAAATCGGCATTGACGTTGAGAATCTGCCCGCTCGGGGTTTCGCCCAGGCTGGTGATCACCGGGATCGAGCCGGCACGCAGGCTGGCTTCGATCGGTGCCAGATTGACCTTCTTCACCTCACCGACCAGACCATAGGTATCCAGATCCAGGTACTCGGCTTCGAACACGCCGCCGGTGATGGAGGTCGCACGTGCACCATTCTGCTGCAGGGCTTCAACCAGTTTCAGGT
This sequence comes from Stenotrophomonas nitritireducens, assembly GCF_001700965.1. Lineage (NCBI taxonomy): Bacteria > Pseudomonadati > Pseudomonadota > Gammaproteobacteria > Lysobacterales > Lysobacteraceae > Stenotrophomonas > Stenotrophomonas nitritireducens. The sequence continues at coordinate 516,138 of NZ_CP016756.1, forward strand.
TGGACTGCTGGAACACCTTGCGCACGATCGCCAAGGCTTCGGGCGAGGTCACGCGCAGGCCGTCGATGGTCTGCTTCTCGATGCCGGCAGCGGACAGCTCGGCATCGAGCTGCGGACCGGCGCCGTGCAGCACGATCGGGGTCAGGCCAACTTCCTGCAGGAACGACAGCGACGAGGTCAGCGCTTCCAGATCGTCGCGCAACACCGCGCCACCGACCTTGACCACGGCAAAGCGCTTGGCATCAAGCTGCGAGAAGCGCTTGAGGTACTGGCTGATTTCCTTCGCACTGGCCATGCTCGAAAGCAGGCGGACGATGGTCTGGCGGGTCTGGCGGTGCGGCTGCATGGCTGGGGACATTGCTTGTATCTACGTAGCGACCCTTGGGGTCACGGAAAAGAAGCCGGCGACGAACCGCCGGGCCACGCGCGGCTCAGGCGCCGCGTTGCAGGATCTGCAGCACCGATTCGGCGTAACGCTGCAACTGCTCCAGCGTCACGAACTCATCGGCGGTGTGGGCCTGGGCGATATCGCCGGGGCCGTACACCATGGTTGTGTAACCACCGGCCGAGAACAACGACGCCTCGGTCCAGAAATCCACTGCGTTGCCAATCGGCAGGCCCAGTTCGTCGGCGATGTCGCGCGCGGCCAGACGGCGTTCTTCGGCACGGGCGATATCACCGGACGGCAGGCTGGGGCCGCGGAAGGTTTCTTCAAAATGCGCCGCCTGCGGCTCGGCGAAGCTGGCGAAGGTGCCAAGCAGCGCATCGATATCCATCGACGGCAGCGGCCGGAAACCAAACCGCAGCTCGGCTTCGGGCGCGATCATATTGGCTTTGATGCCACCTTCGACGCGGCCGATGTTGAAACGCAGACCGGTCAGGCCGCCAAAGCGCGCATGCGCCAGCGACTCGACGTGGTCCAGCGCCTTGCCGCCCCAACGCATGGCCTGGTGCAGCGCACTGGCCGAAGGATCCTGCTTGCCGGAAGCATGGCCGGCGCGGCCCTGGAACTTCATCAGCACCGAGCTGATGCCACGGTGCGCGAGCACCGCTTCGCTCATGGTCGGCTCGGCGACGATCACCGCTTCATACGCGATGCCGCGCGCCAGGAAGGCGGCGATGCAGCGCGGGTCGTTGGCTTCTTCGTCACTGGAGAACAGGAATGCAGCATCGCCATCGGTCAGATTGGCGGCGGCCACCAGCGCGGCGGCAGCGCCCTTGATGTCGCAGACGCCGAGGCCGACAACGCGGTCGTCCAGGCGCCGCATCACGTGCGGATCGGCCGACCAGTGCGGGGAATCCGGTACGGTGTCCAGATGCACGTTGAACAGATATCTGGGGTTGCCGCGCACCGCGTAAAAGCTGACCGCACCGGCGCCGTGGTCGATCACTTCGACATTGAAGCCCGGCAAGTTGTCGCGCAGGTAATCAAAGATGCCGCCGGTGGTGATGGCACGCGGCGGATTGCGGGTGTCGTAGGACACCAGCTTTTCCAGGTGATCGAGGGTGGATTGGAGCAGCTTGGTCATGGTGGGCAGCAGGTAATCACAGCAATGATCGAAAGGCTTCCTTCTCCCGCATGCGGGGGAAAGTGCCCGAAGGGCGGATGGGGGAGCTTTTGCTTTGCCGGTTTTGCTTTCAGAGTAAAAAAGACAGAAGCAAGAGCTCCCCTCACCCCAACCCCTCTCGGGAGAGGGGCTTCAAGCGGCGGGCTTTGCGCGCTTAGCGGTTCACCTGCGCGTACAGCGTGGAGCTCATGCCGAACAGCTTGATGAAGCCTTCGGCTTCTTCCACGCCCCAGTCGGCCGACTGCGCATAGGTTGCACCCTTGGCGTTGAGGATGTGCTCCGAACGCACGGCCACCGCGTCAACGCGGCCACCACGGGTTTCCAGCACCACTTCACCGGTGACCTTGGCCTGCGAGGACTGCAGGAAGGCTTCGATGTCGGCCTTGAGCGGGTCGTGGTAGAAGCCTTCGTACACCAGCTCCACCCACTTGCGCGCCACTTCCGGCTTGAAACGGTTCTGCTGCTTGGTCAGCACGGCATCTTCCAGCGCACGGTGCGCGGCCAGCAGCGAGACCAGGCCAGGGGCTTCGAATACGATGCGGCCCTTCAGGCCGATCACGGTGTCGCCGGTGTAAACGCCACGGCCAACGCCATACTGGGCGAACAACTTGTTGAGCTTGGCCAGGATCTGCTCACCCGGCAGTGCCTTGCCGTCCAGCGCGACGGCTTCGCCCTCGACGAACTTCAAGGTGACGGTCAGCGGTTCCAGCGGCCACGCATTGCGCGGTGCGCACCAGCCGCGGGCACCTTCGCCCGGGGCTTCCCACTTGTCGATCTCACCACCGGACATGGTCAGGCCCAGCAGGTTCTCGTTGATGGTGTAGGCCTGCTGCTTGGCACGCACGCCGAAGCCGCGCGCTTCCAGGTACTTCTGCTCGTAGGCGCGGGTCTGGGTGTGTTCTTTCTGGATTTCGCGGATCGGCGCGACGATCTGGTAGTCGCCCTGGGCCTTCACTGCCAGGTCGAAACGCACCTGGTCGTTGCCCATGCCGGTGCAGCCGTGGGCGATGATGTTGGTGCCCAGCTCGGCGGCGCGCTTGAGCGCAGCGTCGACGATCAGGTAACGGTCGGACACCAGCAGCGGGTACTGGCCCTGGTAGCCCTCACCGGCCCACACGAACGGCTTGACGAAGCCGGACCAAATGGCCGGGCCACCATCGACGGTGACGTGGCTGGTGACACCCAGCTCGGCGGCACGCTTCTCGATGAAATCACGCTCTTCGGCATCCACGCCACCGGTGTCGGCGAACACGGTGTGCACGTTGTAGCCGCGCTCCTGCAGGTAAGGCACGCAGAAGCTGGTGTCGAGGCCGCCGGAGAAGGCGAGGACGATGTCTTTGCTCATGGGGAAGGAATCTCTGCTTTGGTTCTTGAGCCCCTCCCCCACCGGTGGAGGGGTTGGGGAGGGGGTTGGCGAATAGGAGGATGCATCGGGAGTGAGGAGCCCTGCCCTCACCCCAACCCCTTTCCCGTCGGGAGAGGGGCTTCAAGCATTACTTGCCGATCACTGCGGCCATGATCGCCTTCTGCACATGCAGGCGATTCTCGGCCTCGTTGATTGCAATGCATTGCGGCGAATCCATCACGCCGTCGGTGGCCTTCACATTGCGGCGCAGCGGCAGGCAGTGGCTGAAAACGCCATTGTTGGTCAGCGCCATCTTGGCCTCATCGACGATGAAGTGCTTGTACTGGTCACGGATCGGCTTTTCCGGCTCCCAGTTGCCGAAGAACGGCAGCGCGCCCCAGCTCTTGGCGTAGACCACATCGGCGCCGGCATAGGCGGTCTGGATGTCATGGCTGACCTGCAGCGAACCACCGCTCTCGGCCACGTTCTGCTCGGCCCAGCCCATGTAGCGCTCGTCCAGGATGTAATCCGGGGTCGGGCACAGCAGGGTCACGTCCATGCCCATGCGGGTGGCGATGGTCAGCGCCGAGTTGGCCACCGCGGTGTTCAGCGGCTTGGGGTGGTAGGTCCAGGTCAGCACGTACTTCTTGCCGCGCAGGTCGTTGGTGCCGAAGTGTTCCTGCAGCGCCAGGATATGCGCCAGCTCCTGGCACGGATGGGTGATGGTCTCCATGTTGATCACCGGCACCGGCGAATACTTGGCAAAGCTCTTGAGGACCTGGTCCTCGCGGTCCTTGCTCCAGTCCACGAACTTCGGGAACGCACGCACGCCGATCAGGTCGACATAACGGCCCAGCACCTTGGCCACTTCGGCAATGTGCTCTTCGGTATCACCGTCCATCACGGTGCCGAGGTTGAACTCGATCGGCCACGCATCCTTGCCCGGCTGCAGCACCACGGCATGCCCGCCCAGCTGAAACGCGCCCAGCTCGAAGCTGGTGCGGGTACGCATGGACGGGTTGAAGAACACCAGGGCGATCGACTTGCCCTTCAGGTCATCACCCAGCTTGTTCTGCTTGAACAACGCCGCCTGGGTGAGCAGCGCGTCGAGTTCGGCGCGGCTCCAGTCCTGGGTGTTCAAAAAGTGCTTCAGAGACATCGATCCTTCCTTTATTGCGGAAAACCACCGTCGCCGGTGGGCGGATGCGCTAATGCGCGGCTCATTGCGTTTGAAACTTTTACCGAACCAGAAACGAAAAAACCCAGCCTGGGCTGGGTTTTCCGAACAGACAGCACGAAGCTCCGGTCACCCAGCGAATATGTGGGATTCCGGTCGGCGGGCACGCGACGTCATGCCGGAGGCCATCCGGGCGGTGCTGCTTTCGTGCTGGAAGCTGGTGGCTTTCATCGTCGGCCATACTCGCACGCAGGTAAGGCCTGCGCAAGTGTCGCGGTGCAACATCACGGACCGCTGGTCGAGGCGGGGGCTGTCTGGCCAATATCCGGGGTGATCGACACCCGCAGCTTGAGCCGGTTACCGGGGTCTTCGGGCAGTCGCGAGCGGAACTTGATGCCCTTGTAGACGTAGTCCACGTCGTAGGCTATGGGCCGGCGGAACTCACGCCCTACCTCCACGATCTTGCATTCCGGGGTCAGCATCGCCGCTGCGCCGTTGCCGCCCTGCGGCGCAAGCGTGGTTTCTTCTTCCTGGCCTTCCTGATGGCTGAACATGCCGCGCACCGAGTCCCAGAAGCGGCGGAACCCGCCCTTGTCTTCCTCACCCTTGACCTGCACCGGCGCCAGCGTACGGGTGGACACCGGCTCGCAGTGCTCCTCGGTACGGCTGGCGCGCAGGGTCTGGAACACCGGCTCGACATTGAGCACCTGCGCATAGTCGTAGCGCACGTTTTCCATGATCACCACGCGATTGCGCTGCTCGGGTTCCTGCGCAAGCGCGGGCACGGCGGCGCCAGCCAACAGGCAGATCATCGACAGCAATGGAGCAGGTTTCATCAAAAGATTGGGCTAGGGCTGGTCGCGGGCAGTGGGTACTAGTGTAGGCAGCACAGCTGCCTAGGGCCTGAACATTACCCATCCGCACGCGTATTGCCCAGCCCGGGGATGCTCCGCCCGGCCCGGGCCGCTAGAATTGACAGGTTCGCTTACCCCCGGATTGCCATGACCCTGCGCCTGCACAACAACCTGACGCGGCAGCTGGAGCCGTTTGCTCCGCTCGACCCCGCCGCCCCCACCCTGTATGTGTGCGGCCCCACGGTCTACAACTATGTACATATCGGCAATGCGCGCGGCCCGGTGGTGTTCGGGGTGCTGGCGGCGCTGCTGCGCCGGCGCTATGGCAATCTGCGCTACGCCCGCAACATCACCGACGTTGACGACAAGATCAATGCCGCGGCCAAGGACCAGGGCGTGCCGATTTCGGCCATCACCGACCGTTTTGCCGCCGCCTACCGCGAAGACATGGCTGCGCTGGGCGTGATGCCGCCGGACATCGAGCCGGAGGCCACCGCGCATATCCCGCAGATCATCGCCATGGTCGAGCAGCTGATCGCCAGCGGCCATGCCTATGCCGCGCAGGGCCATGTGCTGTTCTCGGTCAGCAGCTTTGCCGATTACGGCAAGCTTTCGCGCCGCGATCCGGAGGAAATGCTGGCCGGTGCGCGCGTCGAGGTTGCCCCGTACAAGCGCGAAGCCGGCGACTTCGTGCTGTGGAAGCCGTCCAGCGACGACCTGCCCGGCTGGGATTCGCCCTGGGGCCGTGGCCGCCCGGGCTGGCACATCGAGTGCTCGGCAATGGCCGCCGCGCACCTGGGCCCGACCATCGACATCCACGCAGGCGGCGTCGACCTGCAGTTCCCGCACCACGAGAACGAGATCGCGCAGAGTGTCTGCGCCCATGGCGGGCAGACCTTCGCCCGCTTCTGGCTGCACAACGGCATGCTCAATTTCGACGGCGGCAAGATGAGCAAGTCGATCGGCAACATCCAGCGCGTGCATGACCTGGTGCGCCAGCATCCGCCGGAAGCGCTGCGCTATGCGCTGCTGTCGGCCCACTACCGGCAGCCGCTGGAGTGGTCCGATGCGCTGATCGAACAGTCGGTGCGCACCCTGGATCGGCTGTACGGCACGTTGCGCGACCTGGTCGATGTCGACGCGACCGCTGAAATCCCCGCCAGCGTCGAGGCTGCGCTGGAAGACGACCTCAACACGCCGCTGGCGCTGGCTGAAGTGGCGCGCATCGCCAGCGAGGCGCGCAAGGCTGAATCCATCGAAGACAAAACACGCCTGAAGCGTGAGCTGCTGGGTGCCGGCTTGGCCCTGGGCCTGCTGCAGCAGGCACCGGCCGACTGGTTCGGTCGCGGTGCCGAAGCCGGCGACGACGCCCGCATCCAAACGCTGATCGACGAACGCATCGCTGCCAAACAGGCGCGTGACTTCGCCCGTGCCGATGCCATCCGTGACCAGCTGGCCGCGGAGAACATCGTGCTGGAAGACACGCCACAGGGTGTGCGCTGGAAGCGGGGCTGAGGCCTCCTTCCGGGGCTTCGCCCCACCCTCTCCCCAACCCCTCTCCCGCAAGGGGAGAGGGGCTAAAGCGGAAGCTGCAGCTACACAATACTGCGTCAGTTTGCGGCGCACTGAGCCCCTCTCCCCTTGCGGGAGAGGGGTTGGGGAGAGGGGCAAGCAAACCTCGCCCCACCCAAGCCTGTCGCCACCAGGACGACAGGCCAGAACAGGAATCCCAATGATCAACTCCCCCTTCCCGCTCGAACCCACTCCCGCCGACGCCCAGGCCGCCATTGCCGAGGAATTCTCGTTCTTCGGTGACTGGTCCGAGCGCTACCAGTACCTGATTGACCTGGGCCGCAAGCTGCCTGCCTTCCCGGAAGAATGGAAGACCGAAGAACACCGCCTGCTCGGCTGCCAGTCCATGGTCTGGATCGTGCCCGAAGGCGACGCCGACAAGCTGGTGTTCCACGCCATCAGTGATTCGGCCATTGTCTCGGGCCTGATCTATCTGGCGTTGCGCGTGTACTCGGGCCGCTCGGCCGCGGAGATCCTGGCCACCGATCCGGATTACGTGTCCGCCATCGGCCTTGCCAAGCACCTGTCGCCGACGCGCAGCAACGGCCTGGCCGCGATGCTGGCCTTCATCCGCGATACGGCCCAAGCCAGGCAGTGAGCAACACCGGCTCCATCGCCGAACTGCTGCGCCGGCCCGGCTTCACCTGGCTGCTGCTGTACCGTATCGCTGCCATGCTGTCCTACCAGATCGTGGCGGTCACGGTCGGCTGGCACATCTATGAAGTCACCCGCAATCCGTTCTCGCTGGGCCTGATCGGCCTGGCCGAAGTGCTGCCCTATTTCTGCGTGGCACCTTTTGCAGGCTACCTGGTCGACCACCTGCCGCGCCGCAAGCTGGGCATGGCCGCCTGCCTGGGGCTGATTGCCACCGCCTTGATGCTGGTGGCCGTCGCCACCGGCTGGCTGCCCATCAAAGGCGTATGGCCGATCTATCTGGCGGTAGCGCTGACCGGCATGGTGCGGGCCTTCCTGTCTCCGGTGTACAACGCGCTGTTCGCCCGCGTGCTGGCACGTGAGCAGTTCGCACGCGGCGCCGGCTTTGGCACCGTCGTCTTCCAGGCTGGAATGGTGCTGGGGCCTGCGGTGGGCGGCGTGCTGGTCGCGGTGGGCGGCAAAGGCCTGTCCTATGGCGTGGCCGCAGTGATGGCGGTGCTGGCCTTGGTGGCCATGGCCTCGTTGAAGGTCAGCGAACCGGCACCGTCGCTGCAGCGTGCACCGATCTTCGCCAGCATTGCCGAAGGCGCCCGCTTCGTGCTGTCCAACCAGATCATGCTCGCCGCGATGGCGCTGGACATGTTTTCGGTACTGCTCGGCGGCGTGGTGGCGATGCTGCCCGCCTTCATCCAGGACATCCTGCATTACGGGCCCGAGGGACTGGGCATCCTGCGCGCGGCACCGGCGCTGGGCTCGATCTGCGTGGGCCTGTGGCTGGCGCGGCATCCGCTGCGCCGCAATGCCGGCAGGGTATTGTTGTTTGCGGTGGCCGGTTTCGGCCTGTGCGTGATCGCCTTCGGGCTGTCGCACAGTTTCTGGCTGTCGGCCGCGATCCTGCTGTTCTATGGCGCCTGCGATGGGGTGTCGGTAGTGGTGCGTTCGACCATCATGCAGTTGGTGACGCCGGATGAAATGCGTGGCCGGGTCTCGTCGATCAACGGCATCTTCATCAGCTCATCCAACGAGCTGGGGGCGTTCTATGGCGGCAGCATGGCGCGCCTGCTCGGCCTGGTGCCGGCGGTGGTGATTGGCGGCTGTGCGGTGTTGGGCGTTGCCGCCCTCACTGCCTGGAAGGCGCCGCAGCTGCGCAAGCTGGACAACCTGCAGGATCTGTAGGCAACCGGGGCCGGTAGTGAACCGGCCCCGGTAATCACACTCAGCCCCGGTGACGCCTCACGGCGTGTAGCTGCTGGCTTCGGCCTTGTCGAAGCCCTGCTGCGCGCGGATGTCCCGCGACGAGGCGCCCACCCGCAGGCTGTAGCGTCCCTTGTCGGCCACCCAGCGGCCCAGCTCAGGGTTGAACGAGGCCAGATCCCTGCCCTCGATCTGGAACTGCAGCACCTGCGACTGGCCGGGCTGCAACAGGGTGGTTTTCGCAAAGGCCCGCAGTTCCTGCGCCGGCTTGGGCAGCGGCGATGACGGTGCCGACACATAGACCTGCGCAACCTCGCGCCCGGCCACCTTGCCGGTGTTGGTGATTTTCACGCTGGCGTGAACCGGCCCCTGCGTGCCACCGTCCACCTTCAGGTCGCTATAGCTGAAATCGGTGTAGGACAGGCCAAACCCGAACGGATAGGCCACATCCACCTTGCGCGTATCGAAATGGCGGTAACCCACCCAGATGCTGTCGCGGTATTCCACTTCGGCCGCACGCGCGATCTCGCCGAAGATGGATTTATCGTTGGGATCCGGCCCCTGCAGCACCTTGCCGGGGAAGCCATCGGCGGCAGGGTAATCGGCGAGGTTGATGGCAAAGGTATCGGCCAGCTTGCCGGAGGGATTCACCGCGCCGGACAACACGTCGGCCACCGCGTTGCCAGCTTCCTGGCCGGGCTGCCAGGCCAGCAGGATCGCATCGGCCAGGTCCCTCCAGCTTGCCGTCTCCATCACTCCGCCGATATTGAGCACCACCACGACCTTCTTGCCCTGGGCATGAAACGCGGTGGAGGTGGCCTGCAGCAACGCGCGCTCGGTGGCGCTGAGCTGGAAGTCGTTCTCCGGCTTGCGATCGACAAATTCGCCCGAGCCGCGGCTGATGGTCACCACGGCCAGATCCTGCTGCTGCGCCAGCTGTGCCAGCTCGGCAGCTTCCACGGGCCGCTCCGGCACACGTGGCTTGGGCAGATACCACAAGGTAGTCGGCAGTTTCGGCGTCTGCTCGGCAATGTAGAGGGCGTAACGCTCGCCCAGCCCCGCCGCATTGCTGAAGCCGGCATTCTGCAAGCCCTGCAGCAGCGAGATGGCATAGGCCTTGTTGACGTCGCCACTGCCGGTACCGCCGGTGATCACCTCGTAACTGCCATGGCCAAGTATCGCCAGCCGCGAAGCCGCCGCCAGTGGCAGGGTCGCAGCATCGTTCTTGAGCAGCACCATGCCCTGGGTTGCAGCGCGCCGCGAGATCGTCGCATTGCCACGCAGGTCCGGTGCGTCCGAATGCGGCGCCTGCTTGTAGGCGCGGCTGCGCAGCACCAGCTCCAGCACCCGCGTCACATTGCGGTCGAGCACGCGCTGATCCAGCGTGCCATTGGCCAGTGCCGCACTCAGCACCTTGCGTTGGCTGCCAGTGCCGGGCATCAACAGCTCGTTGCCGGCACGCATCTGTGCAACCGCATCCTTGCCGCCGAACCAGTCGGTCATGACCAGGCCCTGGTAGTTCCATTGCGTGCGCAGCACGTCACTCAGCAGCCACGTACTTTCCGAGGTGTAGCTGCCGTTGAGCTTGTTGTAGCTGGACATCACCGTCCACGGCTGCCCTTTGTGCATTGCGATCTCAAAGCCCTTGAGGTAGATCTCACGCAATGCCCGCTCATCCACCCGCGCATTGATGGTGTTACGGTTCCACTCGTGGTTGTTCACCGCAAAGTGTTTCACCGAGGCGCCGACACCGCGGTCCTGCAGACCCTGCACCAGCGCGGCGGCGGTCTCGCCGGTCACCACCGGGTCTTCCGAGTAATACTCGAAATTGCGCCCGCCCAGCGGATAGCGATGAATGTTCATCGCCGGGGTGAGCATCACATCGATGGCGTAGGCAGCGGCCTCGTCGGCGATGGCCGACCCCACTTCGCGTACCAGCGCCGTGTCCCAGCTGCTGGCCAACGCACTGCCGATCGGGAAGGCCGTGGCATGGAAGGTCTTGCCCGGCGCGTTCTTGCGGGTCGGGTTGATACGCACGCCGGCCGGGCCGTCGGACAGCACCAGCGAGGGAATGCCAAGCCGCGGAACCGCTACCGTGGCGCCGGCGGCACCGGGCACGTGGTCATCAATGGCGCCCACCACCGGCGCCTGCATGTCATCCGGCAGACCAGGGAAAACCATGCCCTGGCCGGTCACCAAGGCAATCTTTTCCTCCACGGTCAGTGCCGCTACCACCTGCTGCAGCGGCGCCTGGCCCAGCTTGGGCAGCTCCTTGGCCTGCGCCGTGGCTGCCAGGGCCAGCGCCAGCATGATCCCGGCCACCATCGGCGCCAGTTGGTGCGTTCTCTGCATTGTTGCCATGCGGGTATCTCCTCGGGCGCCGGCGCTGTCGCGGGGCGCCCCATGCGTGAAAGTTGCGCCGTGTGTAAACGGGCGCGCGATTGCCTGCACACCGCAACCCTGGCCAGGACATGACCGGTGCCTATCGGTGGCGACTGTCTGTTGCATTGCAAATGCCACGGCCAACGCGATGGCCGCGGCCGGGGTCAGAACGAGAACGTCAACTGGCTCTGCAGGTTCATCGCGTCCGGGTGCTGCTGGGTGATCACCGGGTTGCGCGTATAGCTCAGCGTATTGACCCAGTAGATGCCTCGCGACGCACGCAACGCGTACGACAGCGAAGTACTGGAACTGAAACGCACCGGGTCCATGCCCTGGCTGCGCAGGTAGTTCACCGCGTCCTTGCTGACCTCGTTGCGGGTATAGCCGATGGACACCATGTCACCCGGTCGCTTGGCGAACGGCGCCAGGCTGTACAGCGTCAGCGCGTAGTCGGAACTGAAGATGTTGTGTTCCGGCGCCGCGTAATTGCCTTTCACGTTGAAGTACCAGCCGCGGTAGGGCATGTCCTTGTCGGGCTGGGTGAACTGGTAGTCGGCGATCAGGTAGTAGGCGTGGTTCTGGCCCTTCTGCCCGGGCTTGCTGAAATCGTTGTAGCGCGTGCGGTTGTACAGGCTGCCCTGACGGATCCAAGTCATGCGGGTATCGGCACTGGACGCCACGCGGTAGCCGATTTCATTGACGTAAATCGGCTTTGCGCCGTCCACGCTCCACTTCAACCCTGACGGGTTCTGCTTGCTGTCAACCAGAAACCCGTCAGGGCTCTGCGAGCGCGCCACGCCGAAGTGGTCGTAGAAGCGGCCATCCTTGGAATACAGACGGATATCGAAGCCGGGCACCGGCTTGAAGGCGGCCATGCCGGCCAAGTTGGGAATGATGCTGGTCGGACCCAGCGCCGAAGACGCGGTGCTGGCACCCAGGAACAGGCCAACGAACTGACCGAGCATGCCGTAGTAGCCGTATTGAATGCGCACCCGGCCTTTGGCGAACTCCTGCTGCACCGACAACTGCGCGACCGCCAGATCATCGTTCAACCCGGAATCGCGATAGACGGTGCGCCAGCTGTTGGCTTCGAATGTCAGCTGTGAGCGATCCCCCCACCAACCCAGCCGCGACAGATCGTAGGTGGTGATGGTCACCAGCATGCCGCTGAAACTGGGCCGTTGCCCGTTGTACATCTGTGGGCGGCTCTCCTGACCGCGCAGATCATAGGTTTCCGACGCACTGTAGAAACCCATGAACATCCAGCCCTTGTCGTAGAGCTTGGGGCGCAGGCCCAGCAGCGTCGGCGACAGGGTTTCGCAGGTGGTGATGATCGGCGACTCGGAACCGCGGCTGACAAACTCGTCGTAGTTGTGGCACGTGGGTTGCGCACGCGCGCCCTGACCATCGCCTGCGGGCAGTACCTGCTGCGCCGGATCGACGATGGCCGCATCACCCGCCGTTGCGCCCTCCACCTCGCCTTGTGGCGCTGCGTCGCTGGCTGCTGCGTTGTTTGATTCGGCGGCCTCCACCGCGGAGCCGCCCGCTGCGGTTTCCGCATGGGCCCAGGGTGCAAAAAATCCCAGGCAGCCTGCCAGCGCCGCCGCATTGAAGGCGATGCCCCGCCTGTTTCTACAGCACTTCTTCATTGCCTTGCCCTCCCAAAGTGATGGAGGACGGCCGATACCTCCGCGCCAGCCGCCCGCTCGCCTACCGTTGCGTGCAACCACTGATGTGACCGCGCGCTACCGCACCTCGGCGCCAGCCTTCTGCCTGCATGAGCGTGATCCGCGGGCCGGCCAGCTACGCTGGACGGCAATACCGTTGGCGCAATGGCCGGAAGGCCGAACGCCCTTGCCGCGATGTCGTTCACGATCATTTCCAGGCAAGCGATCCGCTGGTTGGCGTTCCGCCACCAAGCGATTCGCCGATGCGGCCGCAGTAAACCTACCTGCCAGTAGGTTTGTCAAAAACTGTGACGTGGGTACAGCAATGCGGCTTGCGGCGCAGGGCCTGAACGCGCATAAAGTGCGAAGCGCAGCCCAACCGAGCCCTGCTTTTGCCCACTCCGGCACCGACCTCCGCCGCCATTTCGCACGCACGCCGCCGCTCCCCAAAGGGCGAAAAGCGCCGCCAGCAGATCCTCGATGCGGCCATGCAGGTCTTCGCGCGCGACGGCTACAGCAACGCCTCCATCGGCGAAGTCGCGGTCCAGGTCGGGCTGACCCTGCCCGGCCTGCTGCACTACTTCCCCAGCAAGATCGACATGCTGCTGGCGGTGCTGGAGGTGCGCGACCAACGCAGCCCACGGCTGCCCGAATTCCCGCAGGGCCTGACCCTGGAGGAAGCGGTTGCGGGGCCGCCGGTGGCGTGGCCGGTGCTGCTTGAACAGCTGCGCGTGGTGAACCGCGCCAACACCGAGATCCCAGGCGTCATCAAGGCGTTCTCGCTGCTCAACGCTGAAAGCCTGAGCGAAGGCCATCCCGCCCAGGCATGGTTCGATCAACGCGCCGCGCTGATGCTGGAGCTGATCGCGCGCAGCGTGCGGCACGGCCAGCAGACCGGCGAGATAATCCCGTCGGTGGAACCTGCGCAGATCGCCGCCGAACTGGTGTCGATGATGGACGGCCTGCAACTGCTATGGCTGCGGCATCCGAACAAGGCGGATCTGGGCGGGCATTTCGAGCGTTACCTGGAACGCCTGCAGCGCGCCATCGCGGCGCACTGAACGACCGGCCTGGCGCTACTGCGCTGCAGCCCATTCGGCATACAGCCCCTGCTCGTCCTGCGGACGCAGCTGCTGCAGGCCGGATCCGGGCGCCTGCGGGCCCTGCGCAAGTCGCTGGTAGACCGCGCTGGTGGAAAGCCCGAAGGCCCGCCCGTCTTCGTTGTCGTAGGCAAACCAGGCCTGCTCGATGCCGCTGAGATACATCGCGGCCAGGCACATAGGACAGGGATGGCCGCTGGCGTAGATCACGCAGCCCTGCAGGCGCGGGCTGGCCAACGTGGCGCTGGCCAGCCGTATGGCGCGCATCTCGGCGTGATCGGTGGGGTCATGGCTGTTGTGAATGCCGTTGGCCGCCTCGGCAAGCACCTGGCCATCCTTGACCAGCACAGCCCCGAAGGGCCGGCCACCGGCGGCGATGTTGCCGCGGGCCAAGGCCAGCGCGCGGCGCATATGGGTTTCTGCGGGCATGGTTTTCTCCAAAAGAAAACCCCGCCGCAGCGGGGTTTTCGGGTGACAGCAGACGGATCGATCAGTCGCCCTGCTGCTTCTGCAGGTGCTCCCAACGCTCCTGCGCATCAATCGTGCGCTCGGCGGTGAGACGGGCTTCCAGGCGATCCAGACCGATGTCTTCGCCGGTATCGACGCAGAAGCCGTAATCACCGGCTTCCAGGCGCTTGAGCGTGCTGTCGATCTTGCCGATCAGCTTGCGGTAGCGGTCGCGGGTACGCAGTTCCAGCGAATTTTCAGTCTCGCGGGTGGCACGTTCGGCTTCATCGCCGATGTCACGCACTTCGTCGCGCAGGTTTTCGATGGTCTGCTTCGATTCCTCGACCAGGTCCGCACGCCAGTTCAACAGGCGCTGGCGGAAGTACTCCTGCTGCAGCGTGCTCATGTACTCCTCATCTGCACTGGGCTTGTAGCCGGCGGGCAGGATCGGACGGCCAGTGGCCTCATCGGTGTCGTATTCGACAACCTTGTACTTGCTGCGCGGTGCCGGAGCGGTCGAACGCGCGGTTACAGCAACTGCAACCTTGCCCACGGGACGGACGGCAACAGGAGCAGTGGATTTGACGGGAGTTTTGACGTTGGATTTCGAAACAGGCACGGGATTCTTGGATTGCGGGGCCTTGGCCGTTGGGGCCGGCTTGGCAGCAACCGGCGCAGGTGCCGGAGCTGGGGCCGTCTTGGCGACTTCGACCGGGACAGACTTGGCCGCCGCCGGCTTTGCAGCTGGCTTCGGTACGGACTTGACCACGGGTTTGACAGGAGTCTTGGGCGTTTTGGTGGCTGCAGGTTCGGCCACCTTCTTGACGACAGGCTTGGCAACGGGCTTGGTGGCCTTGGTAACCGGCGCAGCTGCCTTCTTGGCAACTGGCGCGGCAACCGGCTTGGTCACCTTTTTTACCGCCGCCTTCTTGGCAGCAGGGGCCGCCTTTTTAGCCACTACCGTCTTAACCGCAGCCTTCTTGGCTACGGGCTTGCTGGCAGCAGCTGCCTTCTTGACCGGCGTTTTCTTGGCAACCGCCTTGCTGGCGGGCGCCTTCTTCGCTGCCGGCTTGGCAGTCTTGGCCACCGGCTTGCTTGCAACCGGCTTGGACACCGCCTTCTTGACTACAGGTTTGGCGGTTTTCTTGGCGACCTTGACGGCCTTTTTTGCAGGTTTTTTAGCAGCCACGAAACGCTCTTCCTTGTTTCCCCCGGGGCCCGGGAAAGCGGGCCTTTATAGCCTACCCGACCAGCAGCAGCAACCGCGCCGGGCACCGTATGTGAACGGATGCCCGACCCGTGCAGACCGGTCCGGTGGCGTCACCGGACCGTTTCGCGCAGTTCGGAACGTAACCAGGCGCGCCATCGCCCCTGGCTGGCAGCGGAAAGCACGGAGTCTTTACCGGCGCCATCCCGCATCCTGCGACAAATCCTGCTCGCTTGCCAAGTGGCTTATCATTTGGCGGTGATCGGCCGCCTCCTCATTGCCGTACTGCGCTTCTACAAGCGCTTCATCAGCCCCCTGCTCGGGCCGCGCTGTCGTTTCTATCCCAGTTGCTCGGAATACTCCATGGACGCGATCCGCATACACGGGCCGCTACGGGGGTGTTGGCTTACCCTGCGCCGACTGGGGCGCTGCCACCCGTTCCATCCGGGTGGCTTGGATCCGGTTCCGGGGCGCGCCGATTCCCCTTCTTGCCGCTGTACAGGAAAACACTGACATGTCCTCCACGCTTATCCGCAATGCCCGCATGGTCAACGAAGGCCGTACCTTCGACGGCGACCTGCGCATCGAGAACGACCGTATCGCGCAGATCGGCAGCGGCCTGACTCCGCGCGATGGTGAACAGGTGGTGGATGCGGCCGGGCGCTGGCTGCTGCCGGGGATGATCGATGACCAGGTCCACTTCCGCGAGCCGGGCCTGACCCACAAGGGCGATATCGCCAGCGAGTCGGCGGCAGCGGTTGCCGGTGGCCTGACGAGTTTCATGGACATGCCCAACACCAACCCGCCGACCCTGGATTCGACCATCCTGGAAGCCAAGTACGCGCTGGCCAAGGGCCGCGCCTGGGCCAACTACGGCTTCTACCACGGCGCCAGCAACGACAACCTGGAAGCCATCCGCGTGCTCGACCCGAAGAAGGCGCCGGGCGTGAAGGTGTTCATGGGTGCCTCCACCGGCAACATGCTGGTCGACAATCCGGAAACCCTGGACGCAATCTTCCGCGAATGCCCGACGCCGATCATCACGCACTGTGAAGACACGCCGATGATCGATGCCAACCTGAAGGCCTTCCAGGAAAAGTACGGCGACGCGCTGACTCCAGACATGCATCCGGACATCCGCTCGCGCGAGGCCTGCATCAAGTCCACCCGTCTGGCGATGTCGCTGGCCCGCAAGCACGGCACCCGCCTGCACGTGCTGCATATTTCCACCGCCGATGAACTGGCGCTGTTCGAGAAAGGCCCGCTGATCCGCGCCGATGGCAGCCGCAAGCAGATCACCGCCGAGACCTGCGTGCACTTCCTGCATTTCGCGCGCCCGGACTACGCGACCAAGGGCAACCTGATCAAGTGCAACCCGGCGATCAAGGAAGTGTCCGACCGCGAGGCGATCACTGCCGCGCTGGCCGACGACGTGCTCGACGTGCTGGCCACCGACCACGCCCCGCATACCTGGGAAGAGAAGCAGAAGACCTACGCACAGGCCCCGTCCGGCCTGCCGCTGGTGCAGTACGCGCTGGTGGCGGCGCTGGAGCGCGTGCACGAAGGCAAGCTCACCCGTGAGCAGGTGGTGCAGAAATTCGCCCATGCCCCGGCGCAGCTGTTCGACGTGGAAGAACGCGGCTTCCTGCGCGAGGGTTATTTCGCCGACCTGGTACTGGTCGAGGACGTGCCGTTCACCGTAAAGCGCGAAGACGTGCTGTCCAAGTGCGGCTGGTCGCCGTTTGAAGGCACCACCTTCCAGTCGCGCATCGCCTCCACCTGGGTCAATGGCCAGCAGGTATGGGACGGCAGCAAGCTGGTCGGCACGCCGGCCGGCCAGCGCATGACCTACGACCGCTGATGCGTGCGGTCTTGATGATGGGCGCGCTGCTGCTGGCAGCGCCCCTGCTCACCGCCCTGCCCGCGCAGGCCCAGGACGGCATCGGCAACCTGCTCGACAACCGCGTCGTATTCCCGGCCAGCGCCTCGCAGGGCGCGATGGTGATCGGCAAGGTGCCGGCTGGAAGCACAGTCCGTTATGGCGGCCGCGACCTGCGGGTCAGCAGCTATGGCAGCGTGGTGTTCGGCATCGGTCGCGACGAGAAAGGACCGTTGCAGGTGCAGGTACAGCGCCCGGATGGCGGCAGCGAAACCGTGTCGATCACGGTGAGCCCGCGCGACTGGCCGGTGGAGCGCGTCAACGGCGTGCCGCCCAAGACCGTGAATCCGCCACCGGCAATTGCCGAGCGCATTGCCCGCGAGCAGGCATTGGTGACCGAATCGCGCAAGCGCGACGACAACCGCACCGACTTCACCCAGACCTTCATCTGGCCGGTACAGGGCCGCATCAGCGGCCGCTTCGGCAATGCTCGCGTCTACAACGGGCAGCC
Organism: Stenotrophomonas nitritireducens; assembly: GCF_001700965.1. NCBI lineage: Bacteria > Pseudomonadati > Pseudomonadota > Gammaproteobacteria > Lysobacterales > Lysobacteraceae > Stenotrophomonas > Stenotrophomonas nitritireducens. The sequence continues at coordinate 533,695 of NZ_CP016756.1, forward strand.
GGGCAGCGGCCACTCCGGCATGGATATCGCCGTACCCACCGGCACCCCGGTGAAGGCCCCGGCGGCAGGCATCGTGACGTTTGCTGGTCCGGATTTGTACCTGACCGGCGGCACCTTGGTGCTGGACCACGGCTTCGGCATCAGCTCCAACTTCCTGCATCTGTCGCGGATCGACGTGAAGGTTGGTGACAGGATCGAGCAAGGGCAGAACATCGCCGCGGTTGGCGCCACCGGCCGTGCCACCGGCCCGCACCTGCACTGGGGCATGAACTGGTTCGACACCCGCATCGACCCGCTGCTGGTGCTCGAACGCGGCAAATAAAGCCGAAGCGCCGTAGTGCCGAGCCATGCTCGGCAGAAGCCTTACCGGCAGGGCCCCAGCCGAGCATGGCTCGGCACTACTTGTAGGAGCGGCGTAAGCCGCGAAGCTCGTAGATCAACTGCACAGAGCGCCCTCATCCGCCCTTCGGGCACCTTCTCCCGTAAACGGGAGAAGGTAATGGGCCTGCGAGGCTTCTGCTGAGCCATGCTCGGCAAGGGCGTCACGTGTAGTGCCGAGCCATGCTCGGCAGGCGCTTCACCGGTAGAGCCTCAGCCGAGCATGGCTCGGCTCTACAGGAGCATTTTCATAATGGCTGTGGGAGCGGCGTAAGCCGCGAAGCTGATAGATCAACAGCGCAAAGCGCCCTCATCCGCCCTTCGGGCACCTTCTCCCGCCAGCGGGAGAAGGAAGTGCCTAGAGCAATCCCTGCCCCCAGCTCACCCCCGCGCAGCCCACCAACTACGCCACAGCAGACCTGCCGGGCTTGGTTGGTACTCGCCGCCGCGAATACGGGCCTGCTGCCGGCCACGGGCCAACATCGCGTATACCCGGCGCGGACGCGGGCCGGCAACGCGTGACGGCCAGCCCGCTTGCAGCGCCTTGTCCCATTCCATTTCATTGCTGAAAGACTGCGGCAACGCTGCTGCCTGCTCCTGCACGCGCAGGGCCAGCGTCTGCGTAAGCACCGCGTCTGCAGCTGCAGGCGACGCCTTGCTGCTGAACATCGCCGCTTCCACCGCCGCAACTGCTGCGGCGTACTGCGCCAATGCATGGCGCGCCTGCGCCGCATCCGCGGGGCGGTCACGTGCCTGGATCAGGCTTGGCAGCGCCTCGGCCAGTTGGCCCCAGGGCGCGCGTACCGGCTCCAGTACTCGCCCCAGCGGGTGCCGCGAGCGCTGCGCGTCCCAGCTGCGCAGTTCCTCGCCCCACCACGCCAGCTTGGCGTCCTGCGGCGTGGTGTCGCCGCTGGCGTTGAGCATGTCGTCGAATTCCTGCAGCAACGCAAACCACGCCACACTGCGTTCACGATCGGCCTCGTCGACAAAACGCTCCACGAAAGCCCATTCCGGCCACCGCTCACGCCACTTGTCCAGGAAGCTGTCCAGCGCACTGCTCACATCAAACCTCGTTGTTTCGATCAGGCCGAAGCCGGTTGGGTAGCTGGCCATGCGGCTGGCTGCCAGAGTTCACTCGGTTGCCCGCACAGGCTGTCCGCCTGCCAGGCCAGCGGGTCGTCGGCGTCCAGACGATAGCCCCACAGTGCTGCCACCGACGGCATGCCCGCCGCACGGGCGGCCAGGATGTCGCGCTCGTCGTCGCCGACGTAGACGCAGGCGGCGACGCCGATGTTGATCTGTTGTGCCGCCACCTGCAGCGGCAGTGGGTGCGGCTTGCGCTCGGCCAGGGTGTCGCCGCCGATCAGCACCGCGCAGCGCTGCTGCCAGCCCTGTTGCGGCAGGATCAGCCGTGCCAGGTATTCGGGCTTGTTGGTGACGATGCCCCAGGTGCTACCGGCCTGCTCCAGTGCCTGCAGCATCGTCTCCACGCCGTCGAACAGCTGCGCGTACTGGCCGATCAGCGCTTCGTAGATCTCAAGGAATTCCGGCACCAGCGCATGGCGCTCGGCCTCGCCCATTTGCGGGAACGCCACCGCCAGCATCGCGCGTGAGCCTTTGGACACCGCCGGCCGCAGTTGCTCCAGGCTCACCTCGCCCATACCGCGTGCCTGCAGCATGCGGTTGGCGGTGGCGACGAAGTCGGGTGCGCTGTCCAGCAAGGTACCGTCCAGATCGAACAGCACCGCTGCCGGGAATCCGTGCGTGGTCATGCCTGTTCCGGCTTGACCGCGTAGGCCAGGTAGTTGATGTCGGTGCGGCTACTCAGGCGGGCGCGGTTGCGCCACGGCTCGTAGGCCATGCCGCTGACGTCCTGCAGGGACAGATCGGCAGCGCGCAGCCATGCACCCAGCTCGGCCGGCTTGATGAATTCCTGGTAGTGGTGCGTGCCCTTGGGCAGCAGCCGGGCGATGTACTCGGCACCTACGATGGCTACCGCAAACGCCGCCGGGGTGCGGTTGATGGTGGACAGGAACAACTTGCCACCCGGCCGCAGCAGACGATGGCAGGCGGCAATGATCGCGCCCGGGTCCGGTACGTGTTCCAGCATTTCCATGCAGGTCACCACATCGAAACTGCCGGCCTGTTCCTCGGCCAGGTCTTCTGCCGCCTGTACCCGGTAATCGACCGTGACGCCCGATTCCAGGCCGTGCAGACGGGCAACCTTGACCAGCTCCGGCGCCAGGTCGATGGCCGTCATCTGCGCCCCTTCCTTGGCCAGCGCTTCGCTGAGCAGGCCACCACCGCAGCCGATGTCCACGACCTTGGCGCCACGCAGCGTCGCGCGGTCGGCCACGTACTTCAGGCGCACCGGGTTCAGCGCATGCAGCGGCTTCTGCGGGCCGTCCGCGTCCCACCAGCGGTTGGCCAGCGCGGCGAACTTGTCCAGTTCTGCCTGATCGAAATTGGTGGAGGTGGAAGCTGCGCTCATATCGGTTTCCTCTTGCGGCCACCGGGCGGCGGCCGGGTGCGCGGTCAGGCGCGGATGGTACGGATGCGGTCGCGCCACTGGCGCGCATTGGCGGTGATCGCGGCAATGTCCATGTCGACCAGCTGACGCTGGACCAGCTTGGGCTTGCCGGCAATCCACACATCACTGACCTGGTGGCGGCCGGCGGCATATACCAGCTGCGACAGCACATGATGCAGCGGCTGCGTTTCAAGTGCCGACAGGTCCACGCAGGCCAGATCGGCCTGCTTGCCAACCTCGATCGAGCCGATGCGGTCGCCGAAGCCCAGTGCGCGTGCACCGCCCAGGGTGGCCGCACGCAGCGTGGTCGCCGCGTCCAGCGCGGTGGCGTCATTGGCCACGGCCTTGGCCAGGATGGCGGCGGTGCGGTTCTCGCTGAACATGTCCAGGTCGTTGTTGCTGGCGCAGCCGTCGGTGCCGATGGCCAGGTTGACGCCGGCCTTGACCAGCGCGCAGGCCGGGCAGAAGCCCGAGGCCAGCTTCAGGTTGGATTCGGGGCAATGCACCACGCTGACGCCGCGTTCTGCGCACAGGTGGATCTCGGCCTCGGTGAGCTGGGTCATGTGCACCGCGATCAGGCGGTCGTTTACCAGCCCAAGACGGTCCAGCCGCGCCAGCGGGCGCTGCCCGTGCAGGGCAATGGAATCGCTGATTTCCTGCGCGGTTTCATGGGTATGCAGATGCACCGGGATGTCCAGCTGGTCGGACAGCATCCGTACCCGCTCGAAGTTGGCATCGCTCACCGTATACGGTGCGTGCGGCGCGAACGCGGTGCCGATCAGCGGATCGCCGCGCCAGGCATCGTGCAGTTCGGTAGCGCGGGCGAAGTACTCGTCATCGCTCTTGGCCCAGGCACTGGGGAAATCGATGACCACCGAGCCGACCAGCGCGCGGAAGCCATGCTGCTTGTAGACAGCGGCCTGCACGTCGGCGAAGAAATAGTTTTCATTGGCGCAGGTTGTGCCGCCGCGCAGCATCTCGGCGATGGCCAGGGTGGTGCCATCGGCAACGAACTCCGGCCCGATCACCGCTGCTTCCACCGGCCAGATGTGTTCACGCAGCCAGGTCATCAGCGGCAGATCGTCGGCAACGCCGCGCAGCAGCGTCATCGGGTTGTGGGTGTGGGCATTGACCAGGCCGGGGATCAACGCCGCGTCCGGGCGCGATACCACCTGTTTGGCGGAAAAACGCGCACGCGCCTCAGCGCGCGGCAGCACCGCCACGATCACACCGTTGCTGATCGCCACCGCGTGGTCTTCAAGCACCACCGCATGCGGCTCAATCGGCACTACATAGCCGGCTTCGATAAGCAGATCGCACTGCTGGGGTTGCACGTCACTCACGGTCATCACCTTCTGTTGCTTGCTCCGGCAAACACCGGATGCGAACAGGCGCCGCATCCGCAGCACCGGCAGCGCGGGGCTGCAAGGTGATGGGTGGCGGCGCCTGCATCGTGTTGCTTACTTGACGCGAGCCGAGTATTCGCCCGAACGCGTGTCAACGCGGATGATTTCATCCTGGTTGACGAACAGCGGCACGCGCACCACCGCACCGGATTCCAGCGTGGCCGGCTTGCCGCCACCGCCGGAGGTGTCACCGCGCACGCCCGGGTCGGTCTCGACGATCTTCAGCTCGACGAAATTCGGCGGGGTGACGTCGATCGGGGTGCCGTTCCACAGGGTCACCACGCAGGATTCCTCACCCTTGAGCCACTTCTCGGCACCGTTCATGCCGGACTTGTCGGCCTGCACCTGCTCGAAGGTTTCCGGGTCCATGAAGTGCCAGTACTCGCCGTCGCTGTACATGAAGTTCATGTCGGTATCGACCACGTCGGCAGCATCCAGCGAGTCGGTCGACTTCATGGTCACTTCCTGGGTACGGCCGTCCTTGATCAGGCGGTACTTCACGCGGGTGAACGCCTGGCCCTTGCCCGGCTTGACGTACTCGGTGTCGATGATGACCGCCGGGGTGTTGTTGACCAGGATCTTCATCCCGTTCTTTACGTCGTTCATGCCGTAACTGGCCATGCTGAAACTCCTGAATTGGCAAAACCGCCGCGTGGTGCGGGCGGCCGGATTAGAATGGAACGCCCGCCGTCTGGCAGGCCATCTGTTTTTCTGACCGCCAATGATAACCGCAGCCCCCGCCCTCACTCCAGAAAAAGCCATCCTGGCCCTGCCCGACGACCGCTGGCAGGCGCACTGGCGCCACGCCATCCGCGACCCGGCCGAGCTGCTGGCATTGCTGGGCCTCGATGCCGAGGCCATGGGCGTTTCGGCTGCTGCGCTGGCGCAGTTCGCGTTGCGGGTGCCGCGAGGGTTTGTCGCCCGCATGCGCCACGGCGACCCGGCCGATCCGCTGCTGCGGCAGGTGCTGCCGATCAGTGACGAGATGCAGGTGGTGCCCGGGTTCAGCTTCGACGCGGTTGGCGATGGCCAGGCCAAGAAAGCCACCGGGGTGATCCAGAAGTACCGTGGCCGCGCCCTGCTGGTGACCACCGGCAGCTGCGCGATCAACTGCCGCTACTGCTTCCGCCGGCACTTCGACTATGCCGGCGAGAATGCGGCCAAGGGCGGCTGGCAGGAGGCGGTGGCGGCCATCGCCGCCGATCCGGACATCGACGAGGTCATCCTGTCCGGGGGTGACCCGCTGTCGCTGAGTACCTCCAAGCTGGCCGAGCTGACCGACGCCCTCGCCGCCATCCCCCACATCAAGCGCCTGCGCATCCACAGCCGCCTGCCGGTGGTGCTGCCGGAGCGCGTGGACGAAAGCCTGCTGCACTGGCTGCGCAGCCTGCCCTGGCCGGTGGCCTTCGTGCTGCATGCCAACCACGCCAATGAATTCGACAGCCAGGTGGATGCCGCCCTCGCCCGCATCCGCGGCACCGGCGCCCAGCTGCTCAACCAGGCAGTACTGCTGCGCGGCGTGAATGACGACCTGGACGCACTGGCCGCGCTGAGCGAGCGCAGCTTCGCCGCCGGGGTGATGCCCTACTACCTGTACCAGCTCGACAAGGTGCAGGGCGCGGCCCATTTCGAGGTCAGCGATGCACAGGCGCTGGCCCTGCACGCCGGCCTGATGGCGCGGCTGTCCGGCTACCTGGTGCCCAAGCTGGTGCGCGAGATCGCTGGCGACACCAGCAAACGGCCGCTCTGAACCCGGGCGGCCCCGCTCAGCGCAGGGCTGCCATCGTGCTCTGCTCCAGCAGACCCACCAGGCCCGGCGCATCCAGCGGACGGCCAAGCCAGTAGCCCTGCACAAGATCGCAGCCGCGCTGGCTGAGCAGCTCGAACTGCGCTTCCTGCTCCACGCCCTCGGCCACCACGGTGATCCCCAGCGCATGGGCCATGGCGATGATCGCCGTGGTCAGGGCCAGGTCGTCGGCATCGCGCTCCATGTCGGCGACAAAACTGCGGTCGATCTTGACCCCATCCACCGGCACCTGGCGCAGATGGCTGAGCCCGGAGAACCCGGTGCCGAAGTCGTCCAGCCACACCCGCACGCCGGCGCGGTGCAGCTTCTCCAGCAATGACACGGCCAGCATTTCATCACCGATCACCGCCGTCTCGGTCAGCTCCAGGTGCAGCCGCGACGCGGCAAGGCCGGAGCCCAGCAGGCTGGTCTCCACCTCCTGCAGCAGGTTGCCGTTGCGCAGCTGCTTGGGCGAAACGTTGACCGAGATGAACAACTCTTCGCCGATAGCATTGCGCGGCCAGCGCTTGGCCTGCTCGCAAGCCGCACGCAGCACCTTGGGGCCCAGCACCTGGATCAGGCCACTCTGCTCGGCCACATCGATAAACAGGCTTGGCGGAATGGCACCCAGCACCGGGTGATCCCAGCGCAGCAGCACCTCGGCGCCGCACAGCATGCGGTCACGGGTACGGAAGATGGGCTGGTAGACGAGCCGCAGCTCGTTGCGTTCCCAGGCCCCGCGCAGCTCCTGTTCCAGGTGCAGGCGCCGCTCCACCGCATGGTCCATCGCCCGGCTGTAGTAGCGGAAACAATTCTTGCCGGCCAGCTTGGCCTGGTACATGGCGATATCGCCGTTCTTCAGCAAGGCGGTGGCGTCAGTCGCGTCCTCCGGGAACAGGGTGATGCCGATCGAGCTGCCGAGGAAGATCTCGCGCTGCTGCACCTGCAGCGGCTTGGCCAGATCGATCACCAGCCGATCCGCCAGCTGCTTGGCGATCTCGGCCGCGCTGCGTGCGCCCTGGCCAATCAGGATGACGAACTCGTCGCCACCAAAGCGGGCCAGCAAGGCGTCATCGCCGCCGATTTCCTCGACCGCAGCAGCAATGTGCTGGGCGAACTGCAGCAGCGCATCGTCGCCGGCCTCATGCCCCAAGGTGTCATTGACCCGTTTGAACTCGTCGATGTCGATGAACAGCAGCGCCAAACCGCGCCCGGCGGCATGCGCGCCCAGCAGGCGGTGGTCCAGCGCCTCACGGAAGGCGAGCCGGTTGGTCAGACCGGTCAGGGCGTCGGTATAGGCCATCTGGCGTACATCGCGGTCATGCCGGGCGATGCTCTGGCTCATCCGGTCGAAGGTACGCAGCAGCTCGCCGACCTCATCGCCGCGCCGGGTGGATTGCGCTTCAATCAGGTAGTCGCCGCGCTCGATGCGCCGTGCCGCCGCACCCAGCCAGCGGATCGGCCGCACCAGCGTGTACTGCACGTACAGCCCCGTCACGCAGGCGAACGCAACCAGCAGCAGCATCAACCCGATCGCCCAGCCCAGCTCGCGCCGCTGCGCCTGCTGCATGCGCTGCTCCAGCGCCGCCATCGATTCGGCGGCCTGTGCCCGCACCGGCGCCAGGCTCATGCCCACGCGCAGACCGCCCAGGCGCTGCTCGCCGATGGACAGTGGCATGTCCACTTCCAGTATCGAGGGCGACTCCTGCACCAGCGGCCGGGTGGCCGCCACCGCAGCACTGGCCAGCGGGTCATACATCGGCTGCCCGTAACCAGCCACATCAAACGAGCCGTCGTGGATCAGGCGCCCATCCGGGTCGTACACCAGCACATAGCTCACCGATTTCTGCCGGGTGGTATTGCGCACCAGGCTGCCAATCGCTGACAGGTCCGAATAGTACAAAGGGTTGACCAGGGTATCGGCCAAGGCATTGGCCAGCGCCGTGCCACGCTCGCGCACCCCCTGGTCAAACACCTGGCTGAGCACTTCGCCGCTGTTGCGCAATGCCTCGCGCTGGGCCGCGGCCTGGCGCACCAGCATCAGGCTGACGATCAGCAGCACCACCAGTAACGCCGCGCCGCTGGCCAGCAGAAAGCGCGCCTGCAATCCAAACCGGGGCCTGCTCATTCAACCTCCATGCGGATGCGCAGCAGGCCACGGCGTAGCCGCTCGAGCGCACGCAGGTTGCCCGGGTCCACCGCGTGGAAACCGGTCGTGCCGAAAAACCTGGCCAGCGCCGGCCCGGCCAGCGGGTCGCTGCTGGCCTGCAACAGCACCTGCTGCAGGCGGTCGCGCACTGCCGGGTCCAGATCGGCGCGCACCATTTCCACCGCACGCGGAATGGGCTCACTGCGGTACAGCACGCGCATGTCCTGGCGGAACGCCGGCGGCAGGGCGTGGTCATCGCTCCAGTCGATGCTGCTGATCACCCCGCCATCGACCACGCGCTTGTGCACATAGGTGGAGATGTTCAATTCCGAGCGCGCGAACACGTAGCCCACCGAATCCTGGGCAGGCGTGTCACGCGGGTCCAGCAGGATTTCCGGCTGCAGGCCGTGGTCCAGCAACTCCATTGCCGGCACCAGGTACGCGCTGGTGGACAGCGCGCTCTGCATGGCCAGGCTGCGCCCGCGCAGCCCTTCCAGCGTGGTAACCGGGCTGTCGCGGCGGACGAAGAACACGCTGTGATAGCTGCCCACGCCGTTGCGCTCGGTCAACAGCAGCGGCTTGGCGCCCGCCCGTTGGCCCAGCGCCATCGCCGTCCCGGCAGTCTCGGTGACCCAGTCAACCCGGCCGCGCCGCAGATAGCTGCCCATCTGCTGCGCGTCCTTGGCCATCAGGATGCGCCCTTGGACGATCCCGACCCCGCGCATGCGCGGCACTACATAGTCCAGTAGTGGCTTGAGCTGCTCGTAGTGCGCTTTCGGATCATCACTGATCCGCCCCAATACCAAAACCGAGCGATCCACCGCCCCGACTGCCACAGGCTGCAGCGCAACCAGTGTCAGTACGGCTCCCCAAAGCCATCGCAAGACACCCAAAACGACACCCCCTAATCCATCCCCACAGATTACCGGAACCAATCGAAGCGTGATGAATCTCTCAGTTTTTTTGCTCCGTGGCCAGTCTTGCCATCCGCTGGGCGTCGGACAGGATGCCACGCATCAGTCGCACCTCCTGTTCGGACAGGTCCGCCTTCATGAACAGGCGGCGCAATTTGCGCATCGCCGACTCCGGTGCGCGGCCCTTGTGGAAGTCGATCTGCTCCAGGGTGTCGCCGAACTGGCCGAACAGCCCTTCCAGCTGCGCGTGGCTGGCCGGGGCCTCGCCATGCCCCAGCTCGGCCGGGGCTGCCACCACGGCAGCACCGGCCTGCGCTTCCAGCGCCGCCATCCGCACTTCATAGGCGAGCACCTGCACCGCGGCGGCAAGATTCAGCGAGCTGAACCCGGGATCGGACGGAATATGCACGGCGGCGTGGCACAACTGCAGTTCCTCGTTGCTCAAGCCGGTGCGTTCGCGACCGAACACGAAGGCAACCTCGGCCGGCTCGGCCGCCTTGGCCACCGCGCGTTGGCCGGCAAGCTCGGGCAGCAGCTCTTCCAACTGCACGCGGCGCGAGCGCGCGGTGCAGCCCAGCACCAGCCGGCAATCGGCCACCGCTTCGGCAAGGCTGGCCACCACCGGTGCATCGCCAAGCACATCTTCGGCGCCGGCCGAGCGCCGGAAGGCATCCTCATCCAGGGGCTTTTCCGGCGCCACCAGCACCAGCCGCGCCAGCCCCATGGTCTTCATCGCACGGGCCGCCGCGCCGATGTTGCCGGGGTGCTGAGTGCCAACAAGAACGAATCGAATATGAGCAGAAACAGACATGGCGTTAAAAAATCAGGAGCGAGACAGCTGTAGATGGTAAACTGCGCGGCCGGCCAATGCGCCGGACCCGCTCTTTTCCCCCGCCAATCCGATCTCTGCCTTCACGGGAGCCTTTCGCCATGCAGAAACCCGCCGTAACCGTCATGGTCAAGGCCGCCCGCCTCGCCGGCAACGTACTCCTCCGCAACATCAACAAGCTTGAAGCCCTCAACGTGGTACAGAAGGGTCGGATGGATTACGCCAGCGAAGTTGATGCTGATGCGGAAAAGGTGATTGTCAAGGAACTCAAGCGCGCCTACCCGGAATACGGCATCTATGCCGAAGAAGGCGGCCTCCAGGGCGTCAACCGGATGATGTGGGTGATCGACCCGCTCGACGGCACCAGCAACTACCTGCGCGGTTTTCCGCATTACTGCGTCTCCATCGCCCTGGTTGAAAACGGCGAGCCGACCGACGCGGTGATCTTCGATCCGCTGCGCAACGAGCTGTTCACTGCCTCCAAGGGCAATGGCGCCGTGCTCAACGACCGCCGCCTGCGCGTGGCCGACCGCAAGGATCTGGAAGGCACGATGATCCACACCGGCTTCGCTCCGCGCGAACGCAGCCGTGCCAGCACCCAGCTCAAGACCGTTGACACCCTGCTGGTGCAGGCTGAAGACGTGCGCCGTACCGGCTCCGCCGCGCTGGACCTGGCCTACGTGGCCTGTGGCCGCGCCGACGCCTACTTCGAAGCCGGCGTGAAGGCATGGGACATCGCTGCCGGCGTGCTGCTGGTACGCGAAGCCGGCGGCAAGGTCTGCAACTACCGCGGCGCGCCGCTGGACCGCATGGATTCGCGCGGCCCGGAAACCCAGCAGGTCGTGGCTGGCAACATCAAGGTGTGCGAAGCCCTGCAGAAGGTCATCGTCAACACCGGCTACGCCGCCGAGTTCGACCCGAAGTTCTGATCCAGCCGCCATAAGCTGCGAGTCACACAAAAATCCGATGCCAAGACTGGCATCGGATTTTTTGTGGGCACAACTTTTTGTGGGTTTTGTGGGAGCGGCGTCAGCCGCGAAGCTGGTGCCGCTGAAACTCCGGCTGCCCGGGTCGTCTGATGGATTCCTTGCTTCGCGGCTGACGCCGCCCCCACAAAACGCAGGCCAATCAGCCCAGCGCCGGCACGACCACCGCACCAGGCCGCGGCTGCCGGCCCCAGCCATAGCGGGCGGCCAACCAGATTTCCAGCAACACCAGCGCCATCACGATCAGCAGCGGCAATAGCAAGCCAAGATAGATGCCCGGCATCATCGACCCTATCTGTGCCTTCAGCAGCCGGATCACGCCCCGGGTATGCAGCAATTCGCTCATGCGCATGCCCAGCGCCTCGCGGAATACGGTTTCATCCAGGCCGCTGCGGCTGCCAACCTGTTCGACCAGACTGTCTTCCACCCATTGCAGCATCACCTTGCTGCGCAGGTGCTCGATCGCTTTGCGTGCCCAGCGCTGGGCCAGGCCCTCGCCGCTGAGCACACCCGCATCAGCCAGGCGGTGGCCGCTCAGATAGGTTCCCACCGCCGCGCGCGCGGCCTCGTGTGCGGACACATCGTCACGCAGCATCGCCTGCAGTTCGGGGGTATCCAGCGTCTGCTGGAAGTCGACCAGCCAATGCTCCATCGCGCCCTGCAGATGCGGCTGGAAGTGATCGATCTGCTTGTGCAGCGCACGCTGGCCACCGGCCACCAGACCCACCTGCAGGCCAATGAAGGCAAACAGCAGCGGCACCACCAACACGTAGCTGGCAATCAGCCAGTGATGCCAGCGCCGACGCCGGGCCAGCCCGCCGCGCCGCGCCAGTACGATCCAGACCGCAATACCCAGCGCCAAGCCGAGGATCGTCCCCAAGAGTGCACCGCCCACCAGATCCAGCAGGCTCAGTCCGTTCCAGAATTCGACTGCCCAATAACGCGCGTCCTGCACCCTGCACTCCCGTTCGTTGGCAATGGCCAGAGGGTAGCCACGAACCGGCACCGGAAGAAGGCCGGCGTCTTGTTCCTACAGACAGCAATGCATCAATCTGCGGCCTGCATACCAGCTTGCACACCGCACAGACGCGCCAGCACAAAAAGACAACGCCCCTTGCGGGGCGTTGTCTTTTCAATCAACCGCCGAGCGCTGCACTCGCGCCCAGTCTTTGCCAAGCTGGCTTCAGGCAACCGTCGACGAACGCAGCGCGGCAATGCGCTCGTCCAGCGGCGGATGGCTCAGGAACAGCTTCTTCGCGGTAGAACCGGCAATACCGAACGCGGCGATCTGGGTCGGCAAGGTGCTCTGCCCGTGGTTGAGCTTCAGGCGCTCCAGCGCGGCAATCATCTTCTGCCGGCCGGCCAGCGAGGCACCGCCGTGGTCGGCGCGGAACTCACGATGGCGCGAGAACCACATCGCGATCATGGTGGCGAACAGGCCAAACACCATCTCCAGCACGAACACGATGATGTAATAGGCAAAGCCACGGCCGCCGCCTTCGCGGTTGCCCGACAGGGCGCTGTCGATGACGCCACCGACCACGCGTGCCAGCACGATCACGAAGGTGTTCAGCACGCCCTGCAACAGCGCCATGGTGATCATGTCGCCATTGGCGACGTGGGCGATTTCGTGGCCCAGCACGGCTTCGGCCTCGTCCTCGCTCATGTTGTGCAGCAGGCCGGTGGAGACCGCCACCAGCGCATTGTTGCGGTTGGCGCCGGTGGCGAAGGCGTTGATTTCCGGCGCGTCATATACCGCGACTTCCGGCATGCCGATGCCGGCAGCCTTGGCCTGGCGGGCCACGGTGTCCAGCAGCCAGCGCTCGGTCTGGTTGCGCGGCTCGGTGATGACGACCGCGCCGGTGCCGCGCTTGGCCATGAACTTGGACAGCAACAGCGAGATGATCGAGCCACCGAAGCCGAAAATGGCCGCCATGACCAGCAAGCCGCTCATCTGCGAGGAGTTCACGCCCAGAAAGGACATGACGACGCTGGCCAGCATAAGCACGGCAACGTTGGTCAGAAGAAACAGCCCGATACGGGTAAACATGGGGAACAGATCCATAAGGATTGGAGATACAGGCAATTTGCGGCGCAGACAGCTTGAATTCAAGCGTCAATCTGACCGACGATTCAGTTTCAATGCCAGCCATTCATTACCGCGGCCGTTTTGCGCCCTCCCCGACCGGCCCCCTGCATCTGGGCTCCATGCTGGCCGCCTTCGGCAGCTGGCTGTTGGCCCGCCATGCCGGCGGCGAGTGGCTGGTGCGGGTGGAAGATGTCGATCCGCCCCGCGAGGTAGCCGGCGCGGTCGAGTCGCAGCTGGCCACGCTATCGGCGTTCGGCCTGGTTTCCGATGCCCCGGTGCAGTACCAGAGCCGGCGCAGCGCGTTGTACCAGGCCGCAATCGACCAGCTGTTGGCGCAGGACAAGGCCTTTGCCTGCCACTGCAGCCGTGCCGATCTGGCCAGCCAGCACGGCATCCACCGCTACTGCATCGCCAGCCAACAACGCCCGCAGCCGGCGATCCGCCTGCGCGTGGCCGACGGCAGCCATGTCAGCTTCGACGACGCCCTGCAGGGCAGGCAGCAGCAGGACGTGGACCGCGAGGTCGGCGACGTGGTGCTGCTGCGCGCCGACGGTTACTGGGCCTATCAGCTGGCCGTGGTGGTGGACGATGCCGAACAAGGCATCACCCACGTGGTGCGCGGCGCCGACCTGATCGACTCGACCGCGCGACAGATCCTGCTGCAAAGGGCCCTGGGCCTTGCCACCCCGCAGTACCTGCACCTGCCGCTGCTGCTGGACAGCAGCGGCCAGAAACTTTCCAAGTCACAGGCCGCCTTACCCGTTGATGCCGCACAGCCGGTGCCGGTACTGCGCTGGCTATGGGCCGCGCTGGGCCAGGATCCCGCGCCACTGCAGGCCGCTAGCAGCATTGCCGAGACGCTGCAGCATGCGGCTGCCAGCTTCGTGCCGGCCCGGCTGCAGAAAAGCGCGTTGCAGGCGCCATTGCAGCCCCCGGGCTGAGCGCAGTTTCATTAGAATCATCGGCTCCCCTGCCATCTGCCCTGGAGTTGAGCCCATGACATCGCGCGTCGCACTGGTCACCGGTGGTACCGGCGGCATTGGTACCGCCATCTGCCAACGCCTCGCCGACCAAGGGCACCGGGTCGCCACCAACTACCGCAACGCCGAAAAGGCCAAGCAGTGGCAGCAGGCCATGCACGACAAGGGCTATGACATCGCGTTGTTCGAGGGCGACGTCTCCAACCCGGACAGCGGTCGCGCCCTGATCCAGGCCACCGAAGCCGAACTGGGGCCGGTGGAGATCCTGGTCAACAATGCCGGCATCACCCGCGACACCACCTTCCACCGGATGAGCCCGGAGCAGTGGCATGAGGTGATCAACACCAACCTCAACTCGGTGTTCAACGTGACCCGTCCGGTGATCGAAGGCATGCGCAAGCGCGGCTGGGGCCGGGTCATCCAGATCAGCTCGATCAACGGCCTCAAGGGCCAGTACGGCCAGGCCAATTACGCCGCCGCCAAGGCCGGCATGCACGGCTTCACCATTTCGCTGGCACGCGAAAACGCCGGTTTCGGCATCACCGTCAACACCATCTCGCCTGGCTATGTGGCCACCGACATGGTGATGGCCGTACCCGAGGAAGTGCGGGCAAAGATCATTGCCGACATTCCGACCGGGCGGCTCGGCAAGCCGGAGGAAATCGCCTACGCGGTGGCCTTCCTGGTGGCCGAGGAAGCCAGCTGGATCACCGGCTCCAACCTGGACATCAACGGCGGCCACCACATGGGCTGGTGACAGGCCACATCATGTTGCACGCCATGGCGGCCCATGCTGCGCAACAAATCGAGTGTTCCCCGATACTTGCAACCTGTACTAATGGCGGTTGCAAGCCCTGCTGCACTGCGCCATGCTGCGCACCTACCGTGACGAGTGACTGCTTAATGGCTGCGACCCGCATCATCAAGAAGTATCCGAATCGCCGGCTCTACGACACCGAGATTTCCAGCTACATCACCATCGAAGACGTCCGCCAGTTGATACTCGACGGCGAGGATTTCGAGGTCCGTGACGCCAAGAGCGGCGACGACCTGACCCGTTCGGTGCTGCTGCAGATCATCGCGGACAAGGAGCAGGACGGCGAACCGATGTTGTCGACCCAGCTGTTGAGCCAGCTGATCCGTTTCTACGGTGATTCGTTGCAGGGCTTCATGGGCAATTACCTGGAGCGCAGCATGCAGGTGTTCCTGGACCAGCAGCAGCAGTTCCGCCAGCAGATGGGCAACCTGCTTGGGCAGACCCCGTGGGCAATGATGAACCAGCTCACCGAGCGCAACCTGGAGTTGTGGCAGGAATTCCAGCGCAACATGGGCGCTGGTTTCGGCGGCACCCGCCCGCCGGCAGCGTCGGGCAAGCCCGCAGATCCGCCGCCGGCCAGCCCGGCTGGCAAGACCCGCAGCGGCCGCTGAGGGTTGCCTACAGAAAGGCCGACGCAAGCGTCGGCCTTTTGCTTTGTGGGTGATGCGTCTTTTGTAGGAGCGGCGTAAGCCGCGAAGCCACTGAGACCTGATGCCGCAGGAGCTTCGCGGCTTACGCCGCTCCCACAAAACTGTGCCGGCTCAACGCTTGCAGGCGCTGCAGATCCGCTCGACCTTGTAACCCTGCGCGCGCAGCTTTTCCACCACCCCGTCGCTGCCCAGCAGATGCAGCGCGCCCACCACCACCAGGGTGTTGCCCCGACCCGGCTGCAGCCACTGTTTCAGGCTGGGCAACCAGGCATCATTGCGCTCCACGTTGATGCGCTGATACAGCCCGGGATACTCGCGCTTCATCTGCGCGGCCATGTCCCGCCACAACATCACATCGTCGCCACGGCGCCAGGCATCGTGCAGCTGGCGGCTCTGCTCATCGCCCTTCTCTACCTGCTCCAGCGCCTCGCGCAGCAGTTGGCGCTGCTCCTCGTTGCTCATGCCGTCGAGCATGCTGATCTGCGAGGCGGCACTTTCAAGGCCGGCGGCGGGCTTGTTGGCCTGCGCCGCGCGTTCCATCAGGTGCCGGTCCAGGCCTGAGTTCGGATCCAGGCCCTGCCGGGTCATCTGCGCGATGCTGACGGTCAGTCCGACGAACCACGGCTTGAGCCCGGCCAGCCGATCAACCGGCGTGTTGTTGGCCGCGCCCCAGGCTTCAAGCTGCCGCCAGGTTGCCGGATCAAGATCGTCCTTGAGCTGGCGGCCGTCGCGGCGCAACGCGGCCTGCATCATCTGCGTGGCCAGCTGCGGCGAATTCATCTCTTCCGGCGACAGTTCGAACAGCAGCCGCTGCGCACCGGAAAACGCGCGGTCCACGTCGCTGGACAGCGGGTAATCGTCGGCCTTGAGCAGGTGGAACGAACCCAGCAGGTACAGCTCGCTGCCCTGCGCACCGCTGACTTTCCACAACAACGGCACCGGCGGCTGCTTGCCCGCCTTTGGCGCGGCAGCGGCCGCCAGCAGCGGCGTTGCGATCAACAGGCCGGTGGCCAACAACAGTCCCAGACGTCTGATCCAGCTCATGCGGCCGGCTCCTGCTTGGGCTTGGCATAGGCTTTTTCGCCGGCCTCCACCGCCATGTCCAGGCGGTTCTCCGGTGGCGGCAACGGACAGGTGGCAAATGGGGTGAATGCACAAGGCGGGTTGTAGGCGCGATTGAAATCGATCACCACTTCGCTCCTGCCATTGGGCACGTCCACATCGATATAGCGGCCGGCGGCGTAGCTGCCACGGCCACTGGTACGGTCGGCGAAGATCACCTGCAGCGGACGCCCGGCCTCTCCCAGCGCTTCCAGCCGCCAGCTGCGGCCATCGCGCTCGAACTCGATGGCACCGGCATTGGCCAGCGCGTTGGTCGTTCCAGTGATGTCGACGATCGGGATGGTTTTATTGACGTCATGCGGCACGAAGCGCGCGGTGATGCGCCAGCTCGGATCCGCCGGCCAGTACTCCAGGTGGGTGAAGCCGGCCCGCGCCGGTGCATCGGCATGTTTCACCCGCAGCCCGAAACGCTGCCCACGTTCGATCAGGCTCACGCTGCCCTTGTCATCGTCGAAATGAATGACCGTCGGCGTCTCGGCGTGGTCGCTGTAAAAGGGAATGCGCCCACTCACCGGCTGGCCATCGACCTTCACCGACACCCCGGGTTCCGGCGCAAAGAACCAGTTCTTGCCCTCGCGCGTGACCAGCCCCATGCGCGCCGGCCCTGCCGCCAGGCGGATGCCGCTGGTGCTGCCACTGCCGATGTAATGCGCCTTCAAGTCCAGCCAATGCAGCCCGACCAGGCTGGTCCAGCCATCGGGCGCCAGCAGCTCGGTGAGGCGTTGCTCGCGCCACAACTCATTGTCGTGCGCGAAGCCCGGATCGGTCTGCACCGCAGGCGGCGCCTTGCTGACGTCGTCGCCACAGCCGGCCAGCAGCATCGCGGCGATCAATGCCGCGCCCGCCAATAGGTATTTCATCAACGCCCCCGCAGGAACCAGCGATCAATTTCAGCCAAGGAAAAGCGCGCCCAGGTGGGGCGGCCATGGTTGCATTGCCCGGAGCGCTCGGTGATTTCCATGTCGCGCAGCAGGCCGTTCATCTCAGGAATGGTCAACCGCCGATTGGCACGCACCGCGCCGTGGCAGGCCATGGTCGACAGCAGCTCGTCGCGCGCAGTGGCGATGCGTCGGCTCTGCCCGTGTTCACGCAGGTCGCCGAGCACATCCCGCAGCAGGCCTTCCGGCTCGGCATTGGCAAGCAGGGCCGGAATGCTGCGCACATGCAGCGAACCGGGGCCAGAACGGGTTACCTCGAACCCCAGCGCTGCCAGGGTTGCGGCCTCGCGCTCCGCGGTATCAGCATCGCGCTCGCCCACCGCCAGGGTCATCGGCACCAGCAGCGGCTGCGCGTGCAGGCCGATGCCGTCATGCGCGTTCTTCAGGCGTTCGTAGCCGATGCGCTCGTGGGCGGCATGCATGTCCACCACGATCAGGCCTTCGGCATTCTCGGCCAGGATGTAGATGCCATGCAGCTGTGCAATGGCATAGCCCAGTGGCGGTACGCCGGCGTCATTGGAGGTCGGCGGCAGCGACGGGCCGTTGTCGGCCTGACGCATCGCTGCATCGTCACCGCCCGCAACCGACGAGTACAACGCCGCATAGGCCGAGGGCGCGTCGGCAACCTGCAGACCGAGCGGCGATTGCCGCGCCTGCCAGTTGCCGTTGCCACCGCCGCCGCCAACACTGCCGCCCGGGCGCGACAAGCCATAACCGGCAGCGGCATAGCCTGCTGCCGGCAGCGCCTGCGGATCGGCCGGATGCGCCTGACCCGCAGACGGTTCCATGCCGGCGCGGGTTTCGGCCAGGGCGTCCTTGAGCGTGCGGTAGACAAAATCGTGGATCAGCCGCGAATCACGGAAACGCACCTCGTGCTTGGCCGGATGCACGTTGACGTCGACCCGGGTCGGATCCAGCTCCAGGAACAGCACATACGCCGGCTGGCGGCCGTGGTACAGCACATCGCCGTAAGCCATCTTGACCGCATGGCTGACACTGCGATCACGCACCGAGCGGCCGTTGACGTAGAGATACTGCTGGTCGGCACTGGCGCGCGAATACTGAGGCTGTGCGATCCAGCCGTGCAGGCGGAGGCCGGCCGCGCTGTGGTCCACGCGCAAGGCCTGGCGCGCGAAGTCCTCGCCCAGGGTTTCGCCAAGGCGCGCATCCGAATACAGATCGCCAGGCTTGTAGCGCCGCGATGGCTTGCCGTTGTGCGAAACCCGCAGCTCGACATCCGGTCGTGCCAGCGCCAGCGAGCGCAGCCATTCCTCGATATGGCCCAGCTCGGTGCGCTCGGCGCGCAGGAACTTGCGCCGTGCCGGCACGTTGTAGAACAACTCGCGCACTTCCACCGTGGTGCCGGGCGCATGCGCACGCGGTGCCACTTCGCCGAGTTTGCCGCCTTCGATCTGCAGCGCTGAGCCGTGCTCGTCATCGGCACGGCGCGAGGCCAGGGTGAAGCGGCTGACCGAGGCAATCGATGGCAGCGCCTCACCACGGAACCCGAGCGTAGCCACCGACTCCAGGTCATCCAGGCTGGCGATCTTGCTGGTGGCATGCCGCGATACCGCCAGCGGCAACTGCTCGGCGGCGATACCGCCGCCGTTGTCGCGGATGCGGATCAGGCGGACACCGCCTTCTTCCAGATCGATATCCACGCGCGTGGCGCCGGCGTCGAGGGCGTTCTCGACCAGTTCCTTGACCACCGAAGCGGGCCGTTCAACCACTTCGCCGGCGGCGATCTGGTTGATCAGGATTTCCGGCAGGGGGCGGATCGCATTCATACCGCACCGCCAGGCAACTGCAGGGCCTTGCCGAGGTAGATGAACGAGGTTTTGAGGGGGATCAGGCTGACATCATGCATGCGCACGATGATAGCCGAGCGCGGCGTCAACACCGATATCGGTGCCGATCAATCGTGCCGCACCCCAACGATTCCTTGTGGGAGCGGCGTCAGCCGCGAAGCTGACATTGCTGCAGGCCTTGGTGCCCTAGCGATCTGTTGGTGCGTCAGCTTCGCGGCTGACGCCGCTCCCACAAAATAAAAAACCGATGCCAGTACGCTGGCATCGGTTTTCATATGTCTCATAGCTTGAAGCCGCGTCAGGAGCGGGCTTCAAGCTGGCCCTGCCTTACTTGCTACCACCTGCAACGGTGCCTGCAGCAGCATCCATCTCGGCCTGGGCGCGGGCGGCAAACAAGGTGCCCGGCGGCGGCTGACGGCTGAAGAAGGTATGCACGCCATCGAGCACGGCACCGGCGATACGGCGCTGATAGGCCGGATCAATCAGGCGACGCTCTTCATCCGGGTTGGAGATGAACGCGGTTTCGACCAGCATCGCCGGCATGTCCGAGGTACGCAGCACCGCGAAGTTGGCGCGCTCCAGGTTCGGCTTGTGATTGTTGCCGATGCGCTTGAGCCCGCCCAGCACATGCCCGGCCGCGTCTTCGGAGGCCTTCATGTAGCCGCTCTGGGCCAAGTCCAGCAGCACATTGGCCAAGGTGCCCTCGGTGCGGGTCAGGCTGACACCGCCGATCAGATCGGCCGAGTTTTCCTTGTCCGCCAGCCAGCGCGCACGCTGCGAAGAGGCGCCCTTGGTCGACAGTACATAGACCGAGGAGCCCGTGGCCGAACGATTTTCGGCGGCATCGGCATGGATCGAGATGAAGATGTCAGCCTTGGCGGCACGCGCACGCTGAGCGCGCATCGGCAGCGGGATGAATACGTCGGTGTCGCGGGTCAGGTAGGCGCGCAGGCCAGGCGTGGCATTGACCTGACGGGCCAATTCACGCGCAACGGCCAGGGTTACGTCCTTCTCGCGCTTGCCGGTAGGCCCGACGGCACCCGGATCCTGGCCACCGTGGCCCGGATCGATGGCAACCACCAGATTGCGCATGCCCGGTGCCATGCGAATTCGTGACGCGTCACTTGGCATCACCGGACGCGGCGCCGGCGTCGGCGCTGCGGCAACCGGAGCGGCGGTAGCAGGATTCGGCGTGATCGGGGTCGGCACGCCGGTGGCAATGGTGGTGCGGATCGGCGCGCCCTGCCCATTGAGGATGGCAGCCGGCGAGGCCGTTGACGGGCTGGCCACGGCAGGAGCACTGGCAACCACGCTCGTGGCAACGGCCGGCACGGGGCTGGGCGCCGCCTGGACGGGTGCCGGCGGCGGCGTGGTGGCCTGCTGGCGCACTGCTGCGGTCAGCGCTGCGGTAGCGCGGGCTGCCTCGGCGCGGGCCTGCTCAGGATTCACTACCGGGGTGGCCGGCACAGGGTTCGACGCTGGCGTAGCCACGGCAGTGGCGCTTGCTACCGGAGCAGCAGCAACAGCTGCCGGCGCTGGGGTGCCGGCACGCGGCGCGGTTTCACCCGGCCACTCGATCAGAAGCTTGGACTCGGCGCCCTGCCCCTGCATCTGCGGCTTGAACGCAGCCACGGACTCGGCAAGGTCGAATACCACCCGGAATGTGCCAGCGACCGGATTACCGGTGCGCACTGCGGTCACCACGCCAACCGGCGAAGGCAATTTCAGGCCGCGCACGGAGGTGGAATCGGGGAAATCGATCACCAGGCGATTGGGACCGGCCAGGCTGATGGTCTTGTAGCTGCCACCACCGGCCAACTGGATCTCGGCGCGGGTGCCGGTGGCACCGGCGCTCAGGCCGACCCCGCGGATCTCACCGGCCCACGCGGAAGCGCTGGCCAGGCACAGGCCGGCGACGGCGACAGACAATGCGAACAGGCGGTTTCCCGTAGTCATGGGCGGATTCAATCACCGGAATTCGGTAATTGCAACATGTTTTCCCTTAATAATCCGCAACCTGCCGTAACTTCCTGTAGTCACAGGGCAGGAAGCCCCTGCAAGTGGGGCGTTTTGCGCAGCCGCTGCAGCCAGACTTCGCCAACCGGAGTCTGCGCCTGCAGCTGCGCGCGGCGGCCATGACCGTCGATTTCCAGCGCCACCACCAGGTCCGTGGGCGGGAGGCCGCCGGCGCCACGTTCCGGCCATTCGATCAGCCACAGGTCGGCGCTTGCGTCGTCCAGACCGAGGAAATCCAGCTCTCCGGCATTGCCGATCCGGTACAGATCAAGGTGCCAGGCTTCACCGCTGTCCAACGGATAGCGTTCGATCAAGGTGTAGGTAGGGCTGCGGATGGGTCCCTGCACGCCCAGCGCGCGCAACAGGGCGCGGGCCAGGGTGGATTTCCCGGCACCAAGATCCCCTTGCAGGTGAACCACCGCCTGCGCGGGCCGGGTCTGGGCCAAGGCCTGACCCAGCAGGTCGGTGCTCTCGGCTTGGGGCAATGACAATTCGATCATGGGCACATTATGGATTGGCAAGGCCGCGCAGGTGCGGCAATAGATCGCGCGGCAACAGCCCGCGCTCACCTTCGGCCGCTGCGGCATCACCGGCCAGACCGTGCAGCAGCGCACCGGTACTGGCGGCATCGAAGGGCGACAGGCCCTGCGCGCGCAGCGCCGCGATGACGCCTGTCAGCAGGTCGCCCATGCCGCCGACCGCCATACCCGGGTTGCCGGCGGCAAGCACACGCGGCAGCTGTCCTGGCGCGGCGATCACGCTGCCCGCGCCCTTGAGCACGACAACCGCCGCATAGCGCGCCGCCAAGGCATGGGCGGCCGCAAAACGATCGCGCTGGATACTGGCGGTATCGGTATCGAGCAGGCGCGCGGCCTCGCCCGGATGCGGGGTGAGAATGGCCTGCGGCAGCGGCCTTGGAGCAGCCGCGAGCAGATTCAGGCCATCGGCATCAAGCAGCAGTGGCTTGCCACTGGCCAGCGCCGCCGACCACAGCGCCTGCGCCCAGTCGTCCTGGCCCAGCCCCGGCCCCAGCGCGATGACGCCGGCACGCGCCAGCAGCGGAGCGAAATCGTCGGAACTATCCACCGCGTGCACCATCGCCTCGGGGCAACGCGCCAACAGCGGTGCCACGTGCAGCGCGCGGGTCGCCACGCTGCACAGGCCAGCGCCACTGCGCAGCGCGGCCTCGGCACTGAGCATTACCGCGCCGCCGCTGCCATGGTTGCCACCCACACACAGCACGTGGCCGGATTCGCCCTTGTGGGTATTGAGCCGACGCGGCGGCAGCAGCGCCGTCAATTGCGGCCTGGCCCAGCGCAGCGCGCTGGCCTTCGCCCCGTCGAATGCAGCCGGTGGCAGCTGCAGATCGGCCAACAGCCGCTGTGCGGCATGCTCCAACGCAGGCCCGGTATGCAGACCCTGGTGGGCGACGATGAACTGCAATACGCGCTGCGCACGCACCGCCACGCCGGGCACGTTGCCGCTGAGGGCATCGACGCCGCTGGGCACATCCAGCGCAAATACCGGCGCTGCGGCCGCGTTGATCGCCTCGATCAGCGCCGCGTCGTCGGCCTGTGGCGCATGACTGAAGCCGATGCCATACAGCGCATCGACGATCAGATCGGCCTGCTGCAGGCAATCGGGCGTGAGCTCGACGTGGCCGCCCACGGCCAGGTAATCGGTGCAGGCGCGCTGCGCCAAGGGCGTGCGCGGCGAAGCATCGGCCAGGTGCAGCACGCTGACCTCGCGCCCGGACTGGCGGGCATGACGGGCCAGCACGTAGCCGTCGCCGCCGTTGTTGCCCGGCCCACAGACCACCACGATGCGTCGCGCCTGTGGCCAATACTGCAGCGCGGTCTGCCACGCGGCGTGGCCGGCGCGCTGCATCAGCACATACGCATCGCCACCCAGGGCGGCGGTCGCCTGCCCATCAATCTGGCGGGCAGCGGCGATATCGAACAGTTCGACGGGCTCTGACATGCCGGCAATTCTATACTTGCACCATGTCTGAAGCCGTTACCGCCGCAAATCCTGCCCAGTTGTCGCTGCGCATCCGCCAGCTCGCCCGCGAGGCAGGCTTCCAGCGCTGTGGTGTCAGCGGCATCGAGCTGGGCGAGGATGAAGCGCACCTGGCCGACTGGCTGGGCAAGGGCCTGTACGGGACGATGGAATGGATGGCCCGCCATGGCAGCCTGCGCGCGCGCCCGCAGGAATTGCTGCCAGGCACGCTGCGGGTGATTTCGGTGGGCCTGGATTACGGCCACAAGGACGATGCCGAAGCCTGGGCCACCTTGAATGACAGCGAGCGCGCCTATGTGGCGCGTTATGCGCTGGGCCGCGACTACCACAAGCTGATGCGCAACCGGTTGCAGAAGCTGGCCGAGCGTATCGGCAGCGAGATCGGCCCCTTTGGTTACCGCGTGTTCGTCGATTCGGCACCGGTGCTGGAGCGTGCATTGGCGCGCAATGCCGGGCTGGGCTGGATCGGCAAACACACCTGCCTGATCGATCGCAACGGCGGCTCGTGGTTCTTTCTTGGCGAGATCTATGTCGACCTGCCATTGCCGGTGGATGTACCCGCCACCGCACACTGCGGTAGCTGCACGCGCTGCATCGATGTCTGCCCCACTGCAGCCATCATCGCCCCGCACCGGCTGGATGCACGCCGCTGCATTTCCTACCTGACCATCGAACACGAAGGCGCCATCCCGCTGGAAATGCGCCCGCTGATGGGCAACCGCATCTACGGCTGCGACGACTGTCAGCTGGTCTGCCCCTGGAACAAGTTCGCCCAGCGCACCGACGAGCCGGATTTCCGCGCCCGCAACAACCTGGATACCGCGACCCTGCCCGAACTGTTTGCCTGGGAAGAGGACGAGTTCCTGCGCCGCACCGAAGGCAGCCCGATCCGCCGCAGCGGCCACGAGCGCTGGTTGCGCAATATCGCCGTGGCGCTGGGCAATGCCGCGCCCTCGCCTGCCGTGCAGCAGGCACTGCAGACACGCCAGTCGCATCCTTCCGACGTGGTCCGTGAGCATGTGCAATGGGCGCTGCAGCGGCATGCCGGTGACGCGCCGGAGCAATAGATGCAGCTACCGCACCGACAACACCCTCGCCTGCGGTGATCTGCTGCAGCCAAGCACCTGCTGCCTCGAGCTGCTCGACTGCTCCGGTCGCTCCCGTAAGATAGTGACCAATAGTTCGCCTGCACCAATGGCTGCGGCGGGCGCCCCACCGGCAAAAGCAGTTCAATAATGGCCTCCAGCAACGACATCCTCACCCCCAACCAGCTCAACACCCTGGCGCGCGATCTGCTGGAAAGCGCGTTTCCGCTGGTGTGGGTGGAAGGTGAGCTCGGCAGCGTCAGCCGCCCCGCTTCCGGGCATCTGTATTTCACCCTGAAGGATGCGCGGGCGCAGGTCCGCGCGGCCATGTTCAAGCCCAAGAGCCAGTGGCTGAAATTCATTCCGCGCGAAGGCATGCGCGTGCTGGTGCGTGGCCGGCTGACCCTGTACGAGGCACGCGGCGATTACCAGCTGATCCTCGATCACATGGAGGAAGCCGGCGAAGGCGCGTTGCGCCGCGCCTATGACGAACTCAAGGCAAGGCTGGAAGCCGAGGGTCTGTTCGACCCCGCACGCAAGCGGCCAATGCCCGCGCATGTGCGCCGGTTGGCGGTGATCACCTCGCCCAGCGGTGCGGCCGTGCGTGACGTGCTGAGCGTGCTGGAGCGGCGCTTCCCGATGCTGGAAGTGGAGCTGCTGCCGTCGCTGGTACAGGGCGCCACCGCCGCACCGCAGATCACCTCGCTGCTGCGCCAGGCCGATGCCAGTGGCCGCTACGATGTGATCCTGTTGACCCGTGGTGGCGGCTCGCTGGAAGACCTGTGGGCCTTCAACGACGAACAGCTGGCGCGCGCGGTCGCCGCCAGCACGACGCCGGTGGTGTCGGCGGTGGGCCACGAGACCGATTTCAGCCTGACCGACTTCGCCGCCGACCTGCGTGCACCAACTCCATCGGTGGCGGCCGAACTGCTGGTGCCCGACCAGCGTGACCTGGCGCTGCGCGTCCGCCGGCTGGCACAACGCCTGAACCAGTTGCAGGTGCATGCCCTGGGCCAGGCCATGCAACGCGCCGACCGTGCCGCGCTGCGCCTGCAGACCCACAGCCCGCAGGCGCGCCTGAGCCTGCTCGAACATCGCCAGCAGGCGGCCTTCGCGCGCCTGCAATCGCAATGGCGGCAGCAGCTGGAGCGCCGCACTGCGCGCTTGGCCCACGCCGCCACCGGGCTGCGTGGCAACCAGCCGCAGCGCCGCTTGAATGCCCTGGCTGAAAAGCTGGCGACGCTGGCGCCGCGTGCGCAGGCGGCCATGACCCGCCAGCTGCAGGGCGATGCCCTGCGGCTGCGTGGTATTGCACGTTCGCTGGAAGCGGTAAGCCCTTTGGCCACGGTGGCGCGCGGCTATTCCATCCTGACCCGGGTGGAAGACGGGGCGCTGGTGCGCTCCGCCGCACAGGTCAAACCCGGCGAGCAGCTACGTGCACGCCTGTCTGAAGGTGAGCTGCAGTTGCGCGTCGAGCAGGCGCACAGCACACCCGCCAACAGCGACCCCACTCAGGGCTGAGCCGGCAGCGCATCCCAGCGTTCGACGATGATCTGTGCCAGTTTGGCCGGGTCGCGGTCGAAATGATGCCCGCCCGGGCGTTCAACCGCCTGCATGTGCGGATCGCTCTGCAGGTCCCGGCACAGGCTGTCCTTTTCATCGGCGCCATAAATGCATTGCTGCGCAACCGGCTGCAGGCCCGCCAAGGCCGGCTGCACCGGCACCTCCTGGGCGCGGAACCATCCCAGCCAGCCGCCGACCCGCACTTCAAACGCCGCACCGTGGGCGAGCCCCAGCAGCGACACCAGCCGTACCGAACGGCGTTGCGGCGTGCTCAGCAGCGGATAGGCGAATGGCATCACGTCCGCGCCGAAGGAATAGCCCACCAGCGCCACGTCATCGGCCTGCCATCGCTGGCGGTAGGTGCGCAGCACGCTGTCCAGGTCGGTGCCCAGCTGCGCTGCCGTGCGCTTTTTCCAGAAGTAGCGCAGGCTGTTCCAACCGACCACCGAAATACCACTCTGGTTGAGCGCATGCGCCAAGCCCTTGTCGAGGTCGCGCCAGCCCCCATCGCCTGACATCAGCACCACCAGCCGCTTGCTGCCGGCAACCGGCATTTCGATCAGCGGCAGGGTGGCAATCCCCTGCACCGGAACAGCACCGAGCACTGTTGGCAGGGTCGCCACCAATCCCGCCTCTGTCACCTGCCTGACAGGCACGACTGCCGTGCCGCCGTGGCAGGCGGTAGCAGCTGACGCATCGGCCGTAGTCACCAGCGCCGCTGCCATTTCACCCGGCGCAGCCCCGGCGGCACTGTCACGCACCAGCCCTGCGCTCCCGCCCTGGCCCAGCAGGACCGGCAGGAAGAACTGCTCAGCACGCGCGCGCTTGAGCAGCTTCTGGGTGAGCAGGGCCGCATCGTCCGCCATTGCCCGACAACTGCCGTTGCCCTTGTGCAACTGTTCCCGGTAGCGCGCCGCATCCACTATGGCCACCCACGCACCGGCCTGCGCCAACTGTGCGGCAAGCTGCAGGCGCTGCGCCTTGGGCAGCACCGGGTCGGCGAAATAAATGACCAGCCCGCGCGGGACGGAGGGTGGCTCAACCACCTGTACGCGGCCATAGCGGCCGGCATTCATGCGCTTGGCATGTATCGCCCAGCCGCAGCTGACCACCACCATGATCAGCAACACCCCGAGCCCCAACGCCGCACCACGTCGCATCGTCTACCTCTGGCTTGCAACCCGCAAAGGCGACCAGCAGCCGCCGGCAGTCATCATGGTCTGTTCGATAGCTGGCGGCGCTGGTCAGCGCGCCGCTGCGCCTGCGCTGCAATAGCGCTGCCGGTACTCCAGCGCCTTGGGCATCAGCGCCTGCAGGTTCTGGATGCGAGTGCCGGGATTGGGATGGGTGGAGGAGAACTCCGGCGGTGCCTGGCCACCACTGGCCTGGCTCATGCGCTGCCACAGCGGCACCGCCTCTTCCGGGTTGAAACAGGCCGCCGCAGCGAGCATCAGCCCCACTTCATCAGCCTGGGTTTCGTGCGAACGCGCATACGGCAGCAGATAGCCGTAGCCCATGGCCGACATCATCATCTGTTGCTGCTGCACGTCCATGCCGCTGGCAGCGCCGGCCATCTGCCCGATCTGGGTCAGCTTCTGCTGGGCCATGCGCTGGGCGCCGTGGCGCAGCAGCGCGTGGGCGATTTCGTGGCCCATCACCACTGCCAGTGCATCGGCGTTCTGCGCAACCGGAATCAAGCCGGTATAGACCGCCATCTTGCCGCCGGGCAGGCAGAAGGCATTGGCTTCATCGGACTGCAGGACGTTCACGTCCCACTCGAAATCTTTGGCGAAATGCTGTGGCTGCAGGCCATGTTCCTGCGCCAATGAAGTCTCCACAACGTCCACCTTGGCAATCAGGCGGCTGGCGATCTCACGCACCTGGCGGGCGATCTGCGAATTCGGGTCGACCGGGCGTTCCTGCGCAAGGATCTCCTGGTAGGCCTGCAGGCCCAACGCCTTCTCCTCACTGGCATCGAGCGAGCTGTCGATCAGCACCTTCTCGCCGGTATACGGGTCCACCGAACGATTGCCGAAGTAATAGCAGCCGCCATATACCGCGAAGCCCAGCAGGATCACCCAGCGGATATTGCCGAACAGGCCGCCACCACGCCGACGTTGGCCGCCATTGCCTTGGTTACCGAAAGGATCTTGTCGCATGGTTGGATTCCGTCTGGGCCGGGCTGGCCGTGGCCGATGGTAACGCCAGCGGTTACAGAAAGTTGTCACGATGGAAAAGATGCGCCTGCAGCGCTGCCAAGCAGCCGGCCCTGGCCGCTGGCCTGCACCTGGCGCCCTGGCTGCGGAGCACGGCCTGCGCAGATCCGTCGCCCACCGGTCGGCTCAGCGACGCCATCATGGCTGTCGCTGGTGCATTGGTTCAGGGCAGATCGCCGCCAAACGGCGGCGGGTCGCCAAGCGGCCAAGGCGACTGCACGCAGACAACGCCGCTATTTGCTGCTCGCAGCCATTTCGGCCAGCGCAGCCGGCGCGCTCTTGCTGGTCGGATCAAGCGTAAGTGCCATCTGGTAGCTGCTGCGCGCGGCATCCAGGCGACCGACCACACGGTAGGCTTCACCAAGGCTGTCGTGGGCATTGGCGGCATCCGGATGCTCGGCCACGCCCCACTCGAACACGCGCACCGCCGCATCCTGCTTGCCTGCCCGCAGCAGTTTGTAACCGAGCACGTTGAACCCACGCTCGCTGCGGTCATACTCGGCCCCGCGCGCTCCCAGCCCTTCATAGGCCTTGGTCATTGCCTGCAATCCTTCGTTGTAGACAATGGGCGTCAGCAGGTCATCAAGGCTGCGTTTAGCCAGTTGCATCGGCTTGCCGTTGAGCACCTCCATCAGGTCATTGCCCATCGCCGCCACCAACGCGCCCTGCCAGAAATTGTCCAGAATGATCACAGCATCCTGATGCGGCTCCGAGCGCAGGTAATAGCTCTGATAGCCGGGGACGCTGCCTGTGTGCGACGCAACAGGCAAGGTACTGCCATCGGCAAGCTTCCACTGCTCCACTCCCCAGCCGAAGCCATAGGAAGATGCGTGTACCTGCAGCATCGTCCGCCGCATGTCCTCGTGCAGCAGACCGCTGCCATACAGCGCGCGGTCGAAGCGATACAGGTCTTCGGCAGTGGTATAGATTCCCGCCGCTGCATAGGACACGCTCGGGTCGATCCATTGGGGATACACCAGCTTGCCGTCCGGGGTCCTGGTATAGCCCTGGGCGAAATCCTTCAGCACCGCGGCATCGGCGAACAGTCCGCTGGACGCCATGCCCGCCGGCGCGAAGATCCGGTCCTGCAGATTGCGCGCGAGTGTTTGCCCGGTTGCTTTCTCGATCAACAGGCCGAGCAGGAAGAAACCATTGTTGTTGTAACGCCACTGCTGCCCTGGAGCCTCAAGCTGGGTCGGCTTGATCCATAGCCGCGCGAACTCCATCGGCACATAGCTGCGACGGGCGGAGGTCAGCCACCAGTCGTCGGTATAACGCGCAGGAAGGTCGGCAATGCCGGAGGTATGGCTGAGCAACTGTGCAACGGTTACCGAGGCCGACGGCGTCGCGGCGTAGAGTTCCGGAAGATACTCGCCAAGTGTTCCATCCAGCCGCAGCCTGCCTTGCTCCACCAGCTGCAGTGTGAGCGTGGCAACCAGCGGTTTGGTCAGTGAACCGATGCGATACCGTCCCTCCATCCGGTTCGGTACCGACCACTCGACATTGGCTTGGCCATAGGATGCGCGCAACAACACGTTGCCTTCGCGGGCGACCAGTACCGTGCCGTTGAAGCCACGCCGGTCCGCGTAACTGTCCACCAATTGCTTCAGTTGCTCCGCTGTCGTCGGAACGTCGACATTGGCGTTGGCGTCGGTGTTGACGAAAAAACCACACAAAAGCAGGACAGCACCGCATACGTTGCGAAGTTGGCGCATAGATCACGTTGGTGGCTGGATTGAACGCTGGACACTATCCATGACTACAAATGTAGTCAAGTGCAACATGGCCACTTGGATCAGTTACTGCTCGTTAGTGCCGCGATCCGCCGGCGGAGCACCAGCGTAAGCCGCGGCCATGTCAAATGCCGCGCACCAGGCGGAAGCCGATGCGTGCCGAGGTGACGTCCGAGTCCTGTGACTGCCGCCACGCCGCGCGGGTCTGCTCCGGCGCGTTGGCCCAGTTGCCACCGCGGATCACCCGCTGCCGGCAACCCGGGTTGTACCAGGCCGCGCCATCGGCCGGTGCACGCCGGTAGCTGGCATGCCAGCAGTCGGCCACCCACTCGCTGACATTGCCGCTGACATCGTGCAGGCCCCAGGCATTGGCGCGGAACATCGCAACCGGCGCCGTGCCCCAGAACCCGTCGCCATAACCGATGAAAGCATTGTTCCAATGGCGGCCGCTGGGTGACACATCCAGGCTGCCGGTGAAGTTGCCAGCGTTCTCCGGCGGCGTCATCGAACGCCCCCACGGGTAGCGCCCCTGGTTGCCGGCGCGCAGCGCGTATTCGAATTCCGATTCACTGGGCAACCGGTAATAGCGCCCGGTCTGCTCGGACAACCAGGCCGCATAGGCCTCGGCATCACGCACGCTCACGTGCATGACCGGGCTGTTGGGCGCGGCCTTGGCGCCGTTGTAGTCGGACTGCCAATCCACCCCGCTGCGACGGATGAAATTGCCGCTGCGCTCGTCATACACAATGGAATGGCCGCGACGGGTAGCGCGCGGCCGCGCCTTGGCCGCTTCCACGAAGCGGCGGAAGTCGGCCACCGTGACCTCGGTGATCGACATCGCAAACCCGCGCTCGAAGCGCACCTGATGCTGCGGCCGCTCCGCATCGCTGCTGCCGATCTCGCCTTCGGCCGCGCCCATCTGGAAACTGCCGTACGGCACCACCACCATCTGCGGCCCGCGGCTGCCATCGGCCAGCGCATCGCTGAATACCTGGCCCGGACGGAAGCTGCCGTAATGGGTGACCAGCTCGATGCGCGCACGCAGCAGCGCCACGGTGCGGTCATCGGGCAGCGCGATCCGTTCGGCCTGGGCCAGCTTCAGCTGCGCGTCCTTCAGCCCTTTGGACGACACCAGATCGCGCAGGCCGCCTTCGCGCAGCGCATCAAGCTGGGCGGTGCGGATGTTCTCGATGCGCACCCGCGCATCCTTCAGGGTCACCGCTTCGCCACGGATGGTGGTGGCCTTGTCCAGCCAGCGCGCCGCCGCGTCGAAATCGGACTCCACCGCGGCGGCGTACTCAGCGCGGCGGATCAATCCACTTTCCACCGCGGCCAAGCCCTGCCTGGCCCGGCTGTTGAGCGGGTCGGTAGCCAGCACTTCGCGGAAGGCTGCCTGCGCACCACCGCCATCCTCACCAAACTGATGCTGGCGCAGAGCCTGCTCGCCAGCCCGATTCAACGCCAGCAGCCGCCGCGCCACCGCGATGCGCTGCTGCAAGGCCTGCTCGGCCTTGCCTTCCGGCGCCAGGGCCACGGCAACGCCGGCGATTTCGGCCGCCTGCGCCAACGCCTGGCGCTGGTTCTCGGGCTGGGCCATCAAGGCCGTAGCCTGCGCGCGCAGACGTTGCCGGGCCTTGTCCAGGCCGCGCTGCGCGGCCCGATCCTGCGGTTGCAGGGCCAGGATGGCCAGGTACAGCGGAATCGCATCCTCGGCGTCGCGGTACAACCTGTCCTCGGCCAAGGCCTTGTCCGCGGCCTTCCGTGCCTCGGCCAGCTCGCCGGGCTGCAGGCTCACTTCCGGCGCGTTCCAGACCGGCAGCGCGATGCTTTCAACCTGCGGTGCAGGGTCTGGCGTCGTCGCCCTCGCCTGCACGGCAGCCGCTGCTTCCGCCTCGGCTTTGGCTTTGGCTTCAGCGCGCGCCTGGACCCGTGCCTCCAGCCGCTCGGTCAGCGTCGGACTTTTTGCGGGCGCCGCATCGGGCGCGGCCGGTGGCGCACTGCCACCGCACCCCGCCAACACCAGCAGCGTCGCCAGACCCAACAATTGGCCGGTTTTACCCAAAAACGCCTCCATGACCTTGCACACTTCTCCGGGAGCGGCCCGACGTTAGGCTATTCTCGCCTGCCTGAGCAAACCCTGCAGTTGACGGAACCCCACGTGGCTTACTGGATCAAACACCCGGCGGAGTTGGAAGAACGCTACCGCCAGCGCCCGAGCCGGATCGGGCTGGACACCGAATTCATCCGCGAACGCACCTATTGGCCGCAGCTGGCCTTGGTGCAGATGGCAGTCGGCGACGAAATCCTGCTGATCGACCCGCTGATACCCGGCATGTGCGAGGCGCTGAAACCCTGGCTGACCGACACCTCGATCACCAAGATCATGCACAGCGCCAGCGAAGACCTGGTGGCCTTCAAGTGCGCCTGCGACGCGCTACCGCGGCCGCTGTTCGACACCCAGATCGGTGCCGCCCTGGCCGGCATCGGCGGCGGCATGGGCTACCAGAAGCTGGTGGCCGAGATCACCGGCGTCACCCTGCCCAAGGGCGAGACCCGCTCGGACTGGCTCAAGCGCCCGCTCAGCGATGCCCAGCTGGAATACGCCGCCGACGACGTGGAATACCTGTTCGCCCTGCACGACACCATCAGCGCCAAGCTGCAGGCGGCAGACCGCCTGCAATGGCTGCAGGACGATGGCGAGCGCCTGCTGGCCAGCGTCGAAGGCGACGAAGGCGAGCATTGGCCGCATCTGTCGATGCGTTCCTCGCAGGTCCTGGAACGCGACGCCCAGCTGCGCCTGCTGCGCCTGCTGCGTTGGCGTGACCAGCAGGCTCGCAGCAGCGACAAACCGCGCAGCTGGATCCTCGACAACGAGCTGGCCAGCCTGCTGGCACGCACCCCGCCGGCTGACTACGACAGCATGCTCAAGCTGTTCGGTCGCTTCCCCAAGGCCCCGCGGAAACTGGCGCAGCCGCTGTGGGAAGCCCTCAACACCCCGCTTGCCGACGAAGCTGAAGCACCGATGGCCCTGCCCGCCACCGACGGCAACAAGAACACCATCAAGCGCCTGCAGGACGCAGTGAGCAAGCGCAGCGCCGAGCTGGAACTGCCCGACGGCCTGCTGGCCTCGCGCAAGCACCTGGAAGCACTGTTGGAAAGCGGCAACTGGCCCACCGCACTGGCCGGCTGGCGCCAGCAACAATTGGAACCGGTGCTGCGGCCACTGCTGCCCAACACCTGAGCGACAGCGCGCCCCGACCACGTCGGGGCGCGCAAGAACGCCACTGTAGTGCCGAACCATGCTCGGCAAAAACGATCGAGGAACGCTTGCACACGCTCTTGTGGGAGCGGCGTAAGCCGCGAAGCTTGGCTTGCCGAAACTGCAGTGCAAGTCTGCGATCTTAAGGGCTGTTGGTTTCGCGGCTTACGCCGCTCCCGCAAACACAATTGCAAGCGGCGCAAAACCGGTGCAAACGAACAACAAAAAAGGGCTCGCATTTCTGCGAACCCTTGAAATTTTGGTGGCCGAGGACGGAATCGAACCGCCGACACGGGGATTTTCAATCCCCTGCTCTACCAACTGAGCTACTCGGCCACTTTGTTTTGTTTTCGTCGGCGTTGCTGCCGTCGAGGAGGCGTATATTACGGAGCTATTTCGATTTCGGCAAGCCAATTTCACAAAAATTTTCACATCCGCTGAAAATTCCTTGAAATGCCTTGTGCGGCCGAGCTTGCGCGCCACAGAGCAACAGCAAGGCCTGGCGAAAATTTGATCAAACCACCCACAACCAGCGCACAAACGCAAAGAGCCGCATCATCCGACGCGGCTCTTTGTTTGAATACTTGGTGGAGCGGAGGAGGATCGAACTCCCGACCTTCGCATTGCGAACGCGACGCTCTCCCAGCTGAGCTACCGCCCCACGGTGAACCGAGCATAGCGCGACATCGGCACCTTCGCCACTGGATTGCCAGCACCCTTCCCGGCCGCCCTCCTTTACCCAGCAGAGACCGCGCCGGTGGCGAATTGCCACGCACCGTCGCACCCTCATCAACAGTGACCCCTATGTCACCGGGCTGCGTGCGACCCACCTAGACCACGCGCCACCTACTTCGCGGGTGTAGCGACCGCCGCGGCTGGCGCCAACTCCGGGAACACCGCACCCATCGCGCCCATGGTTGCCTTGTCCGCGCCCATGTCTTCGGCAGCATTGGCAATGGCGATCAAGCCATTGCCGCTTTCCGGAAACAGTGCGACCCAAGCGAGCCAGTTGCCATCAGAGCCGCCATGGGTCAGCACCGGCCCCTTGCGCCCGGCGATCGATGGCTGCACACCCCAGTCCATCGCCGATGGACTTCCACTCTGCGGGGTCTGCATCAAGCGATAGGACGCATCGCTCAGCAACTTGCCTTTGCCGCGACTGCCCTCCATCTGGTCGATGGAGAACTTGGCCATGTCCTGCAAACGCATATGCATGTTGCCGGCCGGCGTATACATGGCCGGCACGCCATCGTCCGACTTACGCGGTGCCGTGGTGACCGGCTTGCCGGCACGATGTCCTTGCGGCTGACCGGAGGGCGTAGGGCCGAAGCCTGCACCGTCCATTCCCAAGGGTTTGAATACCTCACGCTGCATCAGGTTTTCAAACGAGATACCGGTAGCACGCTCGGCAATCACCGCCGCGATCAGGAAACCACTGTTGCTTTACGCAAACTCAGTGCCCGGAACATTGACCGGAGCCTCCTGCAGCGCCGCACGGATGTAGGCCTCGCGCTGTACGGGCAATGCCCGCGAATCGGTGAAGTACGCGTCCAGAGCGGCAATATCACCCAGGTTCTCCGGCAGCCCAGCGCGATGCGACAACAGCTGCACCAAGGTCACGTTGCGATAAGCGGGATCGAACTTCACCAGATCAGGAAGCATGCGCGACAGCGGCGCGTTCCAATCCAGCACGCCCTGCTCCACCAAGCGCGCAATCAGCGCACTGGTCATGGGCTTGCCGGTGGAGCCCATCAGCCATACGTCGTCCAACTGCACCGCTGTGGCACCGTCGTTGCGGCGCACACCGCGCGCAGACTGCTGATCTATCTTGCCGTCGCGGATGACCAGCATCGCCATTGCGGGCGTCTGCGTCCCTTCCATCGCCGCAGCGAGGATGGGATCCAACTTGCTTTCAGCCTGCGCACTGGCGCTCAACGGAAGCCCAAGCGCAAACAGCGTTGCAAACAGGAAGCGCCGCGGATGAGTCGAACGCCGAGGGGAGCCAATCGCGCTGCGCTGCATGAAGGAAGTCATAGGTGATCCTGGGCATGGGGAGGTGATCAAAACAAGGTCCTCGTCCAGCCATTCGCAACACGGAAGATCGCGAGGAAAATGCTTCAGGACAACGGACGCCTCATACTGAACAGGCCACCATTTCAGCTGACAGTGCCATTCGGCATAGCGGCTCCTGGGCACCGGGTAACACGCATCTCTGCAGCGTTTTCCCTGCGCGATCTCGCATCAGCCACACCGTTTCACCCAGCGCGGGAATGTCCTTGAATGACACCCCCGCATTGACAGCAACACCCTCAACCCTCACTCATCGCCATAGCCGCAAACAACATCCAGGTGGTGTGCGGAATCCACTGCTCCACCCAACGCCACTGCTCCGAGTCGGGTCCGGGGGCGAAGCTGATGCCAGCGCCTATGTCGCTACCCGGTGCGCCGGTGATGCCATTGGAAATACCGCCGACGAACATTTCGCCAGCGCTCTCCAGCACAGTCGGCGGGTTCTTCTGGCCAAAGCCGTACAGCATGGAAATGCCGTAGGGGTTGCGCCCCAGCGTCCAGTCGATCTGGTTCTGTGCATAGCCTGCTCGCGCCGCTGACACGCCGTAGCCCGCCTTGCCTTCTGCAGCCAGCTTGCGGCTGCCTATCACCATCGCCGCGCCGAGCGATGCGAGGCGGGCGCTCTCGCCCTGCCACCAATAGCCGGTTTCATTGCGGTGCGGTATGAAGAAGCCTTCCAGCACCTCACCTGCCGCCTTGCCATCCTCGGCCAACTGGAAGCGCTGCCGGGCGTAGCCATATGGATTGGCTACCGAACCGGTGATCGCCAGTTCGTGCGCAAGTGCCGAACCGATTGCCGCCAGCGCCCGCTCGCGATCCGTGGCCTGCGTCTCGATATCCACATAGGCGGACAGGCTGATCACCGGCAGGCCGGCTTCGGCTGCATGGTAGTAGGGGCGGCTGCCACCGTCGCTGATGAAGCCACCATCGGCCTGCTGGCGCGCCATCAAGCTGGCCGCGCGTTTGCGCGCATCCTGCAGGTAACGCGAATGACCCGTGGCATTGTGCAGTTCCACCAGCGCCATCAACGCGGTGTAGTCGTCGATGATGTTTTCCTTGCCGTCGGCGCAGTACTGCGGATTGAACTGCTGCAGATGTGCATAGGCGCGCTCGGCATCGGCCAGGTATTGCGCGCCACTGAACTCCCCCTGCCGTCCGGATGCCTTGGCCAGCATCGATGCCCGCGCCAAGGCGGCGATGGCCATGCCGCCACCGGCGCGGAACGCGGAGCGATAGAGCGTGGTGTAGGTTCCGGCTGCGCCTTCATAGCCGGTGACCATGCGCTCGACGCCTGGCGTGCCCCACTGGTCGAACACCGTCGTATAGAAATAGCCGTCCGCATCGAGGATGCGGTGTAGGTAGTCCGCGCCCCAGAACGTCTCGTCCTCTACCTGCTTCTGCAGCCCGTGTGCGGCAAACAGGCCTGCACGCGCATGTGCCCCGTAGGCCAGCACCCACGCCGCCATTGATGCCTGCTGCGGATTGAAGTGATTGGCATAACCCAGATGGGACAGGTATTTGCCCTTGTCGCCACCGGCGTCCTGCCAGCCACCCCAGACATCCACCTTGCGCGAGGTCTGGAAGATGCGCAGGTCACGGTCGGCGGCATCGGTATGGCGGCTGCGCTTGAAGTAGCCCAGCAGCTGTGCGCCTGTCGTGGCGAACACCGCGTTGTCGGCTACCGTCACCGGCGCCGAGCGCACGTGCTGCTGCCCCACCTGCACGTCCAGCTGGTACTGGCCGGCCTGCTCGGCATCGGTGAAATCAATGCGGAAGTACTGTTTGCCAGCGCCCCATTCGGAGAACCCCGGCAGCGGCTGCAGATCACCGCTACGCAGCGGCTGGCCATCGCGCAGCACCGTATAGGTGCCCGCGCTTGCCGCACCCACAGACTCGACGACCGCCAGCTTGGGCCCGCGCCGCTCCAATGCCACCTGGTTGATCTGCACCAGCAAGGGCTCGGTGGGCAGGCTCACCGATACAGTGGTCTTGGCCGGCTCCTCGGCTGGGGCCGCGGCTGCCACCGGCAGCAAACTGGATAGCGCCAGAGCCATTGCGGCGCAGAGCTGGACGCTGGTCTTGCGGGAATGCGACAAAGGAGGCATCTGCACGGTTCCGGATAGACTAGGAAACGAAACTTAGCCATCCGGTCATCCCGCGTCAATAAATACTTCACGTGGATGTATGAATAATACAGGCACCTGTTCCACCTCCCCTACCCCCACGTTCACTCGGTTTCAATGCCTATGAATATCGGCCGTGGCGCCACCCAGCAGTCCAGCGCCCCCTATAACCGTCGCCTTGTCCTGGATTTCATCCGCCAGCACGGCGCAGCGTCACGCAAGGACATCCAGGAAAAGGTCTCGCTCAGCCCGCAGACGGTGGCCAACATCACCAATGAGCTGGAGTCCATCGGCCTGATCGTCTCGCGCAGGCAGAAGGACCTGAAAACCCGCGGCCAGCCGCCCATCGCCTTCGAGATCAACCCGGACGCCGGTCAATCCATCGGCATCAGCCTGGAGCCTGGCCGCGCCTCCGGTGCGCTGGTCAACCTGGTGGGGCAGATCGATGCCCGTTGCGAAGTGCGCCTGCAGGGCTGCGATCGCGCGCAGTTGCTGGCCGGCCTGCTGGAACTGGTCGCCAGCCTGCGCCGCCAGGCCAGCGCCCGGCTCTGGGGCATAGGCGTGGCCCTGCCCGGCCCGCTCGGCGATACCGAGCTGAGCTTTGTTGGCCCCACCGCGCTGGAAGGCTGGAAGGACCTGTCCATCCTCGACCAATTGCAGGAAGCCACCGGCCTGCCGCTGTTCCACAGCGTGGACAGCGTCGCCGGCGCGCTCGGTGAAACCCTGTACGGGGTGGCCCGGCACTTGGACAACTTCTTCTACCTGCACCTGAGCGTGGGCCTGGGCGGCTCGCTGATTGTCGGCCGCAACACCTACCGCGGCGCCGACGGCAACGCCACCGAGATCGGTCATGTGCCGGTCGTTCCCGGCGGCACGCCCTGCTACTGCGGCAACCAGGGCTGCCTGGAACGTTACCTCTCGCTGCACTCGCTGGCCGAGGCGCTGGGCCTGGATGACGGGCAGATCCGCACATCGGACCTGCTCAGCCGCCTGGACGACCCCAACGACCACGCATTGCAGCAATGGTGCCAGCAGGCAGCCCAGCGCCTGCGCGATGCCATCTGCATGATCGAGAACCTGCTCGATCCACAGACCATCGTCATCGGCGGCTCGGCCCCGCAGAAGCTGGTGCAGCGCCTGGTCGAACTCGCCCAGCCGCTGCATCGCTCGGTCCGTGGCCGCCCACAGCCGGAACTGCCGCGCATCATGATCTCGCTACGCGAAGAGGATTGCTCGCTGTTAGGCGCAGCGGTCCTGCCCATCCACGAACTGTTGTCGCCGCGCCTGGAAGGGGTCCAGCGCGACGATCAGGGCGAGGCCCAGGCCGCCGAGCTGCTCGGCCACCGCACGGCAGCAGGTGGACGCCGGATTTAATTAAACTTCCACTGGATATTTTTATTGACAGGCGCAAATTGGGGTGACTATAGTCGCCCCATGAGCAACGATCAGCCCCAGTTCAGCATTATCGGCGACGTCAGCGTGGACCTGGTCCTGGGCACGCTGAGCCGTTGGCCCGAGATCGGTACCGAGCAACTGCTGCCCCGCAGCGAGCTGCGCGCCGGCGGTTCAGCGGCGAACTCGGCACTGGCCGCCCGCCATCTCGGGCTGAGCCCACGCCTGATTGGTGCGATCGGCGACGACGACCTCGCCCAGTGGCTGCTGCTGCAGCTGGCCGGCATCAATGTCGAACTGCAGAGCTGTTCCAGCGACACGACCATGTCGGTCGGGCTGTTGCACGCCGATGGCGAGCGCACCTTCTTCACCAGTTGCGGGCATCTGCAGCACCTGACCCCGGCCTTTGTGCTTGCACACCTGCCGCAGGCAGCGGCGGGCAGCATCGCCCTGTTCACCGCGCCCTTCCTGCTGCCCAATCTGCGCGCGCAGTTCTGCGAACTGTTGGTGGAGGCCTCTGCCCGCGGCTATCAGGTTGCGCTGGATACCGGCTGGCCGCCCGAGGGCTGGACCCCGCAGGTGCTTGAGGAAGTCGAGGGCTGGCTGGCGCATTGCGACCATCTGCTGCTCAACGAACTTGAAACCATGAGCATCGCCGGCAACCAGCAACTGCAGCCGGCCGTGCAACAGGTAGCCCGCCTGCTCAAGCCCGGCGCCCACCTGATCGTCAAGCTGGGCGCTGCCGGCGCGCTGGGCCAGGTCAGCGGCCAAAGCACCCGCTACACCGGCGTAGCGGCCGCCGACATCTTCGACACCGTCGGTGCCGGCGACAGCTTCAACACCGGTTACCTGGCGGCATCCTTGAACCACGCCAACCTGCGCGACGCACTGGCTGCGGGTTGCCGCACCGCTGCAGCAATCCTGCCGCGCTTCCCCCGCAAGAGCATCGCGGCGGGCGAGCTCTCCCATTGCCTGCAGTCGTATCCCTGACCCCGGAGCCACGACCATGACGCACCGGCCGTTGATCATCAGCTACATCCTCCTGATCTGGTTCGCCATCTCCTTCATCACCAACCTGATCGGGCCGCTGATGCCGATCGCCATCCAGGATTTCAAGCTGAGCCTGACCATGGCCGGCTTCATGCCGTTCTCGTTCTTCCTCGCCTACGGTTTGATCTCGATCCCCGGCGGCATGCTGATCGAGGTCCGCGGCACCCGCTTCACTCTCTTTACCGCCTTCGCATTGAATTTCATCGGTGCCATGGCCATCGCCGTGATGCCAGGCTATGTCTCCGTCGTCGCTGGCCTGTTCGTCATCGGCCTGGGCATGGCACTGCTGCAGGTGGTGATCAATCCCTTGATGCGCACCGCTGCCGGCGAACAGCATTTCGCGTTCTATTCGGTGATGGCGCAGCTGGTGTTCGGCCTGGCCTCCTTCCTCAGCCCCCTGGCATTCCGGCTGTACATGCAGCGCCCGGACGTGCAGGGGCAGCCGCTGGCCTGGCTGGCCTTCTATTGGTATTTCGCTGCAGCCTTCGTGCTGTTGGCCCTGCTCAACTACAAATTGCCATTGCCTACCGTGCAGCTGAAAGACGATGAGCGCGCCGGCAGCCGGGCGGTATACGGCAGCCTGCTGCGGCGCCGCGATGTGCGCCTGTTTTTCCTGGCCATCGTCGCCTATGTCGGCACCGAGCAATCCATCGCCAACTGGATGTCGCAGTTCCTGCACAGCTATCACGGCCTATCGGCCACCGAACAGGGCGCCATCGCCGTCAGCCGCTTCTGGGGCCTGATGTCGCTGGGCTGCCTGGCAGGGTTGGGGCTGCTGAAACTGCTGGATTCCAAACTGGTATTGGCCATTTTCTCCACGCTGGCCATTGCCTGCCTTGCACTCGCCCTTTTCGGCCCGGCAGCCATCTCTCTGTTGGCCTTTCCTGCTGCGGGCTTTTTCTTGTCGGTGATGTTCTCGGTGATCTTTTCGCTGGGCCTGAATTCTGTCACCCAACACCACGGGGCGTTCTCGGGAATCCTGTGCAGCGGCATTCTCGGCGGCGCCGTCGTGCCGCTGTTGATCGGCGTGGTCGGTGACCACCTTGGCCTGCGCGCAGGCATGTCGCTGGTATTCATCCCCTTGCTCTACATCCTCAGCGTCAGCGCCTGGGCCAGGCCGCTGGTGCGTAACCAGACTGTGTATTCCGGGAAGAACACCCCCGCCTCGCCCTGATCGGGCAACCGCAGCAACCACCGCGCGGGCCTGCCGGCCCAAGTCGCCGCACAACCAGGAGCCAACAATGAGAAAGCATCCCAGCGCTGTTCGACCGACCGGCATCGCCGCCGCGGTGGCAGCGGTATTGATCAGCTGTGCGGCCGCTCCGGCGCTGGCGCAGTCCACCGGCACGGACGAGGAGCAGAAGCCCGGCACCGGCAACGCCCAAACCACGCTGGAAACGGTGCGTGTATCCGCCACCCGCGTTGAATCCGACCTGCTGAAAACGCCGGTCACCGTTACCGCCGTCACCCAGGAAGCGCTGACCCGCGAAGGCATCCGCGACGTACGTGGCCTGTCCGGCAGCATGCCCAACCTGCAGATTGCCAATGGCCCGGATTCCGGCGTGCAGGTCAGCATCCGCGGCATCGGCGCCAACAACTTCACCGAGATCGGTGACCCTGCCGTTGGCCTGCATGTGGCCGGCCTGTACTCGCCGCGCCCGCAGGGTGCGCTGGCGCTGATGTTCGACGTGGACCAGGTGGAAGTGCTGCGCGGCCCTCAGGGCACCTTGTTCGGGCGCAACTCCACCGGCGGCAGCATCAACATCATTCCGGCCAAGCCGCGCTTCGATTCCACCTTCGGCAGCACCGAGCTGGAGCTCGGCAGCTACAACCTCCGCCAGCTCAATCTGATCCAGAACTTTGCGGTCAGCGAGCGCTTCGCTCTGCGCGTGGCGGCGACCAAGGTCGAGCGCGATGGCTGGATCGACCAGCAGCAGGATTTCACCGATGTGAACATCCCAGAGCGCGGTTTCATCGCCGATGGCATCCCCGACGTGGACCAGCGCCGCAACCGCAAGGTCTCGCGCAAGGACTACTACTACAACCGCGACGAGTGGGCAGCGCGTATCGCCGCACGCTTCGCCATCACCGACGATGTCGAGTGGCTGCTGTCCTACGAGAAGTTCCAGAACTCCGGTGCCGGCCAGGTTGGGGTGAAGGACTGCGACCAGGCCGCCGGCACCCGCTTCGCCTGCGAAGGCGGCAAGTGGGACGTGAAGATCAACGTGCCGGGCCGCACCGACATGTCGATCGACACTGTGCGCTCCAACCTCAACTGGTTCCTCAGCGACAGCAACAGCATCGAGTACAGCGTGGCCTTCGCCAACCAGAAGCGCTTCCAGATGTCCGACGATGATGGCGGCTACCACGAGATCCCCTCGCAGGTAACCGCCACTCTGCCGGTACCTGCAGAGGGCGACTGGGGCGTCTGGCCGGTGCGCGACAACACCTCGATAACTCTGGACTCGCAATACAAATCATTCGTCCACGAGCTGCAGTTCAAGCATCAGGGCGAGCGTTTGAATCTGGTCTCCGGTTTGTTCTGGATGCGCGAGAAGAACGCGATCAACTACGCGCAGGAAATGCTGGTCAACGCGCCATACGGTTTCCCGATCAGCCAGTTCTATCACCAGCCTGATCGCCAGATCGACGCCAAGGCGATCTTCTCGCAGGCCGATTGGCACTTCGCACCAACCTGGACCGCCACGCTGGGCGCGCGCTACAGCCGCGACTCCAAGACCGACCGCGGCGGCCAGGTGTATGGCGGCTGGGATGCCACCTCGGCGGCGTATTACAACGACTTGTACAACCCGGGCACGCCGGGCGAGCCTGGCTTCCGCCCGCACAATGGCCGCGACCTGACCGAGCAGATGGGCCCGTTCGGTGGCATTGATGCCTACAAGCTGTGGGGGCCGCCGGCGGAAAACGCCCACTCCGAATCATGGAGCAAGGTCACCTGGCGCCTGGGCCTGACCAAGGACCTGTCCGAGGACGAAATCCTGTTCACCTCCTTGTCCACCGGCTACAAGGCCGGCGGCTTCGGCGACAAGGACGATATCTGTGGCGGCAAGGAGTGTCTCGATGGCCCGGCAGGCCCGCAGTATTCCTTCTTCCCCTACAAGCCGGAAACCATCACCAACCTGGAGATCGGCTACAAGGGGCTGCTGCTGGACAAGCGCCTGAGTCTGGCAGTCACCGCGTTCTACAGCCGCTACAAGGACATGCAGGTCACCGGCGATTTCTATGCGGCCAAGGTGCACGTCAACGAACCCTGCCCGGATTGGGACCCGACCTGCGATGTGATCAAGAAGTGGCAGACGGTGAACGTCGGCACGGTGAACATCCCCGGCCTGGAAGTGGAAGTGGACTACCTGCCCACCCCAAACACGCGTATCGGCGGCTTCTTCTCGTACATCAACAGCAAGATCAAGGACTACCCGACCTTCAGCGATGAGTGGAACTGCG
The DNA here is from genome assembly GCF_001700965.1 of Stenotrophomonas nitritireducens. Lineage (NCBI taxonomy): Bacteria > Pseudomonadati > Pseudomonadota > Gammaproteobacteria > Lysobacterales > Lysobacteraceae > Stenotrophomonas > Stenotrophomonas nitritireducens. The sequence continues at coordinate 577,068 of NZ_CP016756.1, forward strand.
GCGTGCGCGAAGAATTCGGCGCCGTGCCCTGCCCCGATCCGTATACCGGTCCGGACCCCACCCTGGCCGGCCGCCAGATCTACGACATCACCGGCAACCACCTGCCGATGACGCCGAAGTTCACCGCCGGCGTCAACGTCTCCCACACGTTCAAGTTCGGCAATGGTTACGAGCTGGTGCCGTGGTTCAACGTGAAGTGGCAGGACAAGATGTACTTCACCCTGCGCAACATCGACAACCCGCACATCTCCGATGGCCAGAAAGCCTATGCCACCGTTGATGCCAGCCTGAGCCTGCAGTCACCCTCGTTCTGGCGCGCCGAGCTGTACGTGCTCAACGCCACCGACAAGATGACCAAGAACTGGGCCGACGATGCCGGCGGCTTCATCCGCGCCTATTGGAACGACCCGCGCACCGTAGGCCTGCGCGTGCGCTTCGATTACTGAGGTCTGCATCTTGTGTTGAAGCAACCCTCTTCGCGGACGGAGAGGGTTGCGAACATAGCGGCGCGCATAAGTCGCAATTCGCACGCGCACCGGTTCGATCCCGCAAACCACCCGCAAGGGTGGTTTTGCCATCTGCGCGATTCAAAACGGGGCAACAAACGTCACCGTAGTCACCGTAGCCCGGGTAAGCGAAGCGCACCCGGGAGCTGTTCGCGAAAAATCCCGGGTGCGCTGCGCTTACCCGGGCTACGCGATCCTTTCACCGCAGCTCGACCGTCTTACTCGGGCTTCGCCCACCCCAGATCCGGCTCCGGGTGGTACTGCACACCCAGCGCATCCAGCTGTGGGCGCAAGGCGCCCATGCGTTGTGCGAAGGCGGCATAGCTGCGCTGCCCTGCCGGACTCCAGCCAAGCTCCGCTACCGCCGCCAGGCGCGGCCACAGATGCGCATCCGCCGACGCATCGGTGTGCACGAATTCGGTCCACAGCGCCGCCTCGATTCCGACCGCCGTCTTGAATGGCGCCGGGTCGAAGCTGTAAAGGCGTTTCAGCGGCACGCCTTCCGCACGGCACCAATCGGCACCGGGCTGGCCCGCGTAATTGCCATGGTCGATGTACAGGTAGGAGCAAGGCGACAGAATCAGTGGGTGACCCTTGGCGACCGCAGCATCGATGGCATAGCCGTCATTCCACAGCTGCAGTATCGCGCTGGGCTTCATGTCCGCCACGGAACCTTCTTCCCATACGATGGGAGTACGCCCCATCTCATCCATCATCGCTGCAGTCCGCGTCACAAAATCGGCGTACAGCGGATCCTTGATCTCATCACCGCCGATGTGGATTTCCTGGGACGGGAAGATCGCCACCACTTCTTCCAATACGTTGCGGACGAAGGGATAAACGACCTCGGGCTTCTCCAGGCAGAACACACTGAAGCCAACCTCCACGCCGGAATATGGGGACAGGTTCTTTACATCTGCGCAGGCCAGCTCGTTGTAGGAGGCCAGCGCCGCCTGCACGTGCCCCGGCATGTCTATCTCCGGCACGATGGTGACGCCGCGCGCCTGCGCATAGGCCACCAGATGCTTGAGTTGTTCCTGCGTGTAGTAACCGGCACGCCCACCTTCCACTGCGCTGCGGCCGCCGATTTCCACCAGCTTCGGGTAGCGCTTGATCTCGATGCGCCAGCCCTGGTCGTCGGTCAGATGCAGGTGCAGGCGGTTCAACTTGAACAGCGCCATGCGGTCGATATGCTTTTCCAGATATTCAACCGGCAGAAAGCTGCGCGCCACATCCAGCGAGACGCCGCGCCAGCGGTAGGCAGGCACATCGCGGATAGCCAGCTGCGCCAGCCGGTACTCGGCCTGCTTTTGTGCCGGCAACAACTGGCGCAGGCTCTGTGCGCCATGCAGCAGCCCTGCATCGGTCCGCGCACTGAGCCGGATGGCATTGTCGATCACCAGCCGATAGCCTTCCTCGCCCAATTCCGCCTCATCAACCAGCTGCAGGTGGAGGGTTGCCGATGTTGCACCTGATCCGTCCAGCCCAAGTCTCGCCAGCAGTTCGGTCAGCGCCTGCGTGGCATGGGGCGTGCCTGCCGCTGCTTCGACCTTGATCGAGGAAAAGCGTAGTTCTCCCGCTGCCGGCTGGATCGTCTGTGGAATCGGCACGATCGACGTCAACGCTGATGTAGGTTCTGTGACCTCGGTGCGCTGCGCGCAACCGGTTGCCGCTGTCGCGGCTACAAGACAAACGATCAGAGCGTGAAGCTTGAAGGGCAATCTCATGGTGCCGGCGCGTCCGCAAGGAGTACCTCGGCATGATGCCCAGTTAATGCTGACGACGCCACGGCTCGCGCACTGCGCCACGGCAAGCATCGCAGCAATCGAGCGGCGACCCGATGGAGGGGATCGGGCCGCCGCCCCTGGAGCGATGGGCTACCCAGCAGCACCACTCCGGGCGTTACCTTGCCCGCGCGGCGGTGAAGCCCGCGTGGACCGGAGATTTCAGAGCGGAGACAGCGCGTCTCAGTCTTTCGGCTTGCGGCGATAGTCCAGCGGTGGCGCATCCCGCTGCAGCAATGGTACGTAGCGGAAGCCTGCGCCGCGGCGCTCATCGAACTCCTGCCTGGCCTTGGCTACCAACTCCGGCGACTGCAGCAGCTGCACGCCAGCGAGGGCCATCACCTTGGCCGCCTTCAACGCGCCCTTGGCACCAATCGACATGCCTGAGGCCGCTACCGCCTGCCAGCTGTGCGCCGGCGTGCCGGGCACCCAGGTTGCTGTGCCGACGCCGACGGTCGGCACGTTCCAGCTGACATCACCCACATCCGTGGATGCGCTGCCGGCCAGATCGGCGCGATAGGGTTGCAGCTGTGTTGCCTGTTGCAGGCCCGGGCGCTTTTCCAGACTCTCCTGCAGTTTCTTCGCAAACGCCTGTTCGGCCGCGTCGTACTGCACACCGCCAACCTGCTGCAGCGCTGCCTGCATCACCCGCCCAAGCGTGTCGTTGGGTAGCAGCGAGTACACGCCGCCGGTCGGTTCGAACTCGACCGTGGTGCCGGTCCCCATTGCTGCACCTTCGGCGGCCTTCTGCAGGCGTTCGATTACATCGCGCACCACAGCCGGATCGGTATGGCGTACGTAGTAATAGGCCTCGGCTGCATCCGGTACCACGTTGGGTGCAGCGCCGCCATTGCTGATCACGTAATGGATGCGGGTGCCGTCGGGCACGTGCTCGCGCATCATGTTGGCCATGTAGTTGAGCGCTTCTACCCCGTCGAGCGCCGAGCGGCCACGTTCCGGCGCGATGGCTGCATGCGCGGCTCGCCCATGGAAACGGAACTTGCCGCTGATGTTTGCCAGGCTGGTGCCCTGTGCGGCGGAGTTCTCGGCGGACGGGTGCCAGTGCAGCACCACGTCGACATCATCGAACAAGCCAGCCTTGGCCATATAGACCTTGCCGGAGCCGCCCTCTTCCGCAGGCGTTCCATACAGGCGCACTTCGCCGGGGGTACGGGCCTGCTGCATCCATTGCGCCAATGCCCGCGCCGCGCCTACCGAGGCAGCGCCGAACAGGTTGTGCCCACAGGCCTGGCCGGCGTCCTGCCCCGCAATCAGGCTGCGTACCGGCTCGGCGGCCTGCGCCATGCCGGGCAAGGCATCCATTTCCGCCAGCAGCGCAATCACTGGCCCTTTGTTTCCACTGCGGTAACTGGCGACAAATGCGGTCGGCATACCGGCAACGTTGGCCTGGATGCGGAAGCCGGCCTGTTGCAGTTCCTGCTGCAGCAAGGCCGATGAGGCATGCTCCAGATAGCCCAGCTCAGGCTGCTGCCACAGTTGCTGGCCGACTTCGGCCTGCCGTGGCGCATAGGCGTCCAACGCGGCGATCACATCCGCCGCGAACGCTGCGCCTGCCAGTGGCAGCAAGGCAGCCAACAAGCCGGCACGCAAACAACGCTTCTTCATCCTGCCGCCCTCACCCATCAATAGAAGCTGACGTTGTCGATCTCGAACCACAGCTTGCTGCCGGGTTCGCCGCTGCCGGAGACCACCAGTTGTTGCAGGTCGTCCCCCTTCCACACCGCTACCGGCGCCTTGGCGCGGTACGGCGGCTGTCCCTGCAATGCAGCGAAGGGGATTTCCACCGTCTGCCACTGCGCCCCGGCCTGCAGTGGCGCTGTGAAGCGGCGATTGCCCAGCGCCCGCACTTCCAATTGCAATTCAGGTGCGCTGCCGCGCAGCTCCAGGCGGATGCCGCGATAGGCGCGTGCATCCACCGGCGCTACCGAACCGCGGCTCAGCGGCAGGATGGCCGCAGCAAAAGCGTTGTCCTTGCTGGACAGCTTGGCTTGGGTTGCAAGTGCGTTGCCGCCGGTCTCGCGCGCGACGATTTCGGTCACCTGCGCGGTACGGTCGTTGCCGCCGTCAGCCTCGTCCACGCGCAGCGTGTCCAGCGCGGTGCGGCCATCGCTGCGTTCGAAGTCATCAACCAAGGCCTGCACCGGTTGCGCAGGCAAGGCCAAGGCCTTGTTGCCGGCCGGCAGTACCGCGCCCTTGCCCTGAACCTGACGGCCAGCGACATAGACCTGCTGGGTGTTGCGCACGTCGCCGATGCGCTCCCACGGACGACCACGCACCAGCAGCAGATCCGCGCGTTTGCCGACCTCGATGCTGCCGCGGTCACCCACACCCAAGGCCTTGGCGCTGGCCGAGGTGCCGGCTAACAAGGCTTCGCTCGGGGTCAGCCCGGCCTGCACCAGCAGTTCCAGCTCGCGCAGGGTCGATGCGCCATGCGGCGTACCGGTCATGCCGGCGTCGGTGCCAACAACGACCGGAATACCGGCATCGTGCAGCGTCTTGACGTTGTGCAGTGCATTGGCGAAATTCTGCTCGCGCTGCGCCAGCACGTCGGGCTTGCCGTTGTTGCGGCCACTGCCATCCACCCGCTCGGGCAGGTACACGGCCAGGGATGGTGCATAGGCCGTGCCGTGTTCACGCATCAACGCGATCAGCTCGGCATCGGCCGGGCCGTCCTGCACGCTGTGGGCGATCACATCCACGCCAGCGCGTGCGGCGGCCTTGCCACGCTTGACCATCACCGTATGGGTGAACACCTTGAGACCGTGCTTGTGGGCCTCATCTACCAGCGCGGTGAGGGTTTCCTCATCCATGCTGCTGTTGTCGGCCGCGTTGGAATAGCGCCAGCCATCGGTGAACGCCTTGATGAAATCGGGCTTGTAGGCGGCAACTGCCTGCACCCCTGCGCGCGCGGCTTCGGGCGAATTTACCCAGCGCGTGGTGTTCTCATCACCCCAGTCGGCACCATGGCCCAGCGGCGTGCTCATGCGCGCAGCGAACTTGACGTCGGGTGCTGCGATCGAGGCCAACCAGGCACGTCGCGGCGCGTAGGCTTCCGGCGGCTCGTGGAAATCGCTGACCGTGGTGACGCCTGCCGCCATGTACAGGTTGGCAACCTGCGGCAGTTCCGATGGCGTGGCATTGGGCGTCCAATGCGTGTGCAGGTCGAAAAGGCCGGGCAGCAGCGCCTGACCGCGCGCATTGACCACGCGTGCGCCCTTCGGCGCGGCCAGCTCCGCACCAATGGCAGCGATGCGACCGTCCTCGACCAGCACGCTGGCCGGGTACGCTGCGCGGCCAGTGCCGTCGAACACCATCGCATCACGAATCAGGAGCGCGTTGTCGCCGGCGGCAGCGGCCACGGCGGCCTGCTCTGCCCTCAGCAATGCGACGGCGAGTACCGCCAAGGCGAAACCACGCCTGTTGTTGTAGTGCATGTTTCTATCCGGGTTCATTGCATGGACCGCGCCGAATGCGGCACGGCTTCTGGGGAACTCAAGCGCACCACGTCACCGTGCTGCTGCACCCGCAGCCCCAGGCTCAGCGCAACACTGTTGGCGAAGCCACGCGGGTCGCTGGCCGAGTACAGGCCAACGATGCGGCGGCTGCCGACCAGCGGATCATCGATGACGATGCGGGTATCGCTGTAACGCAGGAACTGCGCGGCCGCCACCGACAAGGTGTCGCCGTTGAACGACAGCATGCCCTCACGCCAGGCCAGTTGCTGGTCCACATCGTCTGTCGGCACCGCCTCGATGCGGATACCGTGGCTGCGGTTGGCCAGCGCGCGGTAGTTGGCGACCAAACGAGTCGGCGCGACGGCACCCTGGGTATCGGTCACATCGACGATACCTTCGCGCACCAGCACCTCAACGCCACCACTGCGGCGCTCGGTGAGGCTGACCGCAAAACTAGTACCCACCGCCGTCACATCGGTTTCCTCGGCGCGCACCACGAACGGACGCTGCGGGTTCTTGGCCACGTCGAACAAGGCCTCGCCCTGCAGCAACTGGATATCACGACGGGTAGCACTGAACTGCACCCGCACCTGCGAGTCCGAGTCCAGCGTGATCGCCGAACCATCCGCCAATGGCACGCGCAGGATTTCGCCTTTGCGGGTAGCGAAATAGTCCGCGCCATCATCCTGCCGCTGCACGCCGATGGCCAGTACGCCAACCACCGCAGCCAAGCCCACCGCCCAGCGCATTACGCGCCGTGCACGGTGCGGGGTGCGCGCCGTATAGGCACGACCCATCTCACCGGCCGACAACGCGCGGGCGCGGTCGGTCCTTGCCAGCACCGCGTGCGCGCGCGCATAGGCGCCAAAGTGGCGCGTATCGGCTTGCAGCCAGTCATCACGTTGCACACTCTCCTCCGCCGTGAGTTGCGCGCGGTCCTCGCGCGCCACCCAACGGGCGGCTACATCATCAATATTCGCATCAGCGCCGACGCGCATGCCTTGCTCCTTCCGCGGCGGACCGCTCACTACTTTTCTGCAATCCGTTGTCATCGTGCTTCATTGAATCCATCAACACCCGGATCCCTTTGCAGATGTGCTTCTCCACGGTGTTCTCGCTGATCTGCATGCGTTCGGCGATCTCGCGCTGCGAGTAGCCTTCCACCCGCCGCAGCACGAACGCCTGCCGGCATTTTTCCGGCAGGCTGTCGATCAATGCGCCGATGCGCGCCAGCTCCTGTCGCGATGAGGCCATCCGTTCCGGGCTGACCTCATCGCCGACGATGGCGACGCGGTCAATCTCGGCCACCGCCTCGATCGACACCACCTGCGCACGCCGCAACTGCTGCAGCACCACCGAATGCGCGACTGAATACACATAAGCGCGCGGCTGCAGGATATGCGACACATCAGCCATGCCGGCCAGGATGGCGTAGGTTTCCTGGATCACGTCATCCACGTCCTGGCGCAGCGACAGTCGCCGCCGCAGCCAGTCGCGCAACGCCGGTTCACACGGCAGGATATGCTCGGCCAGCCAAGCGGCGCGCTCGCGTGCAAGCGCCGCGTTCATCGCGGCACCTGCCTGTCGCCCGCAGCGGGGCGAATTGAAACGTCTCTGCGCATCAGAACGCCTTGCTCACGTTGACGTACCAGTAGCGCGGGTTGGCCTGGTACACGCCCGACGGGTAGCCGAACACATCATCAGCAATCGGTGGACGCTTGTTGGCGATGTTTTTGGCGCCGATCTTGACTGCGACGTTGCTGAGCCAGCCTTCGCGCTCGAAGTCGTATTTGACGAAGGCATTGGCCAGCGTCTGCGACTTCACCGTCCACGGCGTGCCATCGGCCAGGGTCAGGCCGTTCTCGACATAGGAGCTGGCATAGCGCGCGTTCGCACCCACCGAGAACTGCTGGTAGCGCCAGGTCAAGGTGCCGGACCACTTCCATTCCGGGTTGCCGCCATTGCCGATCAGGTCGCCGCCGCCGGTGATGCGGATGGACGGATCAACCAGACCGCCGGCCTTGGCATCTTCCAGCGCCTGCAGCGCCGGCGAACGCTGGCGGTAGAACTCGATCAGGTGCGTGCCGGTGACCGACACATCGAAGCGGCCAATCGCGGTTTCCGGCGAGTTCCAGCTGAAGTTGTAGTCAACGCCGCGCAGGGTCTGCGGTTCCAGGTTGACGTACTGGTCGGTGACGTAGAGCACCTTGCCTGCCGGATCCAGACCGGTACCGGCGAACCGCGCGATGTCGTCGGCGGTGGCATCGGCACGCACCACGGCGGCGTTGCTGCCACCCTGCTGGCGCAGCATGTAATCCAGGATCAGTGCATTGCCTTCGCCGAACAGGCCGATGATGCCTTCCTGCTCATACTTGTAGTAATCCACGGCGAAGCTGAAGCGGCCGTAGTTCTCGGGGATGAAGCGCGGCTGGAACACCAGCCCGGCGCTGGTATTGGTGGAGGTTTCCGGCTTCAGGTCCGGATTGCCCGAGCGCCGCGCGGTGGTGGAGTAGCTGTAACCGCCGCAATTGGAGAACGCCGGCTGCGCGCCATTGCGCTTGTCCGCCTCACACTGGATGTAGTCGGTGCGGGTATTGGAGCGGCTCACCACCGTGGCGTTGATCTGCTCCAGGTTGGGCGCACGGAAGCCCTTTGCCCACGACGAACGCAGGGTGAGGCCGTCGAACACCTGCCAACCCAGCGCCACCTTCGGCTTGGCGACATTGCCGAAGTCGTTGTAGCGCTCGGCACGGCCGGCCAACTGCAGGTCCAGCGAGCGCACCAGCGGAATGTTCATTTCCGGCGACACCAGCGGCACCGAGAATTCGGCGAACAAGCCAGCGACGGTACGCGAGCCGTAGGTGTCCGGGGTCGGGCTGACGCCGTACATGTCGCTGGGATAGGCAACGCCGGTGATCGCATCGGTGAAGGTCACCGAGCCGTCGACGCGCGCATCGCGGTCATCGCGCTGGGTTTCATGGCGCACTTCCAGACCGGCCGCCATGCCAACGCCACCGGCCCAGGTCTTGAACAGGTCAGCGCGCGAAGCCTTGAAATCCCACAGGAACAGTTCGGTCTTGCTCTGGCGCTGCGCCTTGTAGAAGAACTGGTCCAGCTTGTCCCAGTCATTGCAGCCGCCACAGAACGGGTTGTACGCCGATGCGGTGGGGTTGGCCAAGGACTGCTGGAACAGTGACATGCTCACTGCATCCTGGGTGTCCTTGACCCGCGCCGCGGAGTACAGCGCTGCGCTTTCCCAATCGAAGCCGTAATGAAAACCACGCAGACCGGCCAAGGCGCGCACCTGGGTGTTGTTGACCTCGATGCGGGTTGGCCGCTCGAAACGGTAGCTGGTGATGGTCACCGGCACACCGTTGGCGCCGATGTTCAAGCCCTGCAGACGGTTGGGGTTGAGCGAGCCATCGGGCAGATACATTGCACCGAACGGGTTCCAGTAATTGTTGGCCGCTACCGTCATCGGCAAGGCGGTGATGGTGTTGACGCCATTCTGCAGGCTGTAGGCACGCGAGTTGTAGACGCCGGCCTCGCTGAAGAACGACAGGCCATTGTCGAAATCATGCTTGCCGGTAACAAACAGGTTGAGGCGGCGCACGTCCGGACTGATCGACAGCGGGTACTGGCCCTGCTGGTTGTCGCGCAGGTTGGCGTCAGCGCCAGACGTGGCCTTGCTGCCGGACTGCACGCACAGGCCATCGGCAATGGTGGCCGCACAGCCACTATTGCTGGTCGGCTGCACATGGAAGGCGCCGGCAGTGGTGGTCAGCCAGGTGCCGTTCTTCGACACGCGCGGGCCGACCACGGTGAAGTTGCCCCACGGGCTATTGGTGTTGCGGTTGTCGGTACCGGCCAGCCCTTCGAATGGCGTACCGGCGAAATCCGCCGCACGGTTGCCATCGCGGGTCCAGTTGTGGTCCAACGAATTCAGGCCGGTGGTGTTGTAGTAGTTGAAGGCGATGGTGATGTTGGAGCGCAGGTCCTCGGAGTTCTTGCCCCACATGCCATTGATGCCGACATCACTCAGGTCGGTCCCTTCGCCGAAGCCCTTCTGCACGCTGATGGTGCCGCCATCCATGTCGTCACGCAGCACATTGTTGACCACACCGGCGACCGCGTCGGTGCCGTAGATGGCGGCCGCGCCGTCCAGCAGCACTTCAACGCGGCGCAGGTTGGACACCGGCACGGCGTTGGCGTTGTAGGTCAGCACCGGCACCAGATTGCCGTCGGCCTGGCTGGTGGGGTGCACCACGGTGCGCCGGCCATTGATCAGCAACAGCGTATTGCCCACGCCCAGGCCGCGCAGGTTGACCGAGGCGATGTCGCCACGCGCGTAGTTGGAGCTGTTGCCGCCATTGGTGCCACTGAACGAGACATCGCCCATCTGCGGGATGGAGCGGTACAGGTCGTCGCCGGATACGGCGCCGGTGGCCTCGATCTGCTCGGCCTGCAAGGTCGCAACCGGCAGGATCGCAGCGGTCTTGGCGCCCTTGATCTGGCTGCCGACCACGGTGATCTGGTCCAGTGTGCTCACGCTGGGGCTGGTCGCTGCCGGTGCAGTCACCGGTTCGGCCGCCTGCGGCTGCACCGCCTGCCCTGCAGCCAGCCCGCCAAGGCCGGACAACGAAGCCAGCATCGGCGAGGCCGCGCGCAGGGTGATGGTGCGACCATCATCCGAGGCCACGCTCAGGCCGGTGCCGGCCAGCAACCGGGCCAGGGCCTGGCGCGGCTCCATCTGCCCTTTCAGCTCGGCCACTGCAATCCGCTGGGCTCCGCCTGAATGCGCGGGGGCAATGATCTGCACACCTGCCTGTCGGGCGAATTCCGGCAATACATCCTCGATGTTGCCCGCCTGAAGATCGAACTGCGGCGGCGCAGCCAGCGCCGAAACCCCGGCGCACAGCGCCACAACTGCCAGACCGCCGCGGATAGCGCTTGCAAGCGGCAACAACTTGAATGAACGCATGGATAAATCCCCAGAAAATGACGCGAATGACGGCAACCTCTGCCCCCTGCATGACTCGATGCATGAGCGCGCCGGTTCCGCCATCCCATCGCCATGGTCGCTGATCTGGCATACCTGTACCCAGCAAGCCGCCATACGCCGTAGTATTCTCCGTGGATAAGCTCAGGAACCGAGGACCACGCCCCATGCGTTTTCGCCCCCAGTACGCCTTGATGGCCGTGCTAGCCCTTGTACTCACGGCCTGCGGCAATGGCCCGGTCAAACGCGTTTCCGAACCGGCCGCCAGCATCCAGCAGTTGAGCGTTGGCAATGACGGCAACTGGGAGGTGGAACTGCGCCTGCGCAACTACAGCTCCATGCCGATGCGCTTTGACAGCGTGTCGCTGGCGGTGAAGGTTGGCGACGAAGCGGCCGGCACGCTCAGCGCCAGCCCAGCCTTGTCGATCGGCCCGGAATCGGCCGACGTCATCAAGGTGCGCCTGCAGCCGTCCTCCTCGGCCCGCATCGTCGTGGCCGATGCACTGGCAGGCGGCCGCTCGCTGTTCTACGAGCTGGAAGGCAGCGTCAGCGCCACCCCTGAAGAAAAGAAGCAACGCAGTTTCGACATCAAATCACGCAACAGCCTCAACCAGGCCCCTGGCCTGCCCGGCGTGCTGCGCTGATCCCCCACCCGTTTCCGCATCGTTCGAGAACCGTCTGATGAGCAACTACAAAGCCCCCGTTACCGATCTTCGCTTCGCCCTGCACGATGTACTCAAGGCCGAGTCCCTGTTTGCCGCCATGGGCTTTGAAGAAGCCAGTGCCGATCTGATCGACGCAGTGCTGGAAGAAGCCGGCCGTTTCAGCAGCAGCGTGTTGGCCCCGCTCAATGCGGTAGGCGACCAGACCGGCTGCAAACTGGACAAGGCTACCAATGAAGTCACCACCGCACCGGGCTTCAAGGAAGCCTATGCGCAGTTTGTGGAAGGCGGCTGGACCGGCCTGACTGCATCGCCGGATTTCGGCGGCCAGGGCATGCCGGAAACCATGGGCATGGCCTTGAGTGAAATGGTGTCCTCGGCCAACCTGGCCTGGAGCCTGTTCCCGATGCTGTCTCACGGCGCGGTTGAAGCGCTCAAGCATTACGGCGAGGACTGGCAGAAGGAAGCCTTCCTCAAGCCGCTGGTGGCCGGCAACTGGACCGGCACCATGTGCCTGACCGAGCCGCATGCCGGCACCGACCTGGGCCTGCTCAAGACCCGCGCCGAGCCCAATGCCGACGGCAGCTACTCGATCACCGGCACCAAGATCTTCATCACCGCCGGCGAGCACGACCTGGCGGACAACATCGTGCACCTGGTGCTGGCCAAGCTGCCGGATGCACCGGCCGGCCCGAAGGGCATCTCACTGTTCGTTACCCCCAAGTACAAGGTTGACCGCGACGGCAAGCAGGGCGAACGCAACGAACTGCATTGCGGCGCGCTGGAGCACAAGATGGGCATCCACGGCTCGTCCACCTGCGTGATGAACTTTGACGGTGCCCAAGGCTACCTCGTCGGCCAGCCGCACAAGGGCCTGCAGGCGATGTTCGTGATGATGAACTCCGCCCGACTCGGCGTTGGCGTGCAGGGCCTGGCCCAGTCCGAGCGTGCCTACCAAGGTGCCTTGGCGTATGCCCGTGAGCGCCTGCAGTCGCGCGCGCCCAAGGGCGCCGTGCAGCCGGACAAGCCGGCCGACCCCATCATCGCCCAGCCCGACGTGCGCCGCATGCTGCTCACCACCAAGGCCTTGACCGAAGGTGGCCGCCTGCTCGCCGCGCATGCCTACACGCAGCTGGATGCGGCCAACCGCAGCGCCGATGCACAGGCCCGCGCCGACGCCGATACCCTGGTCAGCTTCCTTACCCCGATCGTCAAGGCCTGCCTGACCGAGTGGAGCATTGAAGCCACCTACAACGGCCAGCAGGTATTCGGCGGCCACGGCTACATCGCCGAGCACGGCATGGAGCAGTACGCACGCGACGCGCGCATCACCACGCTGTATGAAGGCACCACCGGCATCCAGGCACTGGACCTGATCGGCCGCAAGACCGCGGCCTCGCAGGGCGCCGGCCTGAAGCTGTTCCTGGCCGAGATCGAGCAGTTCATCGCCGCCAATGCCAGCAATCCAACGGTGGCCGAGTTTCTGCCGGCGCTGGGCGGCAAGGCCAAGGAATGGGGCAAGCTGACCATCGACGTGCTTCAGCGCGCCGCCGCCAACCCGGAAGAACTGGGCGCAGCCAGCTGGGATTACCTGTTCTACAGCGGCTATGTCGCCGTCGCCTACTGGTGGGCACGTTCGGTGGTTGCCGCACAGGCCTCCAGCCACCCGGAAGCGTTCAAGCAGGCCAAGTTGGAGACCGCGCGTTTCTACTACGCCCGCATCCTGCCGCGCACCCTGAGCCACGCCGCCGGCATCGCCGCCGGTGCCGACTCGCTGATGGCAATGGAGTCGGTCCGCTTCGGCGATTGATCCAACTGCCGGGGCAGATCAAAGCCCCCTCATCCGCCCGTTGGGCACCTTCTCCCGCACGCGGGAGAAGGGAGCGATCGAGCAAGCCTGTGATCTGAAAGCCCTCTTCCCGCACGCGGGAGAAGGGAGCGATCGAGCAAGCCTGCGATCTGAAAGCCCTTCTTCCGCACGCGGAAGAAGGGAGCGATAAAACAAGCCTGCGACCTCGAAGCCCCTCTCCCGCCTGCGGGAGAGGGGTTGGGGTGAGGGCAGCTTCTGCTTAGCCCCCTCCCTTGCGCCGAAGGCGGAGGGGAGGGTTGGGGAGGGGTAAGCTTTTGGGCAGCCGAAACACCCCCAGCTTCGCGGCTGACACCGCTCCCACAAACCCAACCGCCAGCCGTCTTTACACAAACTGTCACGCATCGTGTATAAGCTGTTAACCCGATGGAGACAGACACTACACCGCGTAGTCTGATCGATACCGGAGCCGGGAATACCGCTCCGACAGACGGGTTTTCACTTCCGCCCTCCCTGCACCGCCTTGGCTCCGTGCGACTGCTGTCGCTGGATGCGCATGGGCGGGTGCTGGACTGGATCAACTGGCAGGACGCTGCCTGCCTGTACGCACGCGATGCCGTCGCCTGGACAATGGGCGACCCCTGCCTGCACGTGCACGGCGCGATCTCGCGGCTGACCGGCCTGCGCAGCGGCATGGACCTGCACCCGATCATTGCCTCTCGCGGCCATGCCCGCTCGCGCGCGATCGATCCCACGCCCAACCTGACCAACACCGCGTTGTTCGCCCGCGATGCGCAGTTGTGCCTGTACTGCGGCCACCACTTCAGCCGCCCGCAACTCACCCGTGACCATGTCTTGCCGGTCTCCAAAGGGGGCAAGGACACCTGGGAGAATGTGGTCAGCGCCTGCTTCCACTGCAACTCGCGCAAGAGCAACCGCACCCCGCAGCAAGCCAACATGCCGCTGCTGGCCGTGCCCTACCGGCCCAGCTGGATTGAACACCTGATCCTGTCCAATCGCAACATCCTTGCCGACCAGATGGCCTTCCTGAAGGCGCAGCTGCCGCGCAAAGCCCTGCAACGCGGGCTTTGAACCGGGCCGACAGCCACTGCGCATTCATGCGCAGCTGCCATCCAGGCTGAACAGGATCTTCATCTTGGTGCCAAACCACCTCATCCGGCACTCATCGAGTGTGTGCTTTGCTTGCCCCACCCTCTCCGGACGGGGAAAATACCGTTTCGAGTGAAACGCGAAGACCATGATCGACTCTGCCAGCTACCCGCGCCTGTCGCGCATCAAAACCCCCGATGACCTGCGTAAGTTCGACGAGAGCGAACTGGGGGCCATCGCCGGCGAGTTGCGCGCCTACCTGATCGAATCGGTGGGCAAGAGCGGCGGTCACTTCGCTGCCGGTCTGGGTGTGATCGAGCTTACGGTCGCTCTGCACTATCTGTATGACACGCCGGTCGATCAGCTGGTGTGGGACGTGGGCCACCAGACCTACCCGCACAAGATCCTCACCGGACGCCGCGACAGCATCCACACCGTCAAGCAGAAGGACGGCGTGGCGCCGTTCCCGAAGCGCGAGGAAAGCGAGTTCGACACCTTTGGCGTCGGCCACTCCTCGACCTCGATCTCCGCCGCGCTGGGCATGGCCATTGCGCGCCAGAACCAGGGCGATGACCGCAAGGTGATCGCGGTGATTGGCGACGGCGCAATGACCGCCGGCATGGCCTTCGAAGCATTGGCCCACGCTGGTGGCATGGACGACGAGCCGAACGTGCTGGTCATCCTCAACGACAACAACATGTCCATCTCCGAAGCCGTCGGTGGGCTGACCAAGATGCTGGGCCGGGCGACCGCCAGCCGCACCCTCAACGCCCTGCGCGAGAGCGGCAAGAAGATCCTCGGCGACAAGCGTCACAGCCCCCCTGCCCGCTTCGTGAAGCGCTGGGAAGAACAGTGGAAGGGCATGTTCGTGCCGTCCACCGCCTTCGAGCAGATGGGCTTCCATTACACCGGCCCGATCGACGGCCATGATCTGCCGCTGCTGGTTTCCACCCTCAAGCACCTGAAGGATGCCAAGGGCCCGCACCTGCTGCACATCATGACCACCAAGGGCAAAGGCTACGAGCCGGCCGAGGACGACCAGATCGGCTACCACGCTGTCGGCCCATTCGACCCCAGCAAGGGCCTGCCGGAAAAGGGCGCACCGAAGAAGCCGACCTATACCGACATCTTCGGCGACTGGCTGTGCGATGCCGCCGCGGCCGATCCGCAGCTGCTGGCGATCACCCCGGCCATGCGCGAGGGCTCTGGCCTGGTGCGTTTCAGCAAGGAATACCCGCAGCGTTACTTCGACGTCGCCATCGCCGAGCAGCATGCGGTGACGCTGGCTGCCGGCATGGCCACGCAGGGCGCCAAGCCCGTCGTCGCGATCTATTCCACCTTCCTGCAACGCGCCTACGACCAGCTGGTGCATGACGTTGCCACCCAGGATCTGGACGTGCTGTTCGCCATCGACCGCGCTGGCGTGGTCGGCCCGGACGGCGCCACCCACGCTGGCAACCTCGACCTGAGCTACCTGCGCTGCGTACCCAACATGGTTGTCATGGCCCCGGGCGATGAAGCCGAGTGCCGGCAGATGCTCAGCACCGGCCTGCAGTACAAGGGCCCGGCCGCGGTGCGCTACCCGCGCGGCACCGGCCCCGGCGTTGCTGTCGGCAAAGATCTCTCTACGCTGCAGATCGGCAAGGCACAGTTGCGCGTGCAAGGCAGTCGCCTCGCCATCCTCGCTTTCGGTGCCGCTGTACCGGCTGCCGAACACGTGGGCCGCGAGCTGGGCCTGAGCGTGGTCAACATGCGCTTCATCAAGCCGCTGGACAAGGCGATGCTGCTGGAACTGGCACGCACGCACGACGGCTTCATTACTGTTGAAGACAACGTGGTTGCCGGTGGCGCCGGTTCGGGCGTGTCCGAACTGCTCAACGCCGAAGCGGTGGTGATGCCGATGCTGCACCTCGGCCTGCCAGACAGCTACCAGCATCACGCCAGCCGCGAAGACCTGTTGGCCGAGGCAGGGATTGATGCAGCCGGCATCCGCGCCGCCATCCTCAAGCGTTGGCCCAAGCTGCAGGACAGCGCAGCGCCATTGAGCGCAGCCAGCTGACTTGAGCAAGCGATAGCGGCGCAGTGCGCATTGCGCATTGCGCTTCACTTGACCGAGTCACCCGAAAAACCGATGCCGTATCCCAGGCATCGGTTTTTTTGTGGGAGCGGCGTAAGCCGCGAAGAAACAACCCTCTCCGATGACATGGAGACCAGGGGCTCAACCCGCCTCAGCTTCGCGGCTTACGCCACTCCCACAACGGCGCAGGCCCTGTCGTCTACGGCGACTCAACCTCGTAACCACGCGCCTGCAACTGCGCCAGATAACCATCGGCTTCCAGCAATCGATCCACCGGCAACATCGCAAACGTTTCTTCATTGCGCTGCAACGCAGCTTCCGCAATCGACAGCCAATGCTGCCGCACGCGCGCCCTCAGATCACCGTAGCCACGGTTGCGCACAAAGCCCGACTCGGTCACCGCCTGCAGGCAGGCACTGCCCGCATCCTCATAAGGCGAGCGTCGCAACGCCTCGATATCGCCTACTGCCCAGGCATTTGCCCGCTCCACCAGGGTGGGCAGATCGTGTTCGATCAAGGCTACGGTGCGTTCAAGACACGCCGCGTCGTCGATACCGCCTTCGCGGAATTCGCGAACAGCAGCCTTCGGGTCGTCAATCTTTATTTTCCACGTCGTCGGCGTCGGGGTGATGCCCGCCGCCTTTGCCGCCGCATCCACCACCGGCCAGACAATCTTTCTCTGGCCCAGACCTATCGACTTCATGGCCGCCGACTGCAACTCCATGGCGGCGAACATCGGACGCTTGCGTTCAATCCCACCATCGCGCGGTAGATAGCGTTGTTTGACAGCAAGCCAGCGCGCATAGAATGCAGGTGCAAGCACATCGTTCAACTCTGCACCGTCCTCGTTGCGCATGCCTTTCCAAATCGATGGCAGCAATGCCACCTTGCCGAAGAAACCAACGTCCGCATCG
Organism: Stenotrophomonas nitritireducens; assembly: GCF_001700965.1. Classification (NCBI taxonomy): domain Bacteria; kingdom Pseudomonadati; phylum Pseudomonadota; class Gammaproteobacteria; order Lysobacterales; family Lysobacteraceae; genus Stenotrophomonas; species Stenotrophomonas nitritireducens. The sequence goes on from NZ_CP016756.1 coordinate 594,403, forward strand.
AACATCACGCCCGGCGGCAGCAACACCTGACCCGAGCGCGCGATCACCGCCCGAACCTCATCGGCCCGCCATTCGATCTGGTTGGGCAAAGGCGACACCGTGCCCAGGATCCAAAGCACACGCCCGTCCTTGCTCACCCGCCACAAACCCGGGCCGGGCTGCGCACCGTGGACGACAACAGCCTCAAGATCGCGGATCGGCGCCGCCTCCACATCAGCACCCGCTTCAGCCAGTGCCTGCGCGGAAGCGCTTCCAACAAAGAAAGCTGCCAACAGACACCAACCACGCAAGCTGTGCACGACCGACATGAAGTCTTCCTTGAAGCGACCTGGCTGGCGACATTAGCCATTTCCTTGAGTCGATGCGTTAGAACCTCGTTCTGTCAGAATAGGTAGGCCAGACCACCACCAGCGCGAACAGCCAACCCCATATAGTGCCGAGCCATGCTCGGCAGGGGGCATTCCCCTGGCAATTCTTGCCGAGCATGGCTCGGCACTACACTGTGTCCAAAGAGCTATGGCTCAACTCCTGGAGAAGGCCTAGCGCCGCCCGCTACCGCCCGCGACCTCCGAGGCCAAGCATGCAGTAATGCACACATCAAGCAGTGCCACCAAGGCAGGTTCCATGAAGCGGTAATCGTCGGGAATATCCAGGCAGTGAACACGCTTATGCTCGAGTAGGCGTGCGAACGTCGCCCGCAAGCGGTCACGATGTTTGGTTTCCATTACCAGGACGACATCAGCCCAGCGGATATCCGCCGGGCTGATGGTTCTGCGCGCATGTGGACTGGTACCTGCCGAGCGGGCCTCAAACCCGTTCCGTTTGCTCCACATCACTTCGGCAGTGGGGCTGCGTAGTTGATTGCGGCTGCAAACAAACAGCAGGCGTGTCATGACTCGTCCAAAAGCAATTGCCGCACTGTCCGCACCGGATACTGAAAGCCCAGCTGCCTGGCCCGTGTACATTTCGCACTACGGGTGTACATCAGCTTCCAGTTCTTCTCGGGCTTGAACTTCTGCGGTGGCGCAATGCGGTCACCCGCATGATTACGCGACTGGAAGCGTCTCCAGCCACGGGTTCTTTCCATGTCCATGATCATCTCTCGTAAGTACCGGGTTCAGCAGCCGCGGCAGTACGAGTTGCGCGCATGGTACTGCATGATTGCCGCCCTGACAAAGCCCGAGCTTGTCGATCAAAACCGTCGGCTGTCGCCGGTATCCGCCCAACTCAAATCCGCCTCCATCGCGCGACCGACTGATATCGGTGGATTGCGACTTGGAATGGCGAAGCCCCTACTCTGAAAGCTCACCCGTCACGCGCCGCCAGCGGCAGTTGGCGCATCCTGCCTTGCGACCAAACACAGGCACTGGAAATGCTTAATAAGAATATCGCCCTTACGGCACTGCTGACTGCTGCATCATCCGCCCACGGCGCCGAAGTGAAGTCCGTCGACAACATCGACCTGCAACGCTATGCCGGTACCTGGTATGAGCAGGCGAACTTCCCGATGTACTTCCAGCGTAACTGCGCGCGCAATACAACAGCCAACTACCGCCTGCTTGCCGATGGCAGGATCGAGGTCATCAACCGCTGCGAGAAAACCGACGGCGATACGCTGCAGGCGGAAGGCGTTGCCAAGCCTTCAGGCAATGGCCCAGCCGAACTGAAGGTGCGCTTTGCACCCGCCTTCCTGTCGTTCCTGCCATTCGTATGGGCGGACTATTGGGTCATTGCACTTGATCCGGACTACCGGTGGGCGGTTGTGGGCACGCCCAACAGGGAATACCTGTGGATTTTGAGCCGTGACAAGAAGATTCCCGAGAGCCAGCTGAAAGAACTCAGCGAGAAAGCAGCGCTACAGGGTTTTGATGTGTCGAAACTGCGCGTGACCGAGCAGAGCTAGCGCCCTTCCCTGTTTCGATCATCAGTCGCAACAGCTGGCTGGCGGCGCATCCGAAGTTGGCTCTCGATATCGACGATCAACTGAATCGGGCCGTCGAAGTCATTTTCGGCTGCGCAGTGAACCACGCGCTTGGATTGGTCTAAGCACAGACGCCAACTGGTTCACCCAGCCCATGCGCCCCATCGGACCCTAGTTGGTACCGGCCGCATTGTCGCGCCGGAACAGCTCCCATTCTTCGATCTGGGTGCCATCAGCAAGATGGCAGATGCCGTATTCGCCGCCCTCGCTGTTCTTCCTGATCTCCAGCTTGCCGCCCTTCTTCACGCAGTACTCGGAGGCCGGATTGGCAATGCCAACGCGCGGTGGAGCGACCTCAGTCTTGGCGTCATTCTTCGGGGCACAGGCTGCCAACGCACCCACCAAGGGCAGGACCGCAATACAATGAACAAGGAATTTCATGGGTGCACTCCAGGGCCATGGCCCGTCACTGTTTTCAGGCACAGACTAGCCAAGGATTGTAGTGCCCTCGTGGCACACGGACCAAGGCATCAGATCGAGTGCATTCGCAGCAGTGTGCGGAACTGTTGCACACCCAAGCCTCACTCACCGGGAGGCGGCCATGGGTGTTTCACTCCCAAATTGCCACCCCACCAACAGCCTGCATGCGGCAGCAACACAGCCAGCGGCGGCTCCACCACAACAACATCACTGGACTTGAACGCCGATCTGCCAGCCAGCAAGGTTCGCGCTTCGAATCAGGAGAGAGATATGCCACAAGACGAGCTGCTTCACGACATGTTGACCACCCTGGATAGGCTCATCGCCGTCTTCGCTTCCGCCACTCCGGATGAGAAATCCTGGCGAGACGCGATCACCGAGATGCGCGCTATCCGCGCATCCTTGCCCGCATCTGCGGTATTGGAAAGATTCGTTGGTAAGCGCATCAGACAGTCTCTCGACATGCGCGGCTTGAGCCTCACCAACGGCCCAGCTACGCGAGCGCTGCTCGGCCCCAGCATCGCTACCAACCTGACGCTCGCCAGGCAAGTCCTGGAAGGCTACCTGGGCAAGCGCTGAGGATGGGGATGGGCTGTGACTGTTTTCGCATCAGTGCACCAGCCCAACACCCGCCTGTAGGAGCGGCGTAAGCCGCGAAGCTGGCAGCAATGAAACGCCGGTCATCCCCGCGATCTGGCCGACTACGAGCTTCGCGGCTGACGCCGCTCCTGCAAAACCTGATGGACTATCGGGAAGGCCTCTGCCGAGCATGCTTGGCACTACGATTGCTCATGCTCCCAGCGTTGTAGGAGCGGCGTCAGCCGCGAAGCTGGCAACAATGAAACGCCGGTCATCCCCGCAATCTGGCCGACTACGAGCTTCGCGACTTAGGCCCCCCCTACAAAACCTGGTGGACTATCGGGAAGGCCACTGCCGAGCATGGCTCGGCACTACGATTGCTCATGCTCCCAGCGTTGTAGCAGCGGCGTCAGCCGCGAAGCTGGTAGTAGTGGAACGCCGGTCATCTCTGCAATCTCGCCGACTACGAGCTTCGCGGCTGACGCCGCTCCCACAAAACCTGATGGACTATCGGGAAGGCCTCTGCCGAGCATGACTCGGCACTACAGTTGCTCACGCTCCAAGCATTGTGGGAGCGGCGTCAGCCGCGAAGCTGGCAGTAGTGGAACGTCGGTCATCCCCGAGATCTGGCCGACTACGAGTTTCGCGGCTTACGCCGCTCCTACAAAATCTGATGGATTATCGGGAAGGCCTCTGCCGAGCATGTGGCTCGGCACTACGATTGCTCTCGCACCAAGCTTTGTGGGAGCGGCGTAAGCCGCGAAGCTGAGGCTGCTTACATGCCAGCTGCTGTGCCAACCCGCCATTTGCGTGCTTCGCGGCTTACGCCGCTCCTACAAAAGCTTTGCTCTTCACCCACTTGAGGGAAGGCCATTCGGCGGGATGAGTCCGTCGAACGCGAACGCACTCCATGCAAGCCCGACAAGGGCCGACCTCCCTGCGGTAGGCTGTTGTTTCCAAACAAACAGCCCGCATGGAGGGCAATATGGACACTCAACTGCTGGAAGACATTCGAGCGCTGCTGATCAGCAAGCGCGCGCGGGAAATCCGGATCAACCTGCAGCGGGCCGAGTCCGACGCGGATATCGAAGAAATCGACATCGAGGGTGAGCTGGTAAGCGTTCTCACGCTGGAAGCCGCCATGCGCGCCGCAGTGAAGGAGTTCAAGCGCAACAAGCAGCTCATCAGCACCATCCTGGCGGAGTAACGGCTAGACGGAGCGCCGCCTGGACGAACGCGCGGATTCAGGCGCTCAAGCGCCAAAGAAACGTGGCAATCACCATGCACCATCTCGGTGACCGTGAGGCACTTTGGCAGTGCCATCAAGCATCGGCATCACTCTGCCGAGACAGAGCAAAAAGGCACCACAACGAAAAAGGGCATGCGCAATGAAGCGCAAGCCCTTGTTCGTGTTGCAGTAGTTGGTCGGGACGGCCGGATTTGAACCGACGACCCTCTGCCCCCCAGGCAGATGCGCTACCAGGCTGCGCTACGCCCCGATCGTTACTGCTTTCGCCTTGCGGCGAGCCGGTGATTATACCGGCTTTCACACAAAAAAACTCAGCGTCGGAGCAGTTGCAGTACTTCTTCCAGCTCCATGCGCACCTGCTTGATGATCTGGTTGCTCAGCGCCGACTCTTCGCGGGCACCCTCGCCTTCCAGTCGCAGGCGGGCGCCACCAATGGTGTAGCCCTGTTCGTACAGAAGGCCGCGGATCTGCCGGACCATCAGCACATCGTGGCGCTGATAGTAGCGGCGGTTGCCACGGCGCTTGGCCGGCTCAAGGCTGGGGAACTCGGTTTCCCAGTAGCGCAGCACGTGCGGCTTTACGTCGCACAGCTCGCTGACCTCACCAATGGTGAAGTAGCGCTTGGCCGGAATCGGCGGAAGTTCGCGGTTACTGCCCGGATCCAGCATATGCCTCCACCCGCTCCTTAAGCTTCTGGCCCGGACGGAAGGTGACTACCGTACGGGCGGAAATCGGAATTTCCTCGCCGGTCTTGGGGTTGCGACCCGGGCGCTGGTTCTTGCGCCGCAGATCGAAATTACCGAAGCCCGACAGCTTCACTTGACGTCCCTGCTCCAATGCATCGCGCAACACATCGAAAAACGCGTCGACAAACTCCTTGGCCTCGCGCTTGTTCAGACCAACTTCGTCGAACAAACGATCCGCCATCTCCGCCTTGGTCAATGCCATGCCTGCTCCCTGTATCCCGCCTCAGCCACGGATCTTTGCGCCGTGCCCGTGATCAATCGCCGCCACCACATCGGTGACTACGGCTTCCACGTCACGGTCCGTCAATGTGCGCGACTTGTCCTGCAAAATCAAGCCCATAGCCAAACTCTTGAAGCCTGGCTCGACGCCCTGGCCGACATAACGGTCGAACAGTGCGACATCACGCAGCAACTCGCCGCCCGCAGCGCGGATGGTAGCCGACAGCGCTGCCCAGCTGACTGATTCAGCTACGACCACAGCAAGGTCACGGCGAACCGCCGGGAAACGTGACAGTTCGCTGGAACGCGGCAGTGCGCGCGCGGCCAGCGGCGCCAGGTCCAGCTCGAAGCCGTAGACCTCCACGTCCACTTCCATGGCCTTGGCCATGCGCGGATGCAGCTGGCCGATCCAGCCGATGCACTGGCCGTCGCGCCAGATATCAGCCGAACGTGCCGGGTGCGCATACGGGCGCTGCGAGGCGCGGAATTCCAGCACGGCGCCCGACGCGGCGGCCAGCGACTCCAGGTCGCCCTTCAGGTCATTGAAATCGACCTTGCGTGCCTTCTCGCCCCACTGCAGGGCAGCGGCATCGCCGCATACAGCCGCGGCGATACGCACGGTTTCCTTGGGCGCGAGCTTGCCCTCACCGGCCTGCGCTTCAAACACTCGGCCGATCTCGAACAGACGCACGCGGCCGGCCTGGCGGGCCACGTTGCGGCCCAGTGTGGCGACCAGCCCCGGCAGCAGCAGCGGGCGCATCACCGCCAGCTCGGCCGACAGCGGGTTGGCCAGCGCGACCAGGCCTTCATTCTGCTGCCACTGCGTCAGCAGTTCGGCATCGACGAAGGCGAAGTTGATGGTTTCCAGCATTTCGCGGGCCACGAGTTGGCGGCGCACGCTGAGGTCATCCAAACGGGTTTCGCTGGGCATGGCGATGCGTGCAGCGCCGCCCGGCAAGGTGGTCGGGATGGACTCGTAGCCGTGGATGCGGGCCAGTTCTTCGATCAGGTCTTCTTCGATGGCGATATCGAAGCGACGGCTCGGGCCGGTCACGTTCCAGCCATCGGCGGCAGCTTCAACCTGCATGCCGAGGGCACGCAGGATGCGCTCGACTTCGGCGTCTTCAATCTGGATGCCGAGCACGCGCAGGATGCGGGCGCGGCGCAGGTGGATGCTGGCAGCAACCGGCAGATCGGCTTCGCGCACGGCCTCGGTGACCGGCGACGGCGTGCCGCCAGCCAGGTCCAGTACCAGCTGGGTGGCGTATTCGATGGCGGTGCGCGGCAGCTGCGGGTCAACGCCGCGCTCGAAGCGGTGGCCGGCATCGGTATGCAGGCCGAGCTTGCGGCCACGGCCCATGATCGCGGCCGGAGCGAAGTGCGCTGCCTCCAGGAACACCTTGCTGGTGGTATCGGTGACGCGGGTGTCGAAGCCACCCATCAGGCCGGCCAGACCCACCGGACGGTCGGCGTCGGTCACCACCAGGAAGCTGTCGTCCAGCGCGGCATCGCGGCCGTCGAGCAGCTTGAGGGTTTCACCGGTGCGCGAGCGGCGCACGGCGATTTGCCCCTTCAAGGTATCCAGATCATAGGCGTGCATCGGCTGGCCAAGTTCCAGCATCACGTACTGGGTGATGTCGACCAGCAACGACACCGGGCGCACGCCACTGCGACGCAGGCGCTCGGCCATCCACAGCGGGGTGCTGGCGGCAGCGTTGACGCCTTCGATCACACGGCCCAAGTAACGCGGCGCTTCAGCACCTGCGTCGAGCTGGATGCTCAACTCACGTGCGCCCTGAGCCAGTACGGCGTCAGCGGCGAACGGCTTCACTTCACTGCGGGTAGCGGCGGCCACGTCGAAAGCGATGCCACGCACGCTGAAGCAGTCGGCGCGGTTCGGGGTCAGCTTGATCTCGATGCTGGAATCCGGCAGGCCGAGGTAGTCCACCAGCGCGGTGCCAACCGGCGCGTCATCGGGAAGTTCCAGCAGGCCGGAGGCGTCGTTGTCCAGTCCAAGTTCCTTGGCCGAGCACAGCATGCCGTTGGATTCCACGCCGCGCAGCTTGGCCGGCTTGATCTTCAACTCGCCGATCTGTGCCCCGACCATGGCCAGCGGTGCAACCAGACCCGGACGCGCGTTCGGCGCGCCGCAGACGATCTGCAGCAGCTCGGCCTGGCCGGCGTCGACCTTGCAGATCTGCAGGCGGTCAGCCTCTGGATGGCGAGTGGCTTCAACGATGCGCGCAACCACCACGTTGTCCAGGCCCGCGCCCAGTGCGGTGACCTCTTCGACTTCCAGGCCGATGGCGGTCAGCACGGCGCTGAGTTCGTCACGCGATGCGCTGGTCGGTACATGGCTGCGCAGCCAGCTTTCAGAGAATTTCATGTCTTTACCTTGATGGGAGGCGGGCCTCCCGTTGCGGTGTTTTTTTTGTTGATGCCCGGCGCTTTGCGCCTAGCGTTGGTCAACGTTTAAAAGCTGCCGAGCATGGCTCGGCACTACAGCTGCGGTTAGGCGAACTGCTTGAGGAAGCGGACGTCATTTTCGAAGAAGGCGCGCAGGTCGTTGACGCCGTAGCGCAGCATCGCAAAACGTTCCACGCCCAGGCCGAAGGCGAAGCCGGTGTAGCGCTCCGGATCGATACCCACCGACTTCAGCACGTTCGGGTGGACCATGCCGCAGCCCAGCACTTCCAGCCAGCGGGTGCTGCCATCGGGCTGCTGCCAGGCGATGTCCACTTCCGCACCCGGCTCCACGAACGGGAAGTAGCTCGGTCGGAAACGCATCTCGAAATCGCGCTCGAAAAAGGCACGCACGAACTCGGACAAGGTGCCCTTGAGGTCGGCGAAGGTGGAGTGTTCGTCCACCAGCAGGCCTTCAACCTGATGGAACATCGGCGAGTGGGTCTGGTCGCTGTCGCTGCGGTACACCTTGCCGGCGGCGATCATGCGCAGCGGCGGCTTGTGGTCGCCCATGTAGCGCACCTGCACACCGGAGGTATGCGTGCGCAGCAGGCGGCCGTCGCCGAAGTAGAAGGTGTCGTGCATGGCACGCGCCGGGTGGTGCGGCGGGAAGTTCAGCGCTTCGAAGTTGTGCCAGTCGTCTTCGATTTCCGGGCCTTCGGACAACTCGTAACCGAGGCGAGCGAAGATTTCGGTGATGCGCTCAAGGGTGCGCGTGACCGGGTGCAGGCCGCCGCGTTCGCCATGGCGGCCCGGCAGGGTGACATCGATGCTCTCAGCGGCCAGTCGCGCGTCCAGTGCAGCGTTTTCCAGCAGCGCCTTGCGCTCACCCAAGGCCAAGGACACCGCATCGCGCGCGATGTTGATCGCCTCGCCTGCCGCCTTGCGCTCATCGGCCGGCAAGCCACCGAGTTGCTTGAGCTGGGCGGTGATGCTGCCACTCTTGCCCAACAGGGAAACACGCAGGCTTTCCAGTGCGTCCGGGCTCTGCGCCGCGGCCACATCGGCCAGCGCCTGCGCGGTCAAGGATTGGATGTCACTCATGGGATCGACGAAACCTCTGGCCGGCATGCCTACGCGGTATGCGCCGGGCCGACCCCCGTCGCCACCAGTGCCTGATCGCCGCGCAACCATCGGCAGCGGCAACCAACACAAAAAAGAATGGGGAAGGACTTGCGCCCTTCCCCATGCATTGTCTCACCACAGCCGTTGCGCGTGAACGCTACAACCGCTGCAGGAAGAACTTATGCCGCCAGTGCGCCCTTGGCCTTTTCTGCCAGAGCGGCAAAACCGGCTGCGTCGTGCACGGCGATATCAGCCAGAACCTTACGGTCCAGGGTGATACCAGCCTTCAGCAGGCCGTTCATGAAACGGCTGTAGCTCAGGCCGTTGATGCGGGCAGCCGCATTGATGCGGGTGATCCACAGCGAACGGAAATTGCGCTTCTTCTGCTTACGGCCAATGTAGGCGTACTGCTGTGCCTTGATGACTGCCTGCTTGGCAACGCGGAAGACCTTGCGACGGGCGTTGTAATAGCCCTTGGCGAGATCCAATACTTTCTTGTGGCGGCGGCGCGCCTGCACACCACGCTTTACTCGTGCCATGGTTCAGTCCTCAGAGATAGGGAAGCATACGGTCCAGACGGCCTGCGTCTTCTGCGCGGACGTGATTCGTCTGACGCAGGTTACGCTTCCGCTTGGTCGCTTTCTTCGTGAGGATGTGGCTACGGTTGGCGTGACCGCACTTGTACTTGCCGGAGGCGGTCTTGCGGAAACGCTTGGCCGCCGCCCGGTTGGTCTTGATCTTGGGCATTGCTATGTCCTTGATGGTCTCTTTTCACTGACTGGGCGGTGGTTTTACCCACACTTTCCATCCCTGCCCTTGTCTGTTTAAAGCCCACGCTCCCACTGGAGGCAGGCAGGTCCTGGGTGAAGCAAACAACAAACCCGGCGAACCGGGCCGCCCATTATGCCTTGCGCGCCAGTCACTTGCAAACAGCAAGGCAACGGGCGCGCAGATCAGCTGAACAGGCATGCAAACAGGGAGGCAGCCGCAGCCCCTCCCCGTTCAGCAAAGCAGCGGCCTACAGGCCGGCGGCTTATTTCTTCTTCGGCGCGATCATCATGACCATCTGCCGGCCTTCCAGGCGCGGACGGGACTCGATCACGATGTCCTCACCCAGATCAGCCTCAATCCGGTTGGCCATTTCGCGACCCAGTTCCTGATGGCTCATTTCGCGGCCACGGAAGCGGATGTTGACCTTGATCTTGTCGCCCTCTTCGAGGAAACCGCGCATCTTGCGCAGCTTGATCTGGTAGTCGCCCTCGTCCGTGACCGGACGGAACTTCACTTCCTTGATCTCGACCTGCTTGGTCTTCTTCTTGGCCTCGTTGGCCTTCTTCTGCGCTTCGAACTTGAACTTGCCGAAGTCCATGATCTTGCAGACCGGCGGATCGGCCTGCGGCTGGATTTCAACCAGATCAAGACCTTCGTCTTCGGCCATGGACAGCGCCTCGTCGCGCGTGAGCACGCCGATCATTTCACCATCGCTTCCGATCACGCGTACGCGCGGAACGCGGATTTCCTGGTTACGACGGTTCTGTTTGTTGTCAGGGATACTGATATTGCAATCTCCAAGTGGATTAGTACCGGCCCTGCGGAGTGTCCGCCGGGGCCGGGGCCCTACTTACTTCAGTGTTTCAATTCTGCCTGCAGCCGCTCGACGAAGGCCTGAACCGACATCGAGCCAAGATCTTCACCGGACCGCGAGCGTACCGCCACGGCCCCGTTCTCCTTCTCGCGGTCGCCCACGACCAGCAGATACGGCACCCGCTGCAGCGTATGCTCGCGAATCTTATAGCCGATCTTTTCGTTGCGCAAATCGGCGTCAACCCGGAAGCCTTGATTTGCAAGGCTTTTGCGAACTTCGTCGACGTAATCGGCCTGGGCGTCGGTGATATTGGCCACCACCACCTGCACCGGTGCCAGCCAGGTCGGGAACGCGCCGGCATGCTGTTCGATCAAAATGCCCAGGAAACGCTCCATCGAGCCGACAATCGCCCGGTGCAGCATCACCGGATGGCGCTTCTGGCTGTTCTCGTCCACGTATTCAGCGCCGAGACGGCCCGGCATCATGAAGTCGACCTGCATCGTGCCCAGCTGCCAGGTACGGCCGATGGCATCCTTCAGGTGGTACTCGATCTTCGGCCCGTAGAACGCACCCTCGCCCGGCAGCTCCTGCCACTCGACGCCGCAGCTGGACAGCGCGGTGCGCAGCGCGCCCTCGGCCTTGCCCCAGGTCTCGTCATCGCCCAGACGCGATTCCGGACGTAGCGCGATCTTGATCTGGATTTCCTCGAAACCGAACGCCTTGTACACCGCCAGCGCCTGCTGGTGGAAGGCCGTTACTTCGGCCTCGACCTGGCTTTCGGTGCAGAAGATGTGGCCATCGTCCTGGGTGAAGCCGCGCACGCGCAGGATGCCGTGCAGCGCGCCCGACGGCTCGTTGCGATGGCAGGCGCCAAACTCGCCGTAACGGATCGGCAGGTCACGGTAGCTGTGCAGGCCCTGGTTGAACAACTGCACGTGACCCGGGCAGTTCATCGGCTTCAGCGCATAGGTGCGCTTCTCCGATTCGGTGAAGAACATGTTGTCCTGGTAGTTGTCCCAGTGACCGGACTTCTTCCACAGGCTCACGTCGAGGATCTGCGGGCAGCGCACTTCGCCGTAACCGCTCTGGCGGTACACGTTGCGCATGTACTGCTCGACGACCTGCCAGATCGACCAGCCCTTCGGATGCCAGAACACCAGGCCCGGCGCTTCCTCTTGCAGGTGGAACAGATCCTGCTGCTTGCCGATGCGGCGGTGATCGCGCATTTCGGCTTCTTCGATGCGCTTGATATAGGCCTCAAGCTGCTTCTTGTCGGCCCAGGCGGTGCCGTAGATGCGCTGCAGCTGCTCGTTCTTGGCATCACCGCGCCAATACGCACCGGAGATGCGCGTCAGCTTGAAGGACTTCAGGAAGCGGGTATTCGGCACGTGCGGGCCACGGCACATGTCCACGTATTCCTGGTGGTAGTACATGCCCATCGCAGTGATGTCGTCGGACATGTCCTCGATCAGGCGCAGCTTGTACTCCTCGCCACGCGCCTTGAAGATTTCAACCACTTCCGCACGCGGCGTGACCTTCTTGACGACGTCATAGTCCTGCGCGATGAGCTCGCCCATGCGCTTTTCGATCGCCGCCAGGTCTTCCGGCGTGAACGGGCGCTCGTTGTAGATGTCGTAGTAGAAGCCTTCAGCGATGACCGGGCCGATCACCATCTTGGCTTCCGGGTACAGCTGCTTCACCGCATGACCCACCAGGTGGGCGCAGGAGTGGCGGATGATTTCCACACCCTCCTCGTCCTTGGCCGTGATGATGCGCAGCGAGGCGTCGTGATCGATCACGTCGCTGGCATCAACCAGCACGCCATCAACGGCACCAGCAATGGTGGCCTTGGCCAGACCCGCACCGATGGACTGGGCAACGTCCATGACGCTGACCGGGTTTTCGAACTGACGGACGCTGCCGTCTGGGAGAGTGATGTTGATCATGGGGTCACCAAAGGTCACGGCCCGCCGGGCGGGCTGGAAACTACGCCAACAGGCGCAGCTTCAAGGGAGTTCATGGGAATCGGAGCAATAAAAAAGCGCCACAACGGCGCCTGGCATCTAGGCGGTGGCGGCAAATCAGCAATGGGCGATGGTAGTGCTCATGTCACACGCTCGGCCGGCGCTTTGCGCGGGCCACCTTGGCTGCCGAAGGGGTTACTGCAGTGATATTAAACCAATCACGACAAAACTGCCCGGAATCGCCTCACACATGCAACAGCGGCCCATCGACGAATGCCACTCACATGACGAACAGCCACAGCACTGACCGCCAAACGGATTCCGACGCCCCGCCTTACCCGCCCTTTCAGCAGAAGCAGCCAGCCGCCACAGCACGGTAACTGATACTCATTATCATCAATAAACCAGGCAACTTGTTGCAAGGAAAGCTCCGCAATGCGGCCTATCTCCCACAATCCGACCCGAAGCCTGCTGGCACTGACCCTCGTCACACTCGGCGCCTTGGGCGCAACCACGACAACCCGCGGCAACCTGGCAATCATCGCAGCCATCACAGCAACAATCTGCGCGCTGACAGCCGCATTTGTTTCCCGAACCTCCAAGCCACGAGCCGTCATCTGGATGACTACCCTGACAAGCCTTTGCCTTGTCCGATTGATATGGATCATCTAACGGGAAAATCGCCATGCATCACAAACTATTCGCGACAGGGCTGCTCACACTAGGCTTCCTGCAAAGCGCCGACGCCCAGGAATGGCCTGCAGCACAATGTGAAAGCTGCTCCCCTCAGCAAATGCAAGCCGCCGCCAGATCCGAAATCGACTTTGGCGCTGTCGCAGTCTTCAGCCTTTCCACCGCAGACCTCAAGACCTACGTAATTACCGGCAACCTCGAACTCCACGAATCAACCCCACCAGCAGCCCTGGACGACTACTTCGTCGACCTGATCGCGGTTATATCAGGCCAATGGCAACTCATTGCGGGTACACGTGGACATAGCCGATCTGGCGACCATCCAGGCCAGTAGTTCCGAGCGCAGCGCTGCGCCTGCAGCCCAAGCAGAATTTCCCGAAAGCGCCTGGGAGGCAATCAACAACTCAGCGAAAATGAACAACCTGCTGGACGATATGGACTACCGGTGGCCGGCCCTGATCGCCGGCGGCAACAGCGTGTTGCGGGTACTCAACCCGTACACATGGCTGAAATCAGATGGTGCCCAGGTGACGGTCGAACCAGGCTTCAGCGACGGAAGCTCGATGGAAATCTTCTATAACGTCAAGACCAAACGCTGGGAAGAGGACTCAAACAGTGCCAAGGACGCGCACAACAACTCCATCCCAAGAAGCAACGAAGATTTCGCCAAGGGTGGATACCGTGAATACGAGTTTAATGGCCCACCCGCAACCGATCTACAGAACTTCTTGATCGAGGCGCAAAGAAGGGGCATTCCGCTCACCGGTCCACTCGGCCCCAGCTTCCGTATTGGCTGCGCTTCCGCCAATGGCATCACCACTTGTCAGGCCCGCTGACTCAACGACCGGCCGGCCAAGCCATGAGGCGCCCCGACAACCGGAACGCCGTTACCGAGGATGCTCGAAGCTTCGCCTTCCCCGTGGCAGCTCACGATAAGCCGCCGCAACAAGAGCGCACCGCCAACCACCGGACACAAAAAAACCGGCACATGTGCCGGCTTTTTTAACTTTTCACCTCGATCCGTTTGCCGGAACCCGAAGTGGTGGGCGGTACAGGGTTCGAACCTGTGACCCCTACCATGTCAAGGTAGTGCTCTACCGCTGAGCTAACCGCCCGCTTTGAAACCTATCCACGCTGCAAAGGGCCAAACCCACCCCTACTGCAACGCGTAACATCATCCGGAAACACAAAGCCCGGCCTGCGCCGGGCTTTCGTGGCCACTTCCCAAGGGAGTGGTGGGCGGTACAGGGTTCGAACCTGTGACCCCTACCATGTCAAGGTAGTGCTCTACCGCTGAGCTAACCGCCCTTCTCAGCAACAATTCTTCGCTGCGAGGGCGCGTATCTTAACCCTGCTCTTCACGAAGAACAACCGTTTTCTGGAAAAACTTCACAGCGGCCGATTTCAGCCCAGATTCGCCTCCTTGAGGCGATGGATCTGGTCGCGCACGCGGGCTGCGTCCTCGAATTCCAGATCGCGTGCGTGCTGGTACATCTGCTGCTCGAGCTCCTTGAGGCGTGCAGCCAGCTTGGCCGGCTCCAGCGGCAGGTAATCGCTCTCGGGCTCGGCCACGCGCCGCCCCTTGCCCTTGGCGCTGGACTTGGGCGAGCCCTCGTCGTGCGCACCTTCCAGAATATCGACGATGGGCCGCACCACCGACTGCGGCACGATGCCGTGCTCCTGGTTGTACTCCACCTGCTTCTGGCGACGGCGGTCGGTCTCGTCAATGGCCGCCTGCATCGAACGGGTCATCTTGTCGGCATACAGGATGGCCTTGCCGCGTACGTTACGCGCGGCGCGGCCAATGGTCTGGATCAGCGAACCGGTCGAGCGCAGGAAGCCCTCCTTGTCCGCATCCAGGATCGCCACCAGCGACACTTCCGGCATGTCCAGACCTTCGCGCAGCAGGTTGATGCCGACCAGTACATCGAACTTGCCAAGGCGCAGATCGCGGATGATTTCCACCCGCTCCACGGTGTCCACGTCCGAGTGCAGGTAGCGCACGCGAATGCCGTGCTCGCTGAGGTATTCGGTGAGGTTTTCGGCCATACGCTTGGTCAGCGTGGTGACCAGCACGCGGTCGCCCATCTTGATGCGTTCATTGGCCTGCGACATCAGGTCGTCGACCTGGGTGCCGACCGGGCGGATCTCCACTTCCGGGTCGATCAAACCGGTTGGGCGCACCACCAGCTCGGTGATGTCGTTACCGGACTCGCGCAGTTCATACGGCCCCGGCGTGGCCGACACATAGATGGCACGCGGCGAGCGCGCCTCCCACTCCTCGAAACGCAGCGGGCGGTTGTCCAGTGCCGATGGCAGGCGGAAGCCGAATTCGACCAGGGTTTCCTTGCGCGAGCGGTCGCCCTTGTACATGGCGCCGATCTGCGGAATGGTCACGTGCGACTCATCGATGACCAGCAAGGCATCCGGCGGCAGGTAGTCGAACAGGGTCGGCGGCGGCTCGCCCGGCGCCTTGCCGGTGAGGTGCCGCGAGTAGTTCTCGATGCCGTTGCAATAGCCGACTTCGGCCATCATCTCGAGGTCGAACTGGGTGCGCTGGGCCAGGCGCTGCGCCTCGACCAACTTGTTCTGCGCATACAGTTGCTCCAGCCGCTCCTTCAGCTCGGCCTTGATGGTATCCACCGCCGCCAACACCCTTTCGCGCGTGGTGGCGTAGTGGGTCTTCGGGTAGATGGTGTAGCGCTGCATCTTGCGCAGGCTTTCACCGGTAAGCGGGTCGAACATGCTGAGCTGCTCGATATCGCCATCGAACAGCTCGATGCGCAGCGCCTCGCTGTCCAGCTCGGCCGGGAACACATCAATCACTTCGCCACGCACGCGGAAGGTACCGCGCTGCAGCTCGTATTCGTTGCGGGTGTACTGCAGCTGGGTCAGATGCTTGATCAGATCACGCTGATCAATGCGCTCGCCTTTGGACAGGATCAGCCGCAGCGACAGGTAGTCTTCCGGCGCGCCCAGGCCGTAGATCGCCGACACCGTCGCCACCACGATGGCATCCGGGCGCGATAGCAAGGTCTTGGTCGCCGCCAGACGCATCTGCTCGATGTGCTCGTTGATCGAACTGTCCTTCTCGATGAAGGTATCCGAGGACGGCACATAGGCTTCAGGCTGGTAGTAATCGTAGTAGCTGACAAAATATTCCACCGCGTTGTGCGGGAAGAACGCCTTGAACTCGCCGTAAAGCTGCGCAGCCAGGGTCTTGTTCGGCGCCATCACCAGAGTCGGGCGCTGCACCTGCTGCACCACGTTGGCGATGGTGTAGGTCTTGCCCGAGCCGGTCACGCCCAGCAGGGTCTGCTTGGCGATGCCCGCTTCAAAGTTGGCCACCAGCTTTTCGATGGCGGCCGGCTGGTCGCCGGAGGGCGAATACGGCGATACGAGCTGGAAGCTGTCTGACATGTCGACCACTGGGCGGGGTTGACCTTCGAGTATAGCGAGCACCGGGTTGACCCCAGCGCATGGAGTAACCCGATGTTCAGCCAAGCGGTGCAGCGAGCCTGTTACGGAGCCCGTTTGGCGACCATAGACGCAAACGCCCCTGCCGGCCCTGCCATGCGCCCCTCTCGAAGCCACCCGTTCGCCCGTCCTGCGCGCAACAAGGGCTTCACGCTTGTACAGATGCTTGTCTGTGTGGCGGTGATCGGAATATTGGCCGCTATCAGCACGCCCTACCTGCCGCACGTATTGCAGCGGCAGCGGGCGCTGACCACACAGCATGCCCTGGTTGGCCATCTACACCTGGCCCGTAACAGTGCGATCTGGCAGCGCAAGAACACCGTACTCTGCCCCTCCACGAATGGCCGCGAATGCGCTGGCAATACGGACTGGGGCAGCGGCTGGCTGGTGTTCATAGATGCCAACGGCAACGGGCGCCCGGACCACCATGCCGACATCATCCGCACTACCCTGCATCCCGCCCACACTTCACTTCGCATCCACAGCGGCGCCGGACGCAGCAACATCCGCTATCTGCCGGACGGGCGCAGTGCGGGTTCGAACACGACCATCTCCATCTGCAATGACACCGACATCCTGCTGATGCAGGTTGTGGTCAACAATGCTGGACGCGTGCGCAACGCCCACCCAAGGGCAGACCAACCCTGCAGATGAATCCGGGTATTGCACACAATCTTTCCACCAAGTAGAATTTGCCTCCCGCCCGAATAGCTCAGCCGGTTAGAGCACTTGACTGTTAATCAGGGGGTCGTTGGTTCGAGTCCAACTTCGGGCGCCAAATAAAAAAAACAAAAAAGCTTGCCGATAGGCAGGCTTTTTTGTTTTGCCTAATCCCGATGACGCACCGTGAAAGCCTTCGCTGCGCGCACGAAAAAGCCCGCAATGCACGGCGGGCTTTTTCTGGGCAAGCATTACTGGATCAGACCGAAATCACCAGCATTCGGCAACCGTCGCACTACCGCTCTTGGTGCGAACACCCTGAGCATTGATCGACAAGGTCCCGCACTTTGAATCCTTCTGAATCGCCGTCGGCACCGCCCCTAGGATGAAAGCACGGGCGGTGGGAGCACCACCCTGGAAGCCTACCGTGTAGAAGTTTGTCAACGCCGCTTCGCAGCTAGGCGCCGGAGCCCCGACATAAGTCAAGTTTGTCGTGTAATAGCGTTCCATGAGTTGCGCCCCCTGCTGCAGGCAACCAGCGACCGCTGCACGTCGCGCCTTGATCACGTGCTGTTGATAGCTCGGGTAAGCAATGGCCGCCAAAATCGCGATAACCACGACCACGATCATCAATTCGATCAAGGTAAAGCCAGCGATGTGTCGAGCCAATGAGACCCGCCTGCCGCGATTTGCATGAATCATGCTCTTCATCCGTTTCAATCCCCCATCAACTCACGCCAGGAAACACGCTTGATGTTGCCGTTATTGGTATTGGTCTTGGTTTTTGCATAAGTGCCATCATCAAGACTGGTGTACATGTTGTCACCGATGAAAATCGGGTTATTCGGACTGCTGCCATAGCCGATACCGGACACAGGCGTACCGTCCAACGAATCCTTGCCGTCGACCACACCATCACCATTGGCATCAAAGAACCCACCAGACAGGCGTCCACCGGTAAATGGATCGATCGCCATGGTGTAGCCTTTGCCGGTCGGGCTACAGACGTCGGCCGAATCAGGGATACGAGTGGTGCCAATAAGCGTCAGGCCCTGGAAGAAGTTCGGTACGACCATGCGTTCACCTTGGGCAACGCCAGTGGAAGGAACCAGATTCATGTACCAGCCATTCTCCCCCACCGCAGCTACACGCTCGATCACGCGAACATCGTAAGCACCGATCACACCCTCATCAAGAATACTGACCTCCTCCAATCCACCCGAAATAGCCACTCCCTTGTCAATCAAGCCATACCAGGTTTGAACGTTCTTGTTGGCTCGGTCAGCCGAGTTGAGATAACGACCAGTACCTGCGAACACCCATGTCTGCAGCGTTTTCGGGTTGACCGCGACCAGCGGCGCAGCGGTGAACGGCTTGGTTTCACCGGCGGCATACAGCTTGCTGACGCTGCCATCGGAGAGCTTGAAGCGCCACAGATTGCCCTTCATGTCGCCGGCATACACAGTGTCGACCAGCCCATTACCCGCCGCTGACCATGCGTTGATACCAGCCAGACCATTATCAGTACCGGTCGCAGTCGAGATGGTGGAAACGCTGCCGGTGGTGATATTGATTGACACCAACTTGGCGATGCCATCGGCGCTGTTCGGGCCATTGCCCAGCAGTACGCGCCATTCGCCATTGCTGACCTGCGAGATGATCGGCTGCCCCAGATTGTTGCCAAGAGATGCGTCACTGACCTCCCACATCATCTTGGGCGTCGCAGGGGTGGTGACGTCCAGCGCAAAGATGGTCTTGCCACCGCGCCCCATCGTACCGATCAACGCAGTCCGCCACTTGGCACCGTCGTACCAGTCGGCCGCAGTCATCGCTCCGTCAACGGTATACGCGTGCTCATATGCTGGGTCAGTGAACCCCAGTGCACCCGAGAGCTTGGACATGCCTTCGGTCGGCACAAATGCAAACACTTCCTTACCGGTATTGGCGTTGAACGCGTGCAACATGCCGTCATTGGCACCAACGTAAACAATCGGTGTACGCGTAGACTGCCCGGAAGCAAAAGCCGCATAACCCGTCGCACCAGCGAACGAGCTGTTGGTGTACAGACGAGGGTTGGGCGCGCCGACATAAACCGGCTGCGAATTAACGATATCGCCCAGCAAGCTCAAACGATTGCGGAAGGCGCCACCTCTGCTCTTCTCACCAGACCGGTCCCCGCGCAGGTAATTCACCACTGAAGAGGACAGACCGCCAACCGTCCCCTGGAAACCAGCCAACGTGCCGCCGTTGTTGTAGAAGATCTGCCGAGCACCCGTAGTCGCGTTGTTCGGCCCCCAGATCGGGAACTGATCAGCCGCCGACCAGGCCTGGGTCAACGCACCCGTACTCGTGTTCACGTCGTAGGCAAACAAACGCCCAGCCCACTCACGATTCTGGCCAGTGACAAACTGCGCCTGGAAGGTACGCGCACCGGCCTCGAGCTTGGTCGAGTTGCTGGCGAACGAACTGGCTGAACCTTCAGCCTTGCGTGCGATCGACTCGAAGGCCTGGCGCAGGCTGGCCACCATCTTGTCGGCCTCGCTGGCCACGTAGAAGTTGTCAGGGCGCGGATAGGTGTTGACCGTACTGGTGACCCCGCCGCCGGAGCCACTGGTCAGGTAATCCAGATTGGTGTGCCACCACGACGTCGCCAGACCGGTTGTGGTCAGCGGATCGAAGTCCTGCGAAGGAACATCAAAGCCGCCGTATTTGGCGGTGAGCCAATACTGGTTGGTTGCTTTCGGCTCAAGGATCTGGTTCTCGCGCACGTCCACCCAATAAGTAGACAGGGTCTGCTTGCCAAGCGTATTGGGTTTTCCAGCCACATCGGTACGGATGTCATTGGTGTTGGCGTAGTACGCCAGACCCGCGATGAAAGCGGAATTGCCGCGACCACTGAAACTCCCAGCGTTTGCCTTGGTGGTAATGCCTTCGAGATCGAAGATCTTCTGCGTGTACTTGATCGCCAGATCCAGATCCTTGTCAGGCGTATTTGGAATATTGCGATCTTCATGGGTATTGACGTCACCAATGCCCAGCGCCGCGTTCACCTGACAGGAATAGCGGATCGGATCGTCCCAATCGGTGATGACCGGAAATCCATCGGCAAAGGTGTAATTGATGTTATTGGTGTACTCGGCAAGGTTGCCCTGCCCACGGAAATAACGCAGGGCCGCGTAGTACAACTCGCTGACCGGGTCATTGCTCTTGGGCGAAGCGGTGGTCATCTGACCAAACTTGTTGAGGTAGTTGATGACGCCACTGTCCAGGATGCCGGTGGCTGCCGTCGCACTCGCATCCGCCGGGTTGGGGTTGCGCACCAGCACGCCCGTTGCGGGGTCCCACTCCCTGGCCGTGTTGGCAAGGATGCCCGCTTCAGGGTAATGGGTCTGGGGACCAACGAACTTCTGCCGAGCACGCAGGACACCACCATTACGCTGATTTCCTGACTCGTTGAGAAAGCCGAAAATGCTGTACGTGATGCGCTTGGAGTACTCCTGGATCAAACCTTCGGGCTTGTAATTGCTGCCGTAGCGAACGCAATTGGCTTCCAGACCCACACTGACATCGCAGACCTTCACACGGACGCTGACTTCATAGACAACGCCGGGATCACTGTTCTTGCCCGAGGGTGTCAGAGTGTGCTTCGAAGGGTCATAGGGAACTGGACTAGTGGTATTCAAGTCGCCACTTGAAGTGAAGCGCATGCGATTGCCAAGACCTTCAATCTTGACGGTAAGGCTGTTCCAGGTCGCACCGGTCAGATTCTTGACCGAGGTTGCATTGGAGATCGCGCGGTTGGGGAACAGCCCCGAGCCGTGATGCCTGGCCTTCTCGAGAATGGTCGTTGTCGGCGTATCGACTACGCGATAGCCACCGGTCAGACCCGAGCGGAATGGATCGATGGTCTGGGTAGCAGCCCAGTTCATGTAATTACCGCTCCACTGCTTGTCAGTGGGGCAATTGAATGAGCTGGCTGCCCCGGTCGGGTAGAAATACCGATCCGTCTCGATGCTGCTGTAGTTGTACAGATAGCACTTATTGGGATCGAAATAACCCGAATAACGACGAGAACTATCGTAGTTGCCGATATTCGCCTGACTGATCAGCGTCGGGTACTCCACCGAAGGCACCAGCACCAGGTTGCCGGGAACGTCGCTGCCGACGAACATCGGCGACTGTGCGATTTCCACCGCAGGCGCGCTCATTGAGCAAACGGCCGCGAACAGTCCAATGGCAATACCGCCGAACCTGCTTTTGATCAGGCCTGGCTGTTTGTTTTTAGTGCCGGGATAAGTATTCATGATCTTTCAGAGCCCCATGGCGACGGTACTTACTTGACCGTGATGTTGGATTGCAGGACGACGACCGCGCGATCCGCCGCTGTGGCTGGATCGTGGCTGCGCGCGATGATGCGATAGAACGACTCCAGGGTCACACCGCCACCACCGCCATATTGGTTTGCGTTGGCACTCTGATTCTGCTGCAGCTCATCCGTGCTCTCGCGTTGCCCGAGGTACTGGACGAAATACTGCGGGCGGCCAGCTGCCTGGCTCTGGGTTGCCGTGCCATTGACCCAGCCGGCGCCACCGCCGGTATAGGTACCGGCTGGCGGTATGGGACAGACCACACCGGCCACGCTGCAGTCGGTACCGATCGAGCTGCCCGCCACAACGGCGGCTCGAACCGCAACCTCGGCTTCACGCAAGGCGGACTCCGCCGATTGGAACGCCAGGCTGCGGTCATACATATTGCCGCTCATGCGCTCGCGCAGCAGCGTGCCGCGGATGCTTGCGAGGCCAATCAGGGTGATCACGATCAGGATCAGCAGTACGACCAGCAGACTCGCGCCCCGTTGCCGGGTGGCGCAGACGTCCACGCGATTATTGATGTTCATTGCGCACGATTCCTCAAGGTAACCACCTGCTCCAACTGACGCGTCAGCGGGACATTACCGCTGCCCACCGGGCTGTCGCTGTTGACGGTGAAGGTGATACGGATCGACGTCACGTCCTGCCAGCCCGCGACTGCGCCTGCAGCCACATAATCGGTAGTGGCAGCGTCCTGCAGGTACTCCAGCTGCATGTCTGAAACACCCTCGACCATTTCCTCACGCGCGCCGCCATTGAGGACACGAAACAGCGAGCTTCCACCACGGCCGTTGCTGGCCACGAACCAGCGCACGCCATTGAGTTTGCTTATCACCGAGTTTTTCGGATAAAGGTAAGCGGGAGCCGCAGCGTTACAGGGGGCCGGCAGCACGTTCAAGCTGGTACTGCAGTTGCCCGTGTTGGCATGACTGATCGTGGTAGCACTGACCGGGCCCGCGCGGAATACGGCAACCTGCCGGGTATCGCAGACCATCAGCACGTCGTTGGCGGCCAGACCAGTGGATTTGTCCACGGTGAAAACCGTACCTGTCTGGGACGACACGTTGGCCAGCTCATCGCCGACCAACAGCAGCTGCAATGCGTCGCTGCCCGCGACGGAGCCAGTCAAGCTGCCGTTGTCATAACCATTCACCGCCTGCGACCAGGTACTCCACCAGTTGGCGCCACCAAGGTCGGCCACGTTTGCAACCGGCAAACCGATATCGCATGGGTTGCCCCCCGCTTCACGGATATCCCTGCTCATCATCTCGAAACCGAACTGCATGTTCTCCTGGACCTTGCCCAGTCCGTCCGTAGTCCGATAAGCCTGTTGACTGGACACGAAGATCATTACCACCGCGCCCAGTACGATCAGAGCGATGATCATTGCGATCATCAGCTCGATCAGGGTCATGCCCGCCATTCCGGCGGGTGATTTCATTCGAATTGCACGCATCCGCGTCATAGCCTCACCACCGTTTGCGCCTGACGCTCCGCGCCACCCTCGACATTGTCGGCCGCCGCATCGCTTTTGCTCCCGCGTGTGTCATCCCACTGCACAGTCACCGTACAAACGCCCGCCACACACGAAATCTGCCCACAGATGCTCTCGTCGTCAGGATCGCTGGTCATGCCGTTTTTCAACGACTGGATCCACCGGCTCACATCATTCTGGGCCAGCGTGCCGCCAGCTGGCACTGTGCACTCCATGCCATCGGTGTTGTAGGCACCTGCAAGCGCTGCCTGGCGATTGGCGCGCATCGCATCAATCGCCGAATACGAATATGCAACCACTTGGCTACGCTCCAGCGAACTCTGCCCGTTTCGCAAAGCGGTGGCCTGCATGGCGGCAATGCCGAGCAGCGCAACCCCCAGCACCAATACCGAGACCATCACTTCGATCAAGCTGAAGCCTGCCAGTCGGCGGGGCGGAGCTGCGCTGCGGGAATAGGCGTTTCCAATTTTCATCTACCCTGACCTCAGTTCAAGGACACGCACCGCCACCATTCACCCGGCTGCTGGCGATACGCGCAGCCGAAGCGAGGGTGACAGTGCGTTGGTTATCTGCCGGACTTCCGGTTGGAATACAGAAAGTCACCGCACTATTGACGGCTGTACTGGACAAGCCATCAGGACGAAAGGTGATCCGCTGCACACCCGAAGTCACCTGGACCGGGGGCTTGGCTTGGTTTACCCGCAGCACCGTGCTGTCAGACTCGATGACCGTCAACCACGTGCCCCAGCCACCGCCGCAGTTCGCGCCATCGGCACTGCCGCAGACCGATACCCGCGTATTGCGCTTGATAGCCTCGCTGCGTGCCTGCTGCAGCGAGCCGACCAACTCGTTGGCCTGGCTGGTCAAACGGTTGGAATTGATGATAGAACGGAACGACGGAGTGGCGATCGCCAAAAGGATGGCCGCGATGGCCACCGTCACCATCAGTTCGACCAGGCTGAAGC